>JAUJON010000011.1 GCA_030447595.1 Thermosynechococcaceae cyanobacterium YX3bin19
ACCAATAAAAAAGTCTTCCCGCTGCCGCCACAGCCATTCTAGGCAAGTCACCAGCATCAGCAGTTGCAGGTAGTGCAAAGAACTTTCCATTTCTGGCTCATCGCTGAGGAGTTGAGCCCCATTGGGCATCTGGGCTTCAAGCTCTTGTGCTGTTAGGTACATTGGGCACCTGCCTGACACTGCCTTCATTGTATCCTAGACTGCTTACCATTGAGGTGGAGGATTACAGCTCAGTCATCAAGAGCTCCATCTCTTGATTGATCAACTGCCGAAACGACCACTTGGACTTGCAATACAAATCTGGCTGTTAGGATTTTTAAAGCTCCTGATTTATTTCAGTAATGGCTGCTTGAGTAGCAGTTCAAGCTTCTCTGATTAAACTAAGACTCTGGCCATCAATCTCTTCTAGGACCTATGCAGTTTATCGATCAAGTTGAAATTCAAGTCAAAGCAGGTGACGGGGGAGACGGTATTGTGGCCTTCCGGCGAGAGAAATACGTCCCTGCTGGTGGTCCTGCGGGTGGCAATGGAGGTTATGGAGGGTCGGTAATCCTCAAGGCGGTTCTGCATCTGCAGACACTTTTGGACTTTAAGTACGCCCACTTATTCCAAGCCGAGAACGGCCAGCGCGGTGGGCCCAAGAATCTTACAGGTGCTTCCGGACGCGATCGCATCATTGAAGTTCCCTGCGGCACTGTGGTTTTTGATGCTCACACCGGAGAACTACTGGGAGACTTGACCCAACCGGAACAGACACTCTGTCTGGCAAAGGGTGGTAAAGGTGGCTTGGGGAATAAACACTTTCTCAGCAATCGCAACCGAGCGCCTGAGCATGCTTTACCTGGTCTTCCGGGAGAGGAGCGATCCCTGCGTTTGGAACTTAAGCTATTAGCTGAGGTGGGCATTATTGGTTTACCTAATGCCGGTAAATCAACCCTAATTTCAGTCTTGTCGGCAGCGCGGCCCAAGATTGCCGATTATCCCTTCACAACGCTGGTGCCGAACCTCGGCGTTGTCCGGCGGCCTATGGGAGATGGCACTGTGTTTGCCGATATTCCCGGTTTAATTGCTGGAGCGCATACGGGTGCAGGTTTAGGCCACGACTTCCTCCGCCATGTGGAGCGGACCCGCCTGCTGCTGCACTTGGTCGATGCCACGGTTGCCGACCCCTTTGCCGCTTACCAAGCGATCCAGCAGGAACTGGCGGCCTATGGCCATGATTTAATGGAGCGGCCTCAGGTTGTAGCACTTAACAAAATTGACGCGCTGGAGACTGGAGAGGTAGAAATACTCACAGAGCAACTGCAGCAGGCAAGCCATCAGACTGTTTTTGCTATTTCTGCAGTAGCCCGTGTGGGGCTTGAACCTTTGCTCAGCCGCATATGGGAGTTATTGGATCAGCTGGCACCAGCCAGTCCAGCCATCCGGTAATTCCATAGCGGGTTCTAGATAGACTACTTACTCTAGCGGCGGTGAGGCAGGAGAATTAGTCCCAGCTTGGTTTATGCCAGGAGCAGTTAAGGTTCCTGGCGGGCTGAGGGGTGGTTGGCTCTGGTAGTTGTAGACCAATCGAGAAATTTGTCGAATCAGCTCTTGAGCCCGGGGATCGTTGTGAGGTCGCTTGACCACAACCGTTGCCACGTAGCGTTGGCCGTTTGGCATATCAATCAGCCCAGTGTCCCCCACCGTGGAACCAATATCACCCGTTTTGTGGGCAATGGTTGCGCCTTTTCCTAAACCCCGTGGCAGTAGGGTATCTGTAACCGTCTGCCGCATAATATTGAGCAGGCGATCGCGACTTTGACGAGATAATAAATTGCCTTCACTCACCAGAGTCATGAGTTTGGTTAAATCTTGAGGACTGGTCGTGTTGGTTCCTTCCAGGTCGGCCAGCAAATTATGAATCATTGTCTGAGTTAGCCCCCAAGCCTGGAACCGCTGGTTTAAGGCTGCTGCCCCGCCTAAACGGTCAATTAACAAGTTAGTTGCCGTATTGTCACTAATCACAATCATTTGCGTAGCAGTTTCTAGAGCACTAAACTGGCTACCAGGTTTCTTGTACTGCATTGCCCCCGATCCCCCAGCAATCAGGTCCGGGCGCATGATTAGCTGCTCGTCCAGGCGAATTTTGCCGGCATCGACATCTTGAAAAAAGGCTACTAAGATTGGCACTTTAATCATGCTGGCTGCAGAAAAAGAAGATGTGCCGTTCAGGTCTAGAAAGGCTCCCGTATTGAGATTGAGAAAGAACATGCCTGGAGTTAATCCCGGTTGGGCAGCAGCCAGAACCTGAATCTGCTGCCTCAACAGGGCCATTTCCAAGTCTCGTTTCAGCGTGGCATCAAAGGGGTTTACAGGGGTCGGCGACGGTGACGTTATACGGCTCTCATCGTCTGAGGGTCGGGTTGCTTGTTGCTCACCTGTCAAGCCCCGAATTGTGAAGACGATGCCCGCGATCGCGCCAGCTCCTATGCCAAGGATCAATAAGCGCAGGAGCAAGACTAGCACAATCGACCCGGCTTGAAACGGCTTACGGGCGGCTTGTCGATGAGTAGGAATCTGAACCGGTTGACTGCGAGGTCTTGCTCCTGCCAGCTTTACAGCAGGTTGGGTTGGAGGTCGCTTCACTTGGGAACTTTTTGTAGAAACATGGTTCGGAGTAACCCGTTGGGAGCTTGGTGGCGGGGCCATACGGACTGAAGTTTTATCCTGCGAACCATTATTCGAACGAACAGGTTGAAAAGGTTGTGATCTAGAGTGACGTTGCAAATCCGAGAATGCGTCCGCTTGGCGCGCCTGCTTTCGTTTAACCTGCTGGCGACGCCGCCGACCTGATGTTTGCTCAAATTTTCGCGTCACGATGACCTCTTCTATACACCAGTAAACTACAGTACACCAGTAAACTACAGTGAGTCTGAGGGCTTGCTAAGTCAGAGTTACAACAACCTTAGGTGGATGAGCCTCCAGTTGCCACTTTAGTTTTAAGCCAGCCTGAGATTCTTCAAGTTATATACAACGGAAAACCACTATGTGCCTAGTAACAGGTATTTACCAGACTAGATAAATCACTCTACTCTCTCAGTTCTTGGCTATCGGTTAGTAGCACTTTCCCCATTTTTTGAATCAAATTTGACGATTTGAAGCTGTTTGCAACGCCCAGGTAACCTGAGACAGGATACCCCGAAGCATGCTCACTTCTTCACTTGAAAGTTGGGACCGATTAAATAGCCGCCGGAACTTCTCCATGCGGCTAGCTGTAGTCTGCGGGTAAAGGTAACCAATCTTTAATAGCACAGCTTCTAACTGCTGGTAGTAGCCTTCCAGAACTTCAAATGAAGCGGGAGTAATTTCGTTAGGTGTTTCAGGTAGCTGATCCTTTGGCAAATCTGAATTGGCCGCAGTCGCAGCTTGCACCTCTACGCTGGGGTTGCTATTGACTTGGGTGATCTGATAAAGCTCATAGCAGCAAATTGCCACAGCTTGAGCCAAATTTAGAGAAGGATACTCTGGGTTAGAGGGAATGCGAACAAATCGTTGAGCATAGTTCAACTCAGTATTGCTCAATCCCCGCTCTTCTGGACCAAAAATTAAAGCCGATTGGTATGAGAATACTCCTGGCTCGGCCTGGGTAGAACCGTAAGTGTTTGAAGGTAGCGGCTCTACTAACCAAGGTAAGCTCATTCTCGGATGTTCTAAATGAGCCGTAGATGCACGAGTTCGAACTGTTGTAGCGATCGCCCGCTGACATCCTTCTAGAGCTCTAGGCAAAGTAGCAACCCGTTGGGCCGCCTCCAGAACATCTATGGCATGAACCGCCATCTGCCGAGCGTTGCTGTCTAAAGGATCACATTGAGGATTCACCAGCACTAACCTACGTAACCCCATATTTTTCATAACTCTGGCGATCGCACCAATGTTAAGGGGTCCCGCTGGCTCTACTAAGATAATTCGTACCTGAGCTAAGGTCGTTGTCACTATAATCTCATCAAGCTCAGATAGCTAAGAGTATATTTTGGCTACTCGTTCAGGTATGACCATTACCGGGAGGCAGTCAGAACACTCCCGGGACAATCCAAATTAGATTATTCTTCAACGTACATGGGTGGCTCAATTGCAAAGTTGTTCAGCTGGCCTGCTTCATCCAACCGATAACCATCTGCAGTTTGGTAATCACCGCTCTCTGCTAACTCTTGTTCTGCATCTGCCCGAACTTGATCTTCGTTGAGCTTGGCATCAGCTCCCGAGGGGATGCGCTCGTTTGGGTCATTGACATCAGTCGATTGCGCCGTTTGCACAGCCCAGTGGTCTCCTGCGGCTCCTTTTCCAGGCTGAGCATCGTTAGGTTTGGGTTCATTCGTCATAAATAGTTCCTCCTGATTTTTACTTCAGAACTGACTATGAAGGAAGTACAGTTCACGGTAAAGAGATATTAAAGCTAGCCTTAATCAGTTGCTGGCTTATCGTTATTGCTCCCTAAGATAACTCAGTTAGGCCAAGGGTTCCTCTTTCAAGAGGATTAAATTGCGATCGCGCTTAAACGCCCTGTATCCAGCAAGGCATCTACAGTAACTCAAGTTGTACCTGGGATACAGTGCTGGTATTAACTCCCATCAGTCCCTGAAGGTGGCGAGCAGTCGTAATGGACTGGCTTTTGTAGCAGTTGTTAGCGAAGACGTATACCTGCTGGGCCTGCTGTTGGAGTTTTTGCAGCTTCGGCACCCATTCAGCGAGTTCATTCTCGGTGTAGCGGTAGTCATAGCGTTCATGGGCCTGCTCGTGCTGCCACCACTTGGCGGCATTCCGACCATGAAAGCGAACATAGGCAATTGGGGTTGTCGCCACGGCAATCGGAGGAATTAAGCTTGCATACTGTGGCTGATCAACGCAGCAAAAGCCAAGTTCTAGGTCAGAAAGCCACTCAAACACGGTTTTTGCGACCCAGCTACGATGACGAAACTCAACCACTGTGGGAATACCATTCATGAAATTACGGAAGCTGTGGAGGTAAGCACGGTTCTCATCGCTTTGATGAAATGAAGTGGGAAACTGAGCCAAAATACAGCCAAGTTTGCCTTGGTCTTGCAGCGGAGCCAAGGCCGTGCAAAATTCTTGAAAGGTTGTCGGAGTAGCACTGCGCTCGTGAGTCATAGCCTGATTTGCCTTCAGAGTAAAGGTAAACCCATCAGGAACTCTGCGTGCCATGCCAGCTAGGGCGCGAGCAGAGGGCATGCGGTAGTAGGTATAGTTAAGCTCAACCGTGTTGAACTCCCCGGCATAATAGCTCAACATATCGGACTGTTTAATTCCCAATGGGTAGTAAGATCCCTGCCAGTCCGGGTAACTATATCCGCTCGTACCAATTCGCAGCATCGTTCTTCTTTTGCGAGCTATTCAGCATCACTGCACCAGGGGCAATTCTCAGACAAAATTTTTGCTGATCCCAGTAGTTACGATTCTAATTCTGTAATCTCAGTGATTGTCATTCTGGACCCTCTTGACTACCTCAGCAGTGGGTGGGGTCTGTGAATGGTTAGTTTTTCCATCCAGGATTTTTTAGCTTGCTAATTTAAGGCAGTAGCGGAAGAGCGTTAGGATAGTTAATGGTTTGTCTCGCCTTGGGTAACGTTACCGTGCTTACTACTCTCAAGACTGACTTCCAGATTATCTTTAAGCGTGACCCTGCGGCTCGCAACTGGTTAGAAGTTCTGCTTTATACCCGGGGCTTGTAGCACTAGTGCTACACCGCTTCGCCCATCGTCTCGTAAGCTAGGTGTCCCTTTCGTGCCGCGATTGATCTCTCCCATATTGCCCGGTTCTTAACAGGTGTGGAAATCCATCCGGGTGCGGTAATTGGTCAAGGCGTCTTTATTGATCATGGTATGGGCGTGGTAATTGGTGAAACAGCCGTTGTCGGCGACTACAGCTTAATTTATCAAGGAGTAACTCTAGGCGGTACGGGTAAGGAAATCGGTAAGCGTCACCCAAGCTTAGGCAACAACGTTGTCGTGGGCGCTGGGGCAAAAGTTCTAGGTAACCTGCAAATTGGCCACAATGTGCGGATTGGCGCTGGCTCGGTAGTTCTACGAGACGTACCCTCTGACTGCACAGTGTTGTCGGAGTACCAGGCCGAATTGTCTATCGGGCTGGTGAAAAAGTTGATCCCCGGAGCATGGGCGGCTGCCAGATGCGGAAGCAGAGGTAATTGGACTCTCGTTGACCGGATTGAGATGCTGGAACAACAGGTGCAGGATCTCCAGCGATCGCTCGTCAAGGTTGCTGCCCATGCCAGCTCTCGGACCGTAATCATCTGAGCTGCCGCCTGAGAGACAGGGCGGTTGAGCAGTTTCTAGATGGATCGGGAACTAAAATCTCTAACAGACATGCGCATTTCTCTGAACTGGCTGCGGGAACTGGTGGAATTTGATATGGACCCGGAGGTGCTGGCTGAGGCACTGACCATGGCCGGGTTTGAGGTTGAAGAAATTGAGGATCGCTGGACTTGGGCCGATGGCGTTGTCCTGGGAAAAGTGACAAGCTGCAAACCCCATCCCAACGCTGATCGATTGAGAGTCTGTCAGGTCGATATGGGGTTGGAATCGACTTTGAACATCGTCTGTGGGCTGCAATGTTCAAACAGATCTTTATGTACCCGTTGCCACAGTCGGCACCTACTTACCGAAGGTTGATCTGAAAATTCGTCCTTCAAAACTGCGGGGTGTCCCCTGGAGGGAATGATTTGTTCCCTGGCTGAGCTAGGACTAGAAAAGGAATCCAGCGGCATCCATCGCTTTGAGCTAGAACCTCAGATCGGTAGTGACGTCCGACCCTTGCTGGGTCTAGATGACGTGATTTTAGATTTGACTTCTACGGCAAACCGGGCAGACGCGCTCAGCATGGTGGGTATTGCCCGAGAAGTCGCTGCAATTACCGGGGCACCCCTGAAACTGCCCTCGCCGCCAGCGATTCAAGTTCCCAGAGGATCGAGGGGCAGCCATAAAAATTTCTGAGACCCATGCCTGTCCTGCATACCTCAGCACAGTGATTGAACAGGTTAAAATTGGTCCATCCCCGGAGTGGCTGCAGCGACGACTCCAGTCCGCAGGCACGCGACCGATTAATAACGTGGTAGACGTTACCAACTACATCCTGCTGGAGTGGGGCCAGCCCCTGCATGCGTTTGACCGGGATTCTCTCCAAAAGGTAGCGGGGATCTTCTCTCACCTTAGAGTTCGCTTTGCCGAGCCAGAGGAAACTTTGGTGACCCTAGACAGTCAGAAGCGGACCCTCCAAGACCAAACCTTGGTGATTACGGCAAATAATCAGCCCGTGGCCTTAGCAGGGCTGATGGAGAGTGGTGAGGCCACAGAAGTTCATGCGGAAAGCCAGAACTTAATTTTAGAAGCGGCTCTATTCAACCCGACCAGTATTCGCCGCTCTGCTCGCAGCCAGGGCTTACGGACAGAGGCTTCCGCGAGATACGAACGCGGGGTGAATGATACAGAACTAGAGGTTGCCTGTGCTCATGCGCTGCAAATGATTCAGGATTTGGCCGGTGGGGTCAGTGAGCCAGCAGTTGAACTGATCGCCGCGTGGACTCTAAACGGTCAATTGAACTCCGTTTAAGCCGTGTGAACCAAGTGTTAGGCCTCTGTGGAGTCAGAAGCAGAGGAGATGAGCAGCCAGACGAGGTTGAGCGGCTCCTTGAGGTCTTGGGCTTTACAATTACCGCTAATGCTGACAATCAGTCTGGACCGTCAACGTTCCACCGTACCGCTATCGCGATATTGAGCGGGAGATTGATCTGATTGAGGAAATTGCCCGGCTATACGGCTATAACAACTTCTGGCGACACACTTCCAGCAAAGACTGAAGTAGGGCAGCTTTCGCTGGACCAGAGTTTAATTCGCCGCCCGCGAGAAGTATTCCGGCAACAGGTTCTGACGGAGTTGATGCACCACACCTTGGTCAAGCCAGGCGTAGCAAGACAGGTAGTGATTATTAACCCCCTATTTAGCGAGTACTCAGCCCTACGGACAGATCTGCTTGCAGGTTTGATTGACGCCTGCCAGTACAACTGGGAGCAGGGCAATGGCTGCTTAAATTGATTTGAGATTGGCCGGGTCTTTTGGCAAAATGAGGACTGCCACAATGAAGCGGATGCGATTGCTGGCATTCTTGGGGGCAATTTGGCCTGTGGCAATGGCTGCAAGGCGGTTCAACACGGCCCATGACCTGGGTTTGAAGCCAAAGGAGTGCTGGAAAGCGTGTTCGAACGTTTAGGTCTCGCCAGTTGAGTATCAACCCGACCGGCGAGACTCCCGGCTTCATCCCGGACGGACTGCTTCGCTATGGATTCAGGGGTACGCTTGGGTAGCTTTGGACAACTGCACCCCCAGTTACGCCGAGAGCGAGATTTACCGATGAAGTGTATGCCTTTGAGTTGGATCTGGATGTGCTGCTGGACTACCTGGCACAAAACCAGGAAACACAATTCATCTTCCGGCCTTATTCAACTTATCCGGCATCCTCGCGATATTGCCTTTTTTGCGCCAGTACAGATTTCTGTTGCTTATCGCCAGGCAGCAGCTGGAATCGGTGGAACTATTTGATGAGTATCGTGGCGAGAACGTGCCACAGGACAGCGGAGTTTGGCCTTTCGATTGGTTCACCGGGAGCGTGATCGTACGCTTACCGATGCAGAACCCATCCACCGGAAAGTTCTAGAAGAAAAGCTAAATGTCAGTCTGAGAAGTTGAGTACTTAACGGCTAAGCTCTAAGCTCGACTTTATCCATTAAGCAGCATAGCAAAGCAAGTCAGACCAAGTGTTGAAGAGGGCACGAGGGACTTTAACCGTGTTCACATCGGTACTTGACATCTGAAAAGTCTGCATTTGCCAAAGCTGTTGTGACAAGCGCGAGCGCATCTGCAAATGTCGGTAGCGCCTTCTGATACCAAGCTGCTTTTGGCAGCTCAAACGGATGCTGCTTTTGCTGCTGATGGGCAACGACGGTCACGATTGAGAACAGCGCGAGTAGCGCAGCGATGGCCTGCGGTGACCATTGACGCTGAGATTCAACCCCCAGATGAGCACGGGCTTCCTCAAAAGTGACTTCCATTGCCATCGCAACCGAAACCATTGCAAGATTTGAACTGGCGTGGCCTTTAGGTCTGTGCATAAGAGCGCCTGGGTTTCAAACTTCCCTTTGGGATCTTTTATCAAGACCCAGCGAATGGGCACAGCTGGCATCCCGGTTTTGAATTGCGGTTGCCGAGGTGACCCGGATAGTCACCCTGACCATACCAGTCCTGCATCTCAACCGTCTGCCAAGGAGTGTAGGTTATTCCGCCAAGCGCTTTCAGGAGCAGGCAGTCGCTTGCCCACCTTCCGGGGCCGTCCCATTTGTTTGGGGCGACGAAGCGGTGCTGGTTGGTAGAGTTGAGCATCTAAGTCTGATGATATGCACTGGCCTGCTCATCTGGCAGAGTGCCCACAACAGCTCCAATGCGGCAAAGCTGCCATCGGTAACCACAACCATCGCTCTCGTCGGCAACCATCGCCGCACTTGCCGTACCATCTGTCTGGCCCAATCCGTCAGCTGCTTGTGTCGATGATTTCGCTGTTCATGGTAGCGTTGCGAAGGGGCTAAGACGGTTAGAAACGGTAATGCCCAGATGCCCAGGGAATTGGTACCAGAAGCATCAGGCTCAACCACCGCAGACCGCTGGCTTTGACCAAGTGGCTATTGCTGAACGGACCGGGTCACGATAGATATTTCTTGGCTGCGACTTGCCCCGGCGACGCTCAATCGTATCGTTCAGCCCCATTACCAGCACTCCTGTTGGTGCAAACACCGCTATCAAATAACGTAACAGGATGTGACAGGCTTTGTGGCTAGACCAAACTGCTCGGCTCAGCACTCGGTGGTAGTTCTGAAAATGCGGCTGCTCATGCAAACCCATCACGCGCAAAATTGCACTCACTGTTCGTTTCAGGTGTTAGAATTGCACCCACAACCAGCACTAAAACTGTCTGCCAACTGGGAAAACAACGGCGCAAACAGGACCATCAAGCTGAGAAATTCTTTCGGTAGCAATAACATCAGAACTCATTCAACATCACCGTTCTGATTTTGCTACCTTTTCTACTCACCAAATGGATAAAGTCGAGCTAAGAAAGCGTTTGAAAAGGCGTGCAGGCAAAGTTGGGAGGCTAAATTACTTAGCCTCCCAACCCATTTGTAACAACTTAGAGCCACGGGACAAAAGTCAAGTAGGATGAGGAGATAAATTAACCCTTGTTTCCGTTTTGCTTTTGGTAAAGCTTTGACAATTGCTAGGTCTTTATTTTCTGGTGCAGCAAAGTAGCGGACGGGGTGAGTGGCTTTACCCTGGTTAGCAGCATGGTTGAAGTGGTAAAGCCCAGGGAAGAGCATCTCTACAGAAATACGTTCAGTCGGCAGTAACAACTCAACGGCAACCGCATCTGCCAGGTCAAGCAACACAGCATAGCAGAGCCAAGTGGCCCAGATTTGCAGCTGGATGCCATTGAAAGAACCCGTCCACAAATAGGACAACCCTAGCAGCCGCTTGACTAGACAAAAAGCAGTCTCAATGTGCCAGCGGCGAGTGTAGAGGTCGGCAATGACGTAGGGAGGCAGCACTTGTGGCGAGAGGACTGATACCAATCTGCGAACCGAGACGTAAGGTTGATATTGTGTTGGATGACGCAGTTAGAGCATCTATATGGCCAGAGTCACTCGAGTAGCCGCACATCTATCTGAAGCCCAAGTCAAAGGCAAGCTCAAAAGTGCCGCCAACTTCCGGCAACAGCAAAAGTGGTTGGTTGTCTATAACGCTTTAGTAGACCCAAGGCCTGCCGAGGTAATCGCTAAGCATACAGGCACCTCGCTTCGCACTGTGCATCAGGTAGTGTCGGATTACAATCGCTTTGGCTCAGCCGCAATCGAGACCCCAGGCAAGGGAGGACGACGCAGAAGCTACCTCAGTTGGGAAGCCGAAATTGCCTTTCTCGCCCCTTTATTGAACAAGCAGTAGCCGGGCATATCAGTACAGTCTGATTCAACAGGCGTTTGAGCAACAAGTCGGCCAAGCAACTCATCGGGGCTGGAGAGCTGGCCCAGTGGCGTAAACTCGTGCCACGTCCTGCTCATCCTCAAGCAGCAACGGTACAGCAAGCTGCCTTTAAGCAAACTTCCCACAGCAAGTCGAACAGCTTTTAGCGCGACCAGAAGCGTCCATGACCATAGAGCTGTGCTGCTACTGGCTGCTGATGAAGCAAGGACGCATCGGGCAAGTGATGAAATTCTGCCCCCCTGGAGCCAGAGTGGTTGCTAAACAGCTGGTCAGAGAGTATTATGCCCTATGCTGCGTCGCACCTGAACTTGGGCAGATGACGACCTTGGTGCTGCCCGATGCCAACCAAATGATGAATCTGTTTCTCGGAGCAAGTCTCAGTGGAGTTTGCTAACTATCATCGTGATGCAAGGATGGGGCGGCTTGGCATCGCTCACGCAGTTGGTTATTCCTGAGAACATTCGTCTGCTTTTTCAACCGGCTCACTCTCCTGAACTTAATCCCGTTGAGCACGTGGGAGGAGATCCGAGAAAAGCATTTCTACAACCGACATTTAACTTACGGTAATGACCGTTGAAGCAACTCATCGACATGCCAGAGCGTTTAAGCTCCATGACCTACTTCCCCCATCTGAAGGTTCTGATTGGCATGAGGTGATGTAGCGGTACCAGGTTTGGCCATGGCGCACCTCCACCAAACGCACAGTATAGGTCGGCGTTTTCCGTCTACCGTGACCCAGGCAGATGGAGTCTTTGAGGCTGTGGCTGCTAGTGAGTGTTTCGCTGAGGCGATAGCTAGCATTGTGCTTCAAGCGGGTCAATCAGGCTGCCTCTTGCTCGACTAGTGCGGCGAATTGCCCAAAGTCATAGAAGCCGCGCTCAAAGATGAGTAGCGTCCTCGCAGGCGTCATCTGCAATAGCTGAGTCCAGACAACTGTATCGTTGAGATAGGGATTCTTCTCCAGCCGTCACTGGCAGATGCGTTATCAGGTCTACCAGCATGAGCTTGCCTGCTAGCTGGGCAGGCTGATGCTGCAAACTTTCCAGCTTACGAAACAGCGTCTCTAGAGTTGAGCCGTCTACCACCCAAAGCTGCTGAAAGTGTCGTTGTGCCCAGGCAACGCTAGTGGGTAAGGCTGGTGTCGGCTGTGCCACCGTTGCTGGAGCAGGGGGATAACTCCTCTCACCTCAGCCGGAGCTGATACACCAGGGGACTCAACAGCTCGTTAAGATGAGCTGTAATCGCTGCACTATCAGGAGCTGGCCTATGACGCTGACGGATAGGGTGGGTTTCTGTAGTGATGTTTTGCCATTGCGTCAACTTATCATTGACTTAGGCCTTGACAACTCGTCAATTTCCTTAAGTTGTTAGGAATGCTCCCAACCTCAAAATGTCACGACAATCCTACGACACAGACCCAACCCTCCGCCAGTGGCAATTACTCCGCCCGATGCTGCCTGCAGCTAAACCCGGCGGACGCCCTCGAACAACCAACCTCCTGGAAGTGGTCAACGCGCGCTACCTGCTGCGCACAGGCTGCGCTTGGCGACTGTTGCCCCACGACTTCCCCTCGGTGGCAAACCGTCTACACTTACTTCCGCCGCTGGGAAGCCGATGGCACCTGGGAAACCCTCAATCGTAGCCTCCGGAACTGCGACGACAAACGGGCCGCAACCGGCTCCCCAGTGCCGCTTGTGTCGATTCTCAGTCGGTCAAAACCGCTGGAGCTGCTCACGAAAGGGGATGGGATGGGGGCAAGCCGAAAGGCCGTAAACGCACGGTTCTCGTTAATCCAATGGGGCTGTTGCTGGGCGCCACTGTCCACAGCGCCAGACGCTCTGACCATCAGGGGGATGATGCTATTGGAGTCTGGTTCGCTGCATTCTGGCAGAGTTTGCAGCCCATTTGGACCGATAGAACCTTTGGAGGTAGGGCGTTTACGGCTTGGGGTTTTGACTGGACACTGGAGGTGGTTAAACGACCGGAGGATCAGATTGATTTCAGGTTCTTCCTCAGCGCTGGGTGGTGGAGCGGACTTTTGCTTGGTTTGACGCTACCGTCGTTTGAGCAAAGATTACGAATATTTGCCCACGACCAGTGAGATGATGCTGTATGTGGCAATGGTCAATCTCATGCTCAGAAGACTAGCCTAAATCTTCCCAAACACGTTCTAAGTGTTACGTAATTGACATTTCACAACTCACAATTTCCTCATATTATTTTCTTAGTGTCAAAGTATAGGCGTTGCGACAAACTTTAGAGCTAGGGCCTGCCTAGAAGTGAAATCTTGAAGGATAACGTGCAAGAGGAAGGCGAGTAGCTTCTTGTTTTATTCCTGCCAAGTTCAGTGGATTCCACAAACGCAGAATGTGGAGGCTATTGGGCAAGACATACCATCAATAAGCAATTGTAGATGCGGACTTGGGAGAAGTTATCCATCCCATTAGAAGTTTGTTTGCAAAAACTAGACTCAACTTTGACTCTCGCTTCCTAGATTGGAGAGGAAAATGATTCAATGTATAAGTAAAGCTAACTTTACAGCTACTGACCTAGATCGATTTGCCCAAGAATTGAACCGAGATGGAATTTGTGTAATTCGTGGGCTCTTCGGAAGAGGGCTGATTGAAGAGTGGGCCAAAGCTTTCGATTTGCTGTTCCAAGAGCGCCAGAATCGAGCTGGGGCGTTAGCCCCCCGCGAACAAGCCCGCTTCTATCTCACATTGCCCTGGGTGCCCCCGTTCGCTGATGCAGATGTCTTTGCCAATCCCGTAATCTTGGGCGTTCTCGATCGCGTGTTTGCTCAGGAGTATGTGATGGTGCAGTTGGGGGCGGACGTTCCGGTACAGGGCTCAGATTATCAGGCAATCCACCGGGACATTCGCCCGCTTTTTACAGACCGAGTGGTAACACCCTTGTATGCTCTGTCGGTCAATTTTCCGCTTGTCGAAGTAACAGCAGAGAACGGTCCATTGCAGATGGCTCGGGGCACGCATCTCTGGCCGCGTGACGAGGGTCTGGCAAAGATTGCCAGTGGCGAAATTCCCATGGAGTCTTTTGAGATGATGCCGGGTGACGTATCCATCCGAACTCCCTTTGCACTGCATCGCGGTTCACCAAACCGGACAACCAGGCCAAGGCCAATGATTGTCATGGGCTACGTGATGCATTGGCTGCATACCCCGGAAGTGGACTTAACTCTGCCGCGGCACTACTATGAGAGCTTACCCGAACGGGTGCGGCAGTTGTTGCGGTGCCAGGTGGTGGATCAGTTGTCGCCAGAAAAGGTTGAAACTTACCTAACCTTCAAGTACTAGAATTTATTGCGCCTTCATTACAAAGATCTCAAGAATACAGAGCCGTAGCAGAGTAGAGGAGGGAGTTGAGACGATCAAAGAAGATTTGTGAGATCCATCTTCTAGACAGGCGGGCGCATGCTAGCTTGGCGCTTTTTGAGAAGGGCTGTACGCCTAAGGAGTCTTGATGTCTCATCCCGAACCAACGCCCAGAGCTGCTACTCAAAGGCGAACCTATACCAACCCGGTCTACACAGGCTATTTCGCAGACCCCTTTGTCTGGGAGTACCAAGGCCGATACTATGCGGTCGGTACCGGCGCGGCGGAGGCAGAAGGACAAGTGGATAAGAGTGGGGATGTCTCTGGCGTCAACCCCAGTAGCAAACTGTGCGTCTTTCCCCTCCTGTGCTCTGAAGACTTGCTGCAATGGCATTTTGTCGGAAACGCGCTGCTGCGACCAGACCCCCCCTTAGGTGATAACTTTTGGGCACCCGAAGTCGCCTACTGCGACGGCACGTTCTACCTCTACTACTCGGTGGGGCATGAGGATAAGGATCATCAGTTGCGCGTTGCTACTAGCAATAAACCAGTGGGGCCATATCGAGACGTTGGAGAGCCACTCATCGATCTGAAGTCCTGCCCTTTCGCCATCGATCCGCATCCGTTTTGTGATGATGACGGGCAGTGGTATCTGTTCTACGCCCGTGATTTTCTAGATGCGGAGGAGGGTATACGCCCAGGCACGGCGCTGATGGTAGACCGGCTGGAAAGCATGACGAAGCTGGCGGGACAAGGGAATCCCATTTTGCGCGCCCGCTCTGATTGGCAGCGGTTTCAAGCGAAACGCTCAATGTACGGTGGAATTTTTGATTGGCACACGTTGGAAGGACCCTGCGTTCGCAAACACGCAGGCCGCTATTACTGCTTTTACAGTGGTGGACGCTGGGAAACCGAGAGCTACGGCGTAGACTATGGAGTGGCGGATAGCGTAATCGGTCCCTATTCCGATGCAGGTAACGAGGCAGGGCCGCGCGTGCTGAGATCTGTTCCCAGTCATGTTCTAGGACCCGGGCACAATTCAGTCATCGTCAGCCAAGATGATCAGACAGAGTACATCATCTACCATGCCTGGGACCCGGACAGATCAAAGCGGCAGATGTACTTGGACAAGCTCGTCTGGACACTAGATGGTCCTCGCTGCGACGGCCCCACTTGGACGAAAAATCTCACGGCTTTTGAGAGTCTAGAGCGATAGCCGTTTAGAAGGCTTGGATTTCCTCTTGATAAAACCTTCCCCCTTCAAGGTTCTTCAAGCCGAGTTGAAGGACTTGAACCCCAGCCCTAGTTTAATCAGCCGCACAGCAAGGCGATCGCTAAAGGGATACGAAATCTTTCGCACCTCAGGTGCAACATGAATGGAGGAGCCACTGCCCAAAGCAACAAAGAGATTTTGTGTCTCGTCCGATTTTTGCAACAAAACCCTGTAGAGAGCTTTTGATGTCAACCCCTACAATCCCCAACAGCAAACTCAATGGCGCATTCCTGCTGTACTCGCCGTAACTGTCTTTATTAATTATTTGGACCGGAATAACCTATCCCTAGCGATACCTCGCCTTGCCCAAGATTTTAGCTGGGCGATCGCGAAGTGGGTGCAAAGGGTGAATTGTTGTTAGCCGCCTTCTTTTTATCGTATGCGTTGTCTAACATGATGCTGAGTTCTTTTGCTGAGCGGTTTGGTCCTAAACGTAGTGTGATGTTGGCAATCGGAGCCTTCTCATCGTTACGATTTTGAGTGCGCCATTGGGATATTCTTTTACGGCTTTGATTGTCTTACGTCTGCTCTTGGGGCTGGGGGAAGGAACCCATATTCTGATGTTGAGTGCCATTACCAGCCGCTGGTTTTCGCCCGGTGAACGTCGCGTGCCAATGCAATTTGGGGAAGCGGCATTTTACTGTCCACAGCAATCGCACCGCTGATTGTTGTTCCATTGATCCAGTTTTGGGGCTGGCGTCCGACCTTCGCCGTTTTGGGCGTTGGTGGCATGCTGCTCTCAATACCATTGGTTTACTGTCCCAAACACGCTAGTGCAAAGCTACGCACTTTCAGTGCGAGACTTTAGTTGCTACTCAACTCTACTCCAGCCTAGGCTGAACTCAAAAAGTCTATGGCTGAGAATCGACGGGAATCACACGCTCACTCGCTTGACAGTACATATTGTCTGGGTGACAAAATATCGCTATCACGTCCTCAAGGGTGAGATTCAAAAGCGATGTCGAGAACTGCTGATCAAATCTGTGATGCTGAGGATATGCGCATTCTCAAAGGTTCTGTCAGCAAGATCCCGTTCATATGCTCATTGAGTATCCTCCGTCCCAATCTATTAGTGAGATTGTTCAACGGCTCAAAGGCCGCACTTGGAGGCGGCTGCAACAGGAATATCCAGGCTTCAGAAACGATACTGGGGCAAGCATTTCTGGGCGATTGGCTATGGGCATGGAGTACTGGAAGCATAAGTGAGCAAATGGTGCAGGAATATCTGGAGCATCATCGCCATCCGTCCAATGCAGACAACGACAACTTTCTGCTGGAGTAAAAAGGACTTTCAGTCTCGCTCAAACCTCTGCACTTTCAGTGCAGAGTGGTTTAGTTTCTGATACCAGATGAGCTACCTGACGAAGGGCGGCAAGCTGCTGTTGTCATAGCGGCTGACGATAAAAGTGAGAGAAAGCCTTTAGTCGGCTATCGTCGAGATTATTGGTTCTGGCTTGCTGTAGTAGGAGGTAGCCTCAATGCCTTTTGTGCATTTGGTTTACTGAACTGGTTGCCAACCACTTTAATCGGGCAAAGGGAATCGATTTTGAGCAATTAGGATGGCCCCTGGCGCTGATTTTTGCAGCAGGGATCGTTGGCCTGGCCCTGATGGCTTATTTAGGGGACAAGTTGCAACAGAGAACGCAACTCGCAGGGGTTGGTTTTCTGATAGCAGGTGGGATGGCCTATATTGCCTCCACCACAAACAAGTTGGAACTTCTGGTGCTATTTTTTGCGATCGCGGTTTTCTGCCAGAGTGCCTATGGCGCACAGGAATATGCCATTATTCAACGCATCTTACCTGGCGATCGGGTCGGTGCGGGGACGGGATTTTATAACGGGTTATCAGTCTTATTGGGAGGGGTTGGTGGCTCTCTGATTCCAGGGTCAATTGTGGCAGTTACCGGCAGTTTTAATACTGGCATCCTCAGCATTGTCGTAGGTGCATGGCTGGCATCAGTTGTGATGTTTTTGCTGGCGCGGCTGATCAGGTATTGACAGAGACAAGATGCGTGAACCCATTGTGGCACCAAAAAAATACATCGTCTTCGTTGCCACGACTTGAAAGCCTAATAATTCATACAGCTTCTGCGCTCTCAAATTGCCAACATCAACACTGATAAAAATAGTGCTTGATGTTGCTGCTACGGCAATACACTGAGAAAGCAACTGGCGGCCAATACCCTGATTTCGATACTCAGCAGCCACTGCAAGATTGCCAATATAAAAGGTTCCCGCAGGGTAGTCGTGTTGCAAAACATGCCGGAGAATTAGACGTTGCACCAGTTTTAACCAGAGCTGTTGGCTAAACTTGAAGACCTGATAGTCAGCAGCATCCTTAAGGTAGGCAGCAGGAACAAGAATGACAATTCCCACAATCTGATGATCTATTTCTGCAATGCGAATGTATTGATGGCTAAAACGATTGTGCGATCGCTGGACTAAATCTGTAAGGCAGGCAATAGCGTGTGCACCAAACATGAGGGCAAACATTTCTGGTGCTGACTCATAAATCAAGCCCGCTACATCCCTTAAATTGTGACGAGCTAAGGACATAGGTCCATAACAGATGTTCTCGCTTTTATGAGCCATTGCCGAATTAGGTTCTGTCACAAAGACTGGGTGAGAAACAAGCTCTTGGAGCAACTGCAAGAGCTTCAGCCGCGACTCCCAAAATTTGGGCCATGAAGTTCAGTTGGACTTGCACATCTCCCCTTGGTACTCCGCTCCATTGCCCCTATAGCTTTGATGATCACCCATAGAAAGGGCTTACACAGTTGCAGGGTGACTCTGGTCATCTAGCTCCCCCATAATTTGCTGGTCTGACACCTCTAAAGAATGTTAACTGTTCCCTGCTGGCCGTCGATGTGCACCTGTTGACCGTCCTGGAGGTGCTGAGTCGCGTTGGCAATTTCCATCACAGCCGGAATGCCGTACTCACGAGCCACGATCGCCCCGTGGGATAGACGCCCTCCCACCTCTGCAATTAAACCCCCTGCTCTGGCTAAGAGGGGAGCCCAACCCGCATCGGTATAGGGGACCACCAGGATAGTGTTGCGATCAATCCCTGGAATCGCCTGCAGGTTCCGCAACACCTTCACCTTCCCAACGGCCTGTCCGGGACTGGCCCCAATTCCCCGGAGCTGTTGCGAGGGTTGCCCAACGCTGAAGTCTAGGACCGCTGGGGGAGTATTGCCATAGACCACGGGGGGAACTGAGGTCAACTGGCTGTCTTGCTGAAACTGCGATCGCCGTCGGGCCACCCGCTGAGGAGCCTGGTCAACCAACCCTGAGTTCGGATTTACCGCAAGTTCGCGGATTTCATTCCACTCCAGGAAGAAGATGTCTCCGGGGGCAGCTAATAGTCCTGAGTGCAGCCAAGCTTGTTCCAAGGCAACAAAGCACCCGCGCAATTCTGCCAACAGCCGATTATAGACAACAGCAACCTGGCCTTTCAACTGGACTCGCTGCTGGACGACCGAGGTGAGCCCGCTTTGACTAGGCTTAGCTCCTAGCGTTGCTTGAGTGGGATGAAGTAGAAAGCCAGTAAAGAGTTCATAAATCGACCGGGGGTCTTCTTGCCACGTTGGCACCGCAATATCCGTTGCCACATCACTTAAGTAGCCGTAGCGATCAATGAGCTGGTCCAACTGCTTGAGAATGGCCAACCCCTCAGGGGATTCAGCCAGAATCGCAAACACCCTAGCCTCCTGAAAATCCGCTTGACTAGAACGGGCTAATAAGGGCTGAGCAGCCTGAGCTAAGGTAGAGAGCGATCGCAGGGAAGCAACTTCCGGCATGGCACCGTTATCTAATTTTTCATCCTTAACCCGGAATAATGCCTGCCGCAGTGAGGCACTCAGAGGAGCCAGAATACTATAGTAGGTTGCCCGTTGCAGGGCCTCAAGAATGCTCTCAATGCGTTCCACCAAGGAAGGGGGGGCAAGGTTTTTAGCAGGCTGATCCTGGAGGGCATTGAGGATAGGGATAAAAATCTGTCGGTTATCTTGCTCAAAGTCCCGGTTTAACCCTAGCTCTCGCCGGATTAACCGCAGGAGTCCGGGAGCGTTCCTTAGCATTGAGCTAGGAGAGGGTTTACTTAAGCGAGCACCTTGCGTTAAAAACTCTAAGCTTTCGGGTGGTAGACCCATTCGCCGGAAGATCTGACCCAGCAGCGACGCATTGAAATAAGACTGAGAGAAATGCAGGGTTGCAGTTTGATTGAAATTCAGACCCCGGGCCCGCTCACCCAGGACTAGTATAAATATGTTTCCCCAGACTCCACAGGTGAGCGGGCGGTTAATCGACCAAGTCAGCGGGCGAATCAATCCGGGAATCACCTCAGCAGCAATTTTGCGGGTCCAGATTGGTAGCAACGTGGTAATCGGTCGCGCCTGCAGCACCCAAAGTGTGCGACCGTCGTAGCTCCACTCGATATCCTGAGGCACTCCGTAATAACGAGCTTCCAGGTCACGGGCCAGGAGCGCTACCTGCTGGATCAACTGGGGCGGTACATCTCCATCTGATTCCCTTTCTAGCTTTTCAATTTTGCCGCCGGACTCTGAATCAGCACTAAAGCTGATCTGGTAGCGCTCTGGTGTGACTTGACCAGAGACAATTCGGCTTGCTTCCCCTGGCAGTGCTTCAATTGAGACAACATCGATATCACCTTGCATCGGGTCGCGGCTAAAGGCAACCCCGGAAAATACCCCCTGGATTTGAATTTGGACCAAAACGGCCATACCTGCTTCCGGCACTCCCCTGTCCTGGCGGTACTGAACTGCCCGAGGCTGATCGTAGAAAGCTTGGCATACCGTGATCGCTTCTCGCAGGGCAGAGCGAGAGGTAACGTGCAAAATTGTCTGGTACTGTCCTGCCGCCGAAGCCTGCTCTGAATCTTCTCCCACTGCCGAGGATCGCACTACCAAGGGAATCTCAGGAGAGGGCTGGAGAAATTCAATCAACAGCTCTGGGTCATCGCCTGCTGGGAGTACCCAGCCTTTTGGGACCGAGTATCCCCAGCGTTTGAGCTGCGACAGGGTAGCTGCTTTTTGGCCCACTTGCCGGACTTTGAGAGACTGATCAAAGACAGTAGGGCGCGATCGCCCTGGAAGAACTTAAACATCTTTTGAGAACCTACTTCACTAGTCGCGGAGGAAAGGTCTAGGTCATCCGGCAGCTTTTGGTAAATCCAGGCAATCAAACCGCACAATGCGATCGCCGCAACTGTCTCTGATAGCCTCTGGCGATGCAGCGCTGTAATCAACGGTACCAATAGCAAAACACCGATCCGTCCCTGCTGACGTTCGCGCAAGATTGTAAAACTCAAGCCACCAATCAGCAAGACCAACAGGGCAACAACCCAGTCGTAAACAACATAGCCCCAGACGACATTAGTTGTTCCGGCTCCCCGACCAATCAATAGCGGCCAATCACTAAAGCAATCAGAGCAATGAGTTCCCAGGTTGGGTCTTGAGGGAAAAAGGCGCGGGCTAGTAAAACAGCCACAATCCCTTTACCGGCTTCAACGAGCACAGCAAGTATTCCCGCAATTTTACCGCCGTGATAAAAGGCAGCTGAGACGCCAATATTGCCTGTGCCCAGTTGAGCTAGTTGCCGACCGGAAGCAAGCTGGGTAACCCAGCCAGTCAGCGGTAGCCCACCCATTAGAGGGCAAACCACAAAGATGAGCAGCTCCCCCAAACCTGAACGAGTGTCATTGACTAAAGCAGTTAATGTGAAGCAGTTCTTTCTCAATGCTAAGGGGCAATGATGACTCAAATCAAAAGCCCAGCAAAAAGCGCCTCCTTAGGAGGCGCTCAGAAGCTAGCCGTTGCTAGCTGCGGTAGAGCTGTGCTTAGCCGTGAATCGCTGGGGCAGTGAGAGCAACTGGAGTGACTTCACTGCTGGCAAGGTCAAGGGGAAGTTGTGAGCATTGCGCTCGTGCATAACTTCCATTCCCAGGTTGGCCCGGTTCAACACATCGGCCCAGGTGTTGACGACGTTCCCTTGCGAATCCACAATCGAGTGGTTGAAGTTGAAACCGTTGAGGTTGAAGGCCATGGTGCTGACACCCAAGGAGGTAAACCAGATGCCGACCACAGGCCAGGCGGCTAAGAAGAAGTGCAAAGAACGGCTGTTGCTGAAGCTGGCGTATTGGAAGATCAACCGACCAAAGTAGCCGTGGGCTGCCACAATGTTGTAGGTCTCTTCTTCTTGGCCGAAGCGGTAGCCGTAGTTGGCAGACTCGTTCTCAGTTGTCTCGCGGATCAAGCTGGAGGTGACCAAGGAGCCGTGCATGGCGCTGAGCTCCCCAAAGACTCCAGCTACACCCAACTGGTGGAACGGGTGCATCAGAATGTTGTGCTCAGCTTGGAACACAAACATGAAGTTGAAGGTGCCGCTGATGCCCAGGGGCATGCCGTCACTGAAGCTGCCCTGGCCCATCGGGTAGATGAGGAATACAGCGGTAGCGGCGGCAACAGGAGCAGAGTAAGCTACGGCAATCCAAGGACGCATGCCCAAGCGGTAGCTCAGTTCCCCTCCCGGCCTAGGTAGCAGAACACGCCAATCAGAAAGTGGAAGACAACCAGCTGGTAAGGCCCGCCGTTGTACAGCCACTCATCGAGAAGAAGAGGCTTCCCAGATAGGGTAGAAGTGCAGGCCGATGGCGTTGGAGGACGGTACAACCGCACCCGTGATGATGTTGTTGCCATACATCAAGGAGCCAGCTACCGGCTCACGGATGCCGTCAATGTCCACAGGAGGGGCAGCGACGAAGGCAATGATGAAGCAGGTGGCAGCAGCCAGCAGGGTAGGGACCATCAGGACACCGAACCAGCCGACATAAAGCCGGTTATCAGTGCTGGTGATCCAGTTGCAGTACCGCTCCCACAGGTTGGCGCTCTCGCGTCTCTGTAAGGTAGTTGTCATAAGAAAGGTGATGATTACTTAAACAACAGGGGAATGGCATAAGAAAATTTAATGCCTTTCCTACTATAAATATTAACCGCTGTATTGCGTTATGTAAAGTTACTGGGGCTCTATCTCTGCCTGAAGGATGAGGAGCCTAACCGGGGGGCCACTGCATCTGTCGGCCCCCGAGGATATGCAAGTGCAGGTGAGATACCGATTGACCGCCATCAGCACCGTTGTTAATCACCAGACGGTAACCACTGGTCAAACCCGCTTGCTCGGCAACCCGCTTCGCGGTAAGGAGCAAATGACCCATCAAAGCGTGATCCTTTGACTTGGCATCTGAAAGCTGAGCAATAGGCTCTTTGGGAATCACGAGCAGGTGGACAGGAGCCTGCGGGGCAACGTCTCTAAAGGCAATCGCCAAGTCATCTTCGTAAACAATATCGGCCGGAATTTCCCGGCGAATAATTTTGCCAAAAATTGTTTCTGGGGATTGGTTCATCGCTAAATTTGAGTTCCTGAATGAGAAAGCATCGGCCAATTCGGTCAATTTTCAAGTCTGTAAACAGAGCACAAGGTTGCTTCCATAGTTTAGGGCGGCATGTCTAGAGAATATAGTGGCAAGTCCCTAGCGCCAGATCGGGGTCGATGTTCCTGAAAATCGTACTTTCAAGTAGTTCCAACTCCGTCTCAAGTCCGTCTAAAATGAGCCAGATACTTTATTGCTGAGGAAGAATCTATGACAACTCATCCCTCTCTAAAGGCAGCCTTTGCAGAAAGTCGCGCCCTGAAGATTATCAGTGGTTTGAGTAATTTTGATGTCCAGCAAGTGGTCGCTGTTGTCAAAGCTGCGGAGCAAGGCGGTGCCACTTTTGTGGATATTGCAGCAGAGCCAAGCTTAGTGCAAGCGGCTCGACAGGTTGTAGATCTGCCGATTTGTGTCTCAGCGGTAGAACCTGAGCGATTTGTAGCAGCTGTCAAAGCCGGTGCGGATCTAATCGAGATTGGTAACTTTGACAGCTTTTACGCTCAGGGCCGCTACTTTGGTGCGGAAGAAGTACTCAATTTGACTCGTCAAACGCGATCGCTACTGCCCCACATTCCTCTATCCGTAACGGTGCCTCACATTCTAGAGCTAGATCAGCAAGTACGGTTAGCGGAGGAACTGGTGCAAGCCGGGGCAGATATCATTCAAACGGAAGGGGGGACCAGCAGCAGGCCCGTCCATCCAGGTACCTTAGGGCTGATTGAAAAAGCGGCCCCAACCCTAGCAGCGGCCTATGAAATTGCTCGTGCCGTCCAGGTTCCGGTTCTGTGTGCCTCTGGCCTCTCTAGCGTCACAGCACCCATGGCGATCGCAGCCGGTGCAGCCGGCATAGGCGTCGGCTCTGCTATCAATCAGTTGAATAGTGAAGTTGCCATGATAGCCGCCGTCCGCAGCTTGGTGGAAGTGCTAGGGCAGGTTAGCTGCAAGCCGATGCTGCACTGAAACCGCTTTAGTCTTCAGAAGCTATATCAGACGGAAGCTTCAAGCGGCTCATTCACCCTGCGATAGCTGGAACGGCTGGCGGTGCGATAGTCCGTTTTGTTGCCAAAATGTTGAAGTGCTCTCGCTTCTAAATCCTGAATTCTAAGCGTCGGGGGTACTCCTCTTGACAAGACATCAAGGACTGGGAATATACATTTGGCCACTCAACGTAGCAAACTAGAGAAGAGCGTGGAAATGCAAGTAACTTTGGAGGATTTATGAGAGCAGTGCTTATGGCCGGTGGATCAGGTACACGGCTAAGACCACTGACCTGTGATCTTCCCAAACCAATGGTGCCGATCCTGAACCGGCCGATTGCTGAGCATATCGTTAACCTGCTCAAACGGCATCAAATCACCGAGGTTATTGCAACGTTGTTCTACTTGCCAGATGTCATGCGGGATTACTTCCGCAATGGCGCTGATTTTGGGGTTCAGATGACCTACGCAGTGGAGGAAGATCAGCCCTTAGGGACTGCCGGTTGTGTGAAAAATATTGCTGCTCTCCTGGATTCTACTTTTGTCGTGATTAGTGGCGATAGCCTCACCGATTTTGACCTCACTGCAGCCATTGAGTTCCACCGGCAGAAACAGTCAAAAGCCACGCTAGTTCTCACCCGAATTGCCAATCCCATGGAATTTGGGGTCGTGATTACGGACGATTCCCAGCGAATCTGTCGATTTTTGGAAAAACCTTCCGCTAGTGAGATTTTCTGACACAATCAACACCGGCATTTATATTCTGGAACCAGAAGTTCTGGAGTATTTGCCGACAGATGAAGAGTGTGATTTCTCTAAGGACCTTTTTCCGCTGTTGTTGAAAAAGATGAGCCAATGTACGGCTATATTGCCGAGGGGGTACTGGTGCGACATTGGCAATGTAGACACCTACCGCCAGGCCCAATACGATGCCCTAGAAAGAAAGGTCAAAGTTGACTTTGCCTACCCAGAGGATGTGGATAATCTTTGGCTCGGGCAGAATACTACATTGATCCATCCGCTCGCGTCACTTCCCCCGTATTAATTGGCAATAATTGCCGGATTGGACCCCGAGCCCGGATTGAAGCGGGGACGGTGATTGGCGACAACGTTACGGTTGGGAGTGATGCCGACATTAAGCGTCCAATTGTCTGGAATGGGGCAATCATTGGGGACGAAGTTCATCTGCGAGCTTGCATCATTGGTCGCGGAACGCGGGTAGATCGCCGGGCCCGCGTTTTAGGGTGCCGCTGTGGGTTCACTTTCAACCGTTGGCGAGGAGGCGCAGATTAGCTCGTGCGTGCAGTTTGGCCCAACAAAGATTGAATCAGGGGCAGCTTTAAACATCAACTTGATCTGGGGGCTGCCCACCGTAACTTGTTTGGCCAGCGGGGCGTATCTGGACTAGCCAATGTCGATATTACCCCGGAGTTTGCGGTTAAGTTGGGTGCTGCCTATGCTTCGACGCTGAAACCAGGAGCTCAAGTAATGGTGTCGCGAGACCAACGAAGTATTTCCCGGATGGTTTCTCGCTCGCTGATCTCAGGTCTCATGTCTGTGGGTGTCAATGTCCAGAATTTAGAAGCAACAGCCCTACCGCTGTCCGGTTCATTGCCCCGACTCTAAAAGTAGCGGGTGGCATTCATGTGCGGATTCATCCAGACCGCTCAGATCACCTATTAATAGAGTTCTTTGATAGCAAGGGAATCAATTTATCCAAGTCTAAAGAGAAAAAGATTGAAGGCGCTTACTTTAAAGAAGATTTTCGGCGAGCCCGGATTGAAGAGATTGGCAGTATTGCTTACCCCAGTCGTATCATTGAGACTTACGCAACAGGCTTTGAGAAGAATCTTAACACTGAGGCCATTCGTCATGGCAACTCCAAGGTGGTGATCGACTACGTCTATGCCGTTTCAGGAGCCGTCTTACCCCAGTTATTAAACAAGTTTGGTTGCGATGTCGTCGTGCTCAATGCTAGTCTCAGCCAAACCATTCCCACTGCGGAAGACCGGGAAAGGGCTCTTGAACCAATTAGGCCACGTAGTCGAGGCGTTAAAGGCCAGCTTTGGCGTGCAGGTCTCCGCCAATGGTGAACAGCTCATCTTAGTAGATGAATCAGGCAGTCCGATTCGGGATGAAGTGCTGACTGCTTTGATGATCAACATGGTTCTCACCGCTCATCCTCGGGGGACGGTGGTCGTACCTATTAATACCTCTAGTGCTGTAGAACAAATTGCCCGCCGCCACGATGCTAAGGTGATTCGGACGAAGGCAAACCCTACGGCTCTGATGGAAGCCTGTCATCAAAATGAAGGGGTAGTGATTGGGGGAGTGCCGAGACCGGATTTATTTTCCCCAACTCCATCCTGGCTTCGACGCCATGTTTTGTATTGCCAAGCTGATTGAAATGTTGACGTTACAGGAGCAAGCGCTGCATCAAATTCGGGCTGACCTACCGCGGGTTTATCACCGAGGCCAGGTGGTTCGCTGTCCCTGGACCTTTGAAAAAGGAGCGCTGATGCGGCATCTGGTTGAAACTCATGCTGCAGAGGATTTGGAGCTGATCGATGGGGTCAAAGTGGTCAATCGCCAGCACGATAGCTGGGTTTTAGTATTGCCCGATGCTGGAGAACCTTTGGTTCATATTTTTGCCAACGGTAGCGATCGCGATTGGGTCGATGAGACCCTGCGAGAGTACCGGAATCGGGTTCAGGACTGCGGAACAGGAACGGGAAATGGAAGCCGTTGCTGGGGAGGTTTAAAGGAATTTTTAGCCCACTGGGCCGCAATTAGCTCACTTGTGTTCTCTCGGGAGCACCTGCTGTGCCTGAGTGGTTGATCTGGGAGCGAAAGGGTTACATTAGGGTTGTGAACAGCACAGCTAGGGAGATCACAGGATGAATAGCTGCGTGTTAATGGCAGAAATTATTAAAAATCAGAACTCCGGTATACCCAAGACGGCCAAACGCCGATTGCAGAAATGCTGGTTCAGTTTCCGGGTTTACGGGCTGAAGATCCCAGTCAAACTTTGAAAGTTGTCGGTTGGGGAATCTCGCCCAACAGATCCAGAGCAGTTTCACCAAGGCGATCGCGTGGTGATTGAAGGACGGCTGGGAATGAATACCATTGACCGTCCCGAGGGCTTTAAGGAAAAGCGAGCGGAGCTGACCGTATCGCGGATTCACGCCGTTGAGACTGCCGCAAGTTTTGGGGGCAATACTGGCGGCAGTGAGCAGATAATTCCCAGCGCCCCAGTCCTCCAGCGACAAGTGGAGCTGCGTATCGGGTCGAAAAACAGCAAGAAACCGCTAAAGCCACTGGAGCTTTTGAGACCAACTACGACGACATCCCCTTTTTAAGTACTAATCTTCTGAGCTGATGGGGTTGGACTTAGGGGAGATTGCTCAGCTTTGGGCCGTAGAACTCTCGCAACTTCCTCAAGCACATGAGTGGCAACCTGTTCTGGATTGTCTTTCGCTACAGCCTTAACTTGAACATCTGCTTGGCTGTAGAGGCTCTGCCGCTGAGATAGAAGTTCTTGAATTTTGCTAGGGGATCAGCAGTCAGCAGGAGGGCCGGGTCGTACTAGTTCGTAAACGGCTATAGATCTGCTCAACAGGGATATCTAACCAAACCACGATTCCGTGCCGTAGGTAACTCCAGTTGAGGCGCTCTAGGACAATACCGCCACCCGTGGCAATTACTAGTTTTTATAGGCAGACAATTCCGCTAAGACTTGACTTTCAAGGCGGCGGAACTCTAGTTCTCCTGCTTCTGCGAAGATTTGTGTGATAGGTTGTCCTGCCAGTTGCTCAATCAAAGCATCTGTATCAAAGAAACGATAGTTCAATTGCTTAGCTAGTAACCGGCCTACCGTCGTCTTACCAACACCCATCATGCCGATCAGGTAAAGATTGACGCCCTTTAAGTTCAAAACTGGCTCAGTCAAAGTTCTGAAGTTTGGTTAGTGAACAAACCTTATTCTATCGCCGTGAACTAGTCGGTTTATCGTCATCCCAATCAAACGCATCATCGTCATCCCAATCCTGCTCTTTGTCTCCAGATCGATTTGGAGGTGTGACCTCCCGATATTCGGCATCAAAGATAGATTCCCGCCGTCCCACCCCGACTGGTTAGAATCTCGGTAGCCATAGGAGTAGGTAGTACCGGATTGATCACTCGTTTTCGGCTGTGATTCCACTTCATAGCTTCTAAACCCACTGGCATCTATGGGCTCAGGCTCAGAGTCTGGCTCTGCCTGGGAGTAATTGGTCTGTTTGCGGAGTCGATGCTGCTCGTGGGGATGAGCGGGCGGTCATACCTTCTAGTTCTCGCACCCGCGATCGCAATTGACGCTGGGCGAGGTAGTTGGCAAAGGTGAGTAAGCTGAGGATCACTAAACCTGTGATGGCTCCAGCCGCGATCGCCCCCAGAAGCAAAAATGTCAAAGGGATGGGCTGGAATCGTAACCCCAAAAACACCAGGGAGATCGCGGGTGACAGGTTTTGCAGGCCCAAACCTGCCAGTCCTGCCAAAATTACCAGCAGTAGTAGGGCCCGGATGAGAGACATATCAGCTTTCCTCTGGGGTCAATTCATTCAGTACCTCAAGTATGTCCCTGCCAGCGCTCAAGTGGTACACAGTCAATCTGAAGTTGGTCTAGCGTTCTGGCGACGACAAAATCTACCAGATCTTCAATGGTTTGCGGGTGGTGATACCAGGCGGGAATTGCAGGTACAATCGAGCACCCGCTTCTGCCAAAACTGTGAGATTGCGAAGATGGATGAGGCTGAAGGGTTTCGCGGGAACGACAACCAGTTGCGGCCTTCTTTCAACTGCGCATCGGCCCGTTCCAACAGGTCGGAACTGAGACCAGCCGCCAACTTAGCTACTGTACTCATGCTGCAAGGAATCACCATCATTCCCAAAGTCGGAAGGAACCACTAGCAATGTTCGCTCCCACATCCGTTGGCGAGTGGCAAGTTAGCTTACCAGTCTCTACTTCTGCCTGCTGTCGCCAAAACTCTTCCTGTTGTTCGGGCTCTGGGGGCATGCGAATATTTTGTTCCTGCCAAACCTGGTAGGTGGCCCGTGGCTACAAGTTCTACAGCGTAACCGGCTTGCAGCAGAAACTTAAGGGTGCGGACGGCATAAATTAATCCTGATGCTCCAGAAACACCTAGAATAATCGGCCATGATGAAGTGGGCTGAGACACGCGATCGCATTGGGCTTTAACCCAATGGCTAGAAACGAAGGCAGCAAATAGTGGAAATAGTTGCGCCGCTACATTATATCTGTATCTGGCTCGCCCACTGTGACAAGACCAAGAGACAAGGAAAGCAACGAATCCGACAACAGCGGTGCTAAACTACTATTAGACCTGGACCCACGCGACTACAACGCCTAAACCTTGTCAGGACCGGAAGGTAGCAGCAACACGGGATGCTTGGAGTAGGCGTGGTCTCCAGTCGCTCTTTTTTAGGGAATTGCCCCTGGATAATCAGCGATAGTTCTCCAATAAGGTTGAACTTTAGGGAGTTTACCTGGTCATGACTAGTTTTACTGATATCGTGCAGAAGGCATTTTACCTTGGAGTGGGTATTGCTGCTTATGCTGGCGAAAAGGCCAGCAGTACCCTGGTAGAACTCCGGGGACAAGCTCAGGAAATTGTGGATGAACTGGTGAATCGAGAGGAAATGACTACAGAGAAGCTCGTCATTGGGTTGAAGACATTACCAATCAATCTGCTAATCAGCCGATTGCTAAACCCACGATCTCTGAGCCGCCTCGTAGAATTGAGATCTCAACCGAGGATGACAGCTTAAATGAGCCCCCTTCTCTCTAATAGGCTACAGAGTAAAGTCGCCTCCGGTTAGGACTCGTAAGCAGTCTGAAGCGATGTAGTGAAAAATGGGAGCGAGCTAATGGAGCCGTGGCAAAAAGATTTCTGGCAAATAATTGATGCCGTAAACTCTGAAGCAGAGCAATTTTTTGATGGAATTGTAGAGATAGTTGAGGAGATCGTCACCGAAGTTGACCTGTTGATGACAGAGGCTGTTGAGCCAATCCTTGAGCTTTGTTTAGGATTTGAATCGGTTGTCGGTGAAGCGGCTCAACCTATTGTTCAAACAGTGCAGCCTATTTTAGAAGAACATCCTGCTTGCGTGGGTTGTCGTTATTACTACGGCCAAATTCATGGCGGAAATTTATTAGTTTGTGCGATGCATCCTATGGTTGGGATTCAGCCCCTGCCTGACTGGCAGACAACTTGGAACAATCAGCAATAGTCCTGAGCCCTGAGGTTTGGAATCTTCCACTCTAGGTTGGCAGGCCAATCACCTCACCCTCACCAGTGATGACTTCGCCAATCGAGTAGGCAGCAATGTTGTGAGTTGCTAACCACTTGAGGGCTCGTTCAGCCTGACTAGATGGGAGAAGGACAAAACCAATTCCCATATTAAAGGTATGGAACATATCTGAAATGCCAATCTCTCCTGTTGAGGCAATCCAATTAAAGATCGGGGGAATAGGCCATCGCTGAGGATAAACTTGTACGGATTGAGAGGGTCCCAGGCAGCGGGGAGGTTTTCTGGGATTCCTCCACCCGTGATGTGGGCCATCCCGTGTATCTCAAGTCCTGTTTGGGCTGCCTCTAGAACAGGTTTAACGTAGATGTAGGTAAGCAAGACTTCTCCCAGACTTCTCTAAACAAGACTTCTCGGAACTTTGATCTGCGAAATCTGCATCAGGGAATCCTGCCCCAGGGGAATCCTGCCAGTTCAAACCTCGATCGCTGACACTCTTTCGAATCAAGCTAAAGCCTTTACTGTGAACTCCTTGGCTTGCTAAACCAATGGCGACGTCTCCCACTTGAACTTGAGAGCCGTTCAACAATTGATGCTTTTCCACAACGCCAACGCAGAAACCAGCTAGGTCATATTCTCCCTGCTGATAGAAGCCAGGCATCTCCGCTGTCTCTCCCCCCAGCAAAGCACATCCTGCCAGACGACAGCCTTCAGCAATTCCGGCAACAACTTGAGCGAGTTGGTGGGGTTGAAGCTGGCCGGTAGCCAGGTAATCTAGAAAAAAGAGGGGTTCTGCTCCGCAAGTCAGTACATCGTTAGCACACATGGCCACCAAGTCAATGCCCACGGTGTGATGGGAGTTAAGGCTGTGAGCCAGCTTTAACTTCGTGCCAACTCCGTCAGTGCCAGCAACTAAAACGGGTTCCCGGTAGCCTTGTGGGAGCTGAAACAGCCCGCTAAATCCGCCTAGTCCACCCAGCACTTCCGGCCGATGAGTCGCTTGGACAACATCCCGAATTTGCTCTACAAAAGCCCGGCCTGCTTCAACATCAACCCCTGCCTGACGATAATCCATATGCTGGTCTACTAGTGCTGCCTGCAGCAAGTATTGTAAAACTTTATCTGGATGACTAGCTTGCCTAGGACTGTCCTCCGTCGTCCCTGCTACAGGGGCCGATAGGTTCGGTAGTTAATTTGGGGGAAGATATTATCGATCGCCTCAACTTTTTCCAGCCAACCCGCATCAATTTTTTCTTGGCGAATATCGTCGTAGAGTTTGTGAAAACGCATTAGGTGCGATCGCGTCCGCCGAACGGCGTAGGGCACCATTGTCCCGGTCCGCATGATAAAAGCCCAGTCTGAAGATTGCGCCAGCAGGAGTTCCCGAGCGGCTTGATTTAGAGCGTGCCACTCTAGTTCATCCACTGGTTCCCGCCAGGACAGCTCAATCATGCGTTCCGTGGCTTTATGCAGATGGGGGTAAATCCAGGCATTGGTGTCGTTGAGCCAGTACTCGTGGAAACCGCGAAAGCCCCAACTGGACTGGGAAGGACGGCAGACTTGCTGGGTAGGCTGCAGTTGCAGGTAGTCTGCCAAATGAGTCATCTCGTAGGTGTTTTGGTCATACCATGACTTGCGGAACAAGTAGTCTAGGAACCACGGTCCTTCATACCACCAGTGACCAAATAGTTCCGCATCGTAAGGAGAAACAATAATCGGCGGTCGCTGCATTACGTCGTGGAGGTGCAGCACCTGCCGCTCCCGGTTGAACAGGAAGTTGCCTGCGTGTTCCGCTGCTTTTTCTCGCGCCCAATAGGGGTCGTACAGGGCTTTTTCTCCCAAATCCAGCCCTCGACCTGTGATCTTGTGGTACTTCACCCCGGTGTTCTTCCGTTGGCCATTGGGCATGACAAAGGGCTTAATGTACTCGTATTCTGCTTCCCAGCCCAAGTCTTTATAGAATTCTCGGTAATCTGCTGCACCCGGATATCCCACTTCCGAGGACCAAACTTGCTGAGAAGACTCGTGGTCGCGACCAAACGCTGCAACGCCTGCTTCGGTGAAGATTGGGGCATAGGTGCCAAACCGAGGTCGAGGCCGAGCGTAGAGGATACCGTGCCCATCCGTGAGAAAGTACCGCAGACCGGCATCCGCTAACATCCGCTCCAAGCCTTCATAGTAAGCACACTCAGGCAGCCAAATTCCCTTAGGCGGACGACCAAATGCTTGTTCGTAGTGCTCGCAGGCAACTTGGATCTGAGCCCAAACCGCCTGGGGATACATTTTCATCAGGGGCAGATAGCCGTGTGTTGCCCCGCAAGTAATAATCTCCAGGTTATTACTGTCTAAGAATTGCTTGAAAGCAGTGACTAGGTTGCAGTCATACCGCTCCCAGAGCTCTCGCACCTTTTTGAATTCAGCAACATAGAACTCAGCCAGGTAACGAATATGCCCATGATGCGTGTTGCGCTCTATCTCCTGGGCAACCAGTTTCTCTAGCTGAGCGAGGTGAGCATCGTAGCGCTCTTGCAACAGCGGGTCACTCAGCATCGACACCAAAGGCGGTGTCATGCTCATCGTCATTTTGAAGTCAATATTGTCTCGTTTTAATCCTTCAAAAACCTGGAGTAAAGGAACATAGGTTTCTGTAATCGCCTCAAACAGCCATTCCTCTTCCAGTACGTAGTCACTTTCGGGATGCCGGACAAACGGCAAGTGAGCATGAAGAACGAGTGCGAGATAGCCAATAGACATAATGATGCGGAAGTTAGTAGATGGATCGCAGCAGGATCACCGCCGACTCCCCAATATCTTATGTCTAAAGGAGGATTATTGAGTGTACTAATAAAGCAGCGATCGCTGACTTTCTGATAAAGCTGATCAGAGTATTAGCGACGGCTTCCCCACCAATTAAGAGCAGCAGTACTTCGCCTTTTACTTCATCTAGTCAGACAACGGAAGCAGTCAGCCAGAACAAGCTATCAACTAGAATTGTGCTTAAAACTGCCCCAGCAAAAGTCCACCAGTGGAGTTGACTATACCGCGCCACTCGTACTCCCTGAATAGATAAGGGCAACAAGCCAGCGACTAACAACACCACCCCTAGAGCAATTGCCCAGCCAATTCCCCAGGGCGTTTGCACTTGGGCGATCGCCGCTTGGAATATGGGCAGTGCTAAGCTGCTATCCACCTGCATCAACTGCCGCCAGTGGGGAATTAAATCGACGACGTAGAAGTAGAGATCAGTCACAGCGGTTCCGAATAGTGACCCCAGGTAGAAAAAGTTACCAACCTTGTACCAGTTCCTACGAAAACCCCACCAGACAAAGGGGAGACCAATCGCTTCTACAGGCAGGTGCAGAAAGGGCTCCCAGCGCAGCCAGCCCCAGTAAAGGGAACCTGCCAACCAACTCAACGTAAATCCTAAGATTACATCCCCTAACAGGCGGGTAGATGGGCGGGACAGCAGCCAGCAGCTTAACGCCAACCAGCCTCCCGTCGCTAACAAGCTGATCCAAGGAAGCAAGCGAACCAGGGGAGCTTGAATGAATACCGGGACGGAGACCAAAAATACCGATATTGCAAAGAGCTGCCAGGCACGAGCTGATCCAAGCCACCAGGAACCCACTTTGGGAAAAGCCTGGAGGGAATCAGCAATGTCAATCGGAGAAGGAGTATAGGAAGACACTATAGGTTGGGGCTTTATTAATTCAGAGTCACACTTGTAACATATATTAACACATCCTCCAGGTATCCCCCAGGGGGGCATCCGTTTATCTTATCCTAGAGCTCGCTGATTATTGAACGCTTGCCAAGAGGAGCATGGCAAGCTGCTCGTTGCATGAAGTGTAGAATTAACCCGTTACTGAACTCACTGCCAATCGAGGTCACAGGTAATCCAAAAAATTAATTGGACCTAGGGTTAAGGAAGGTTTACCATTCTGGGGGTACTGCTCAAGAACTATGGCTTTATCAAGACGTCTGGTCACACTACTTGCAGGGCTAGCAGGTGCGGCACTCACCTTTACTCTCAAAGCACTAGAGACACCATTAATGGCAGCAGAGGCTGCCGCTCAGGTGGAGCCTCCTGAACCTTTCGTGCAGCTCGATCTATTTCAGTCGGTTGTTTTAGGAGCAGTACAGGGATTGACTGAGTTCCTGCCCATTAGCAGTACAGCTCACCTTAAGGTCGTTCCAGTGCTTCTTGGCTGGGGAGATCCGGGTGTCGCCTTTTCTGCTGTCATTCAACTGGGCAGCATTGTTGCTGTCATTTGGTATTTTTGGCGAGACCTCACTCAAGTTACTACAGGAGCAATACGGGCGATCGCTCGCTCGGATTACCAGGCCAATGATTTCCAAATCGGCCTAGGGATTGTTCTCGGAACGCTGCCAATTGTGTTTTTTGGCTTGCTCATCAAGGTATTTATTCCCGACTTTGATAACTCTCCCCTCCGGAGTTTAGTGGCGATCGCCCTGGCCTCCATTGGTATGTCCCTATTGCTCGGCTTGGCAGAACGACTGGGAAAGCGGAAGCGCAACTTTGAGGGCTTGAGAACTCTAGATGGTGTCTGGATGGGATTGGCGCAGGCATTGGCTTTGATTCCCGGTGTATCCCGTTCTGGTTCTACCCTGACAGCAGGTTTGTTCTTTGGCTTAGAACGGGCTGCCGCTGCCCGATTTTCTTTTCTCCTGGGCATTCCGGCAATTACTCTAGCGGGTTTAGTGCAGCTAAAAGATGCTCTAGAGGTTGGCTTTGGCGAGGCCGGGATAGTACCGATAATTGCTGGGGTAATTTCGGCGGCAATTTTTTCCTACGCCGCGATCGCCTGGCTGCTGCGGTATTTGCAAACTCAGAACACCTGGATATTCGTTTGGTACCGCCTGGCGTTCGGTGTAGGGATATTGGGGGCGATCGCCGCTGGGGTGCTAGAAAATACCTGAGGCAGAATCTCTAGAATGGGTGAAAGACTCCATTTGTCCTAGCCTGTTCAAACCCCGCATGAGCCAAATCTCCATTCGTCCGGCCCTGATCACAGCCGTATTACCCGACTCGATAGCTGCGGAGGTTGGGTTTGAACCGGGCGATCGCCTGGTTGCCATCAATGGAAACCAGCCCCGTGACCTGATTGACTACCAGTTTTTGTGTGCTGATGAAGTACTGACCCTAGAAGTATTAGATGCGGCTGGAACAAACCACACCGTTGAAATTGAGAAAGACTACGATCTTGACTTGGGTTTGGAGTTTGAGACGGCGCTGTTCGACGGCTTAATCCAGTGCAATAATCACTGTCCCTTCTGCTTCATTGACCAGCAGCCTCCGGCAAGCGGCAGAGTTTGTATCTCAAAGACGATGATTATCGTCTCAGCTTTCTTTACGGCAGCTACCTGACCTTGACAAACTTAGCCCCGGCGGAATGGCAGCGGATTGAGCAGATGCGGCTGTCTCCGCTGTATGTTTCAGTACATGCGACTGAGCCGGAGATTCGCATTCGTCTATTAAAGAATCCGCGTGCCGGTCAGCTTCTCGAGCAACTCCAGTGGTTTCAGGAGCGCCGTTTGCAAATTCATGCTCAAGTTGTACTGTGCCCTGGCATCAATGATGGTGTTCATCTGGAGCGCACGCTGCTAGATCTGGCTCAATTCCACGTTAGAGAGCTACCAACTGTAACCTCTGTGGCAGTTGTACCTGTAGGTCTAACTCAGTTTCGCCCCTCAGAGGATGAGCTAATTCCAGTAACCTGTGACAAAGCCCAGGAAGTGATTGCCCAGGTACAGACCCTCCAGGCCAAGTTTCGGCAAACGCTCGAATCTACCTTTGTCTGGCTTGCCGATGAGTGGTTTCTGATTGCCGGACAAGAATTACCGCCAGAACCTCATTATGAAGACTATCCCCAGATTGGTAATGGCGTGGGTTCAATTCGTCAGTTTCTCAAGCAATTCCAGGCTGCAGCTAGACACCTGCCAAAACAAATCTCTCCACCTCGAAAACTGGTTTGGATCGTGGGAAACGCAGTTGAGCAAGCCTTCCAGCCCGTCCTCAAGCGCCTCAATGAAGTTGCAGGATTGGAGGTTGAAATGGTTGCCTTGTGCAGCCACTATTGGGGACAAACACTGACTGTGACAGGTTTACTCACAGGCCAGGATATTCTGCAAGCATTACAGGGAAAAGACTTAGGAGATAACATCCTGCTACCCTCGCTGATGCTAAAGCAAGGAGATTCCCGTTTTCTAGATGACATGACTGTTGAGCAGTTAGCACACCAACTTAAAGTTCCAATTGTTCAAGTTGGCAGCGGTGCTAAAACCTAATCGAAGCTTGCACTCAATCAGCGACTACAAGACCGAAGATTCGTTACTAGCAGTTTCACTGAAACAGCCTTTAAACATAAACAGTGCCAGAACAGCGACCAACTTAAACCTATAACCTCTATTTTTAAGAACATTAGTAACAATCCTCCTGGTAATCCCCAGGAGGATTGCGTTTAGCTAGTGAGTGGAACTGTGTCTACGCTCCCACCGATTCCTTAGCAGCGTACATCACCTCAACAGTAATTTCGCTAAAGCCCCGTTCGCGGGCAAATTTCTCGGTATTGCGCTTCACCTTACCCCGGACAAAACCCGGAACCTTGTTCAGTTCTGCCTGACCTTCTGTGGTCCAGCCTAGGTCAGAGCCAGCAGAGACAGTTCTCGTGATCACTTCTTTGGTATCGTGACCGCCAAAGATCTCTAGCAGGTGATCTTCCATGCCCAGGGTGAAGGAATTGTAGACCAGATCGCAAATCTGGTTAGTACCTTCGTACCCGAGGAATGGCTTATAACCCACCGGGAAATTTTGGATGTGCACCGGAGCAGCAATTACGCCACAGGGAATATTCAACCGCTTACCGACGTGGCGTTCCATTTGAGTGCCAAAAATCGCCGCAGGCTCAACGCGGGCGATCGCATCACCAATGGCCCCGTTATCCTCAGAGATCAACACTTCATCGCAGTACTCACTCACCTGCTCCCGGAACCAGTCTGCATCGTACGTGCAGTAGGTGCCCGCCCAGACCACATGAATACCCATCTCCCGCGCCAGGATCTTCGTCATTGCTGCGGCATGGGTGTTATCCCCAAACACTACCACTTTTTTACCCGTCAAGTTTTGGCAGTCAATTGAGCGGGAGAACCAGGCCGCCTGGGAAACGTGCAGGGTTTGCTCTTCAATGTATTCCTCGTAGTTGGCATCCGCTCCTTGGGCATTCAGGACCTTCTGGATGGCACGAATACAGCGAGCTGTCTCTACCACACCCATGGGCGCAATGTCGACATAGGGCATGCCAAACTCTTGTTCTAAGTAGCGAGCAGTTTTCAAGCCTAGCTCGCGGTAGGGTACCAGGTTAAACCAGGCCTGGGGCAAGTTCTTCAAATTGTGAACCGAAGCCCCTTCCGGAATTACCTCATTCACGTCAATACCCAGGTCAGCCATTAACCGCTTCAGTTCCGTGCAGTCATGACCGTTGTGGAAGCCCAGAGTTGAGATGCCGATAATATTGACGGAGGGTTTGGCAGTTTTACCCGTAGGGACATCCTGGCGATCTTTATCAATGTAAAACTGGACGATTTGCTCTAAGGTGCGGTCTGCTGCTTGGAGTTCATTCACCCGGTAGTGGTTGACATCTGCCAGCATGGCATCGGCCTGAGCCTCCATTGTCGCTCGCTCAACAAAGTTATGTAGATCCTCTTGCAGGATGCTGGAGGTACAGGTGGGCGTCAGCACAATTAAGTCGGGGTGTTCCTCAGCATCTTTGCGATGAATAATATCGACTACTTTTTCTTGCGAGCCCCGCGCCAGGACGTGGCGATCGACCACGCTGGTGGTTACTGGGGTGAAATTTCGCTCCCGCTCTAGCATTGAGCGCATGACGTTAAAGTAGTCGTCTCCCAAGGGACCGTGCATAATCGCGTGGACGTTCTTAAAGGAGCTGGCAATACGCAGGGTACCAATGTGGGCCGGACCTGCATACATCCAGTAAGCCAATTTCATATCGAGTTCTCCCTTATCTGGTGCGGACTAAAATGCTTTAGATGAACCAACCCGCTCGTTCCAGCGGCTCTAACAAGCCAACACTAACCACAGGAAGGCAGTTTTTATTGTCTCAGACCTTCAGCTTGGCGAGTAGCCGCTCCTAAAAATTGGCTACGAGAATTTCCAGGTTCCAATTAGCTGAAAACCGCTTCCCGTAGGAATTACAGCTTCAAGAGCATCAAGAGGCTTGCAACGATTCTTAACCTGTTTTGCTCAAAGGAGGAAACTCTAGCACCTGCTGGTTGAAAAGAATCACCTTGATTTGGAGAGATTTAGAAGGCTGAAGTAGCCCACTCAAGACAACTGCCACGTTAATGATAAGTTGTGGCCACAGGATCTGTGTGCCATATTCCAGAATGCCAGCACTATCTGCCGGGGAAAAGGCCGTTCATCCCTTATGTAGCTTTGATCTTGTATTACGAACGGTAAAGGAAAGCCCAGCTAACAGAGCAAGTCGGCCTTGCTTTGAACCGTTGTTATGGGTAAACAAATCAAAGCGGGTCATCCCGTCAGAAAAAGCTCTTCATGATTAGTATGGCTATAAAATTCAAGTGAGCCTATTTTGCTGTGGTTGGTTATATAGATTCAGAAATCTGCAGATAAAGCTAGCCAATTCTTTCTCTGTTTGAGATCACTGCTGGGAAACCTGTTGAGGTATAAGTGCTTTCCCGATGCCAGCACCAGGTTAACCCGGTAAAACCTAGTACCCAGGAAGACAAACTCTTCAACCTGAGCATCTACAATCTTGTGAACTAATCGCTCGCTGGCTACCGTACCCATCAGCCTGGCGTGTCAGAATTACCCGGTTCAGGGTTTTATCAAAGGCACAGGTTTCAACGGGAGCAAACAGGATCGCCAAATCGCCAGGACAATGCAAGAAGCTCCAAAGAAATCGACGGGCGGCTCACAAGAAATAAAAATTAACAGTCGATCGCGGCAACAAAGCTACCCAATAACCAAATACCCACTGGGCGATCGCGGAGGGTCAGCTGGGTTGAGGTACGCTGGACAACTTGCATCCCAAATTACTGTCAAGATTAATAACTGAGATCCCAACTTAACCAAGAGACGCTTGAAACCGCTGAAGTAGTTCCGCTCTGCTCTTAATTGAGACATTACTGAGACATTGTTGTAACTAGCTTGAGTTAATACAGTTCGTATTTCAGTAACGTGCAAGCTAAAGATCCGTTGTAGACAGGAATGCGCTGAGACGCTCGCAGCCCTACCCGTTTAGCTAGCTCTTTGTTTCCAGTCAAAATAAAGGCTGTCCAACCTTTGAAACGCTGCTTCAAGACATCACCCAGCGTCTTATAGAACCCACCGAGTGCTTGCAAATCTCTAGACGTTCCCCATAGGGAGAGTTGCAAAATTAACACTCCAGAGTCTGCCGGAGCCTCCAGTTGGGATAACTCAGTTTGAACTAGTGCAATGTGATGGGCCAAGCCGCAGCGTTCGGCATTGGACTGGGCTTGGGCGAGGACATTCGAGTCGCGATCGTTGCCATAAATTGGTGCTTTCAGCTCCGGTAACTGGCTGCTTTGCGCCTCTGTGAGCAATGATTGCCAGAGTTCCACGCTAAAGTCAGGCCAGCCCATAAAGCCAAATTTTTGGCGAAACGAACCCGGTGCAATGTTCAAAGCCTTTAAGCCTGCCTCTAGGGGTAAGGTTCCAGAGCCACACAGCGGGTCTATAAAAGGCAGACCAGTATCCCACCCTGCCAGATCAAGCAGGGCCGCAGCGAGGGTTTCCTTCAGGGGAGCTGCCCCCATTGCTTGTCGGTAGCCGCGCCGGTGAAGGCTTGCCCCCAGAGAGAGCTATCCAAACTGAGGATGCAGCGGTTTTGCTGAATGTGGAGATTGATCAGCAAATCTGGATGCTGGGCATCCACACTCGATCGCTGCCCAAAGATACAACGCTGTTGGTCTACAATCGCGTTTTTAACCTGTAGGGCTGTGAAATGGCTGTGGCTAAGCGCTGGACTACGCCCTGTGCAGTGCACCGCCAGCGTGTTGTCGGGCTGTAAGTAGTCCTCCCAGGCAATTTTTGCACCTCGTGGTAGAGCCTGTCAGTCCTAGGACAAGAAAACTCATGGATGGGGACCAGCACCCGGAAAAGAGTCCTAGCCCAAAGATTCACTCGGTAGAGTAAAGCTTGATCGCCCAAAAAGTGGACCCCTGTGAAGTCGGGGTGAACTTCCTGCGCTCCTAGTTGTTTCAGTTCTTGGGCAGCAACCGGTTCCAGACCCCGAGCAACCGTCGCAAAGTAGTGATTCAGGGCTGCCATCGATTGCTGGAATTAGTGATTACTCTCAAAGTTGACTGGAGGAAATTGGTGGCTAAAGTCTAAACGCCAGCCCCGGAAATCTTTCCCCGGAGTGATCGCGTTCTATTAGAAATTTGTCGATGATTGAAGGAGCCTAAAAATTATAGCGAATCACTCATTCACAGTGACGAGGGCTAGCAGGGACTGTCGATGAGCCAAGCTGAATTTTGCTTTTGTGCCGAACTTAATGATTTTCTTCCAGCCGGCAAAAGACAAGTGCGTTTTGCTCACATCTTTAAGGGGCGCATGTCTGTCAAGGATCGAATTGAAGCTTTGGGGGTACCTCACACCGAAGTTGAGCGAATTTTGGTGAATGGAAAGCCTGTAGACTTCTCTTACCTACTGCAAGATGGCGATTGCGTCAGCGTTCTTCCCGCTGCAGGTCTCACTTCATCGACTGTCGGCTTGTCAGAACCTCCTATCCGCTTCGTCTTGGATGTCCACTTAGGTAAGCTCGCCACCTCCTTGCGGATGCTGGGTTTTGATACGCTATACCGCAACGACTATGTGGATGACGCCTTAGCTCGACTTTCCAGCACTGAAGGGCGAATGCTTCTGACCCGCGATCGCCGGTTATTAATGCGGCGGGTGATAGGCCATGGATACTATATCCGGGAAACAGACCCCCGGCGGCAGTTGGTTGAGGTATTGAACCGTTTCAATCTTAAAGGTGCTGTGATACCCTTTCAACGGTGTCTCCGCTGCAATGGGCTACTGGAGCCTATTGACAAAGTTGTAGTGATTGAGCGAATCCCCCCCAAAGTCCGGCAAGCTATTGATGAGTTTCATCACTGTACCCAGTGTGGTCAAATCTACTGGAAGGGGACGCACTACAAACGAATGCGACAATACCTTGAGAAGGTGCTTGACTCTCAGCCATAGGGTTGAGGGTATCGGGCCATACTCCAGGACAACATGCCCCCGACCTCAACTGTAATGGGACTATGAGCTACTTTACGTTTCACTTCGTCTTTATCCTACCGCCGATCCTGCTGCTGGCCCTTATGCAGCGGCAGCCGCTCGCTGGCACAGGGGGCCTGAGGGCCTGGCTAGGGCTGCCGTTAATTGCCTTGGTGGCCTTGGTCTACACTACGCCCTGGGACAATTATCTGGTCTGGCGAGACGTGTGGAACTACGGCACCGGTCGTGTCGTGGGTACGATTGGTTATGTACCAGTGGAAGAATACCTGTTCTTCCTGCTGCAGCCCTTCCTTACTGGCTTATGGTTCTACTGGCTGGTACCTAAAGATGAACTGCCAGTTCAGCAGCACTCCTCCCTGGTGCGGGTAGTCGGTACTCTATTTTGGGTTGCCCTGAGCATTGCCGGAGCCTTGCTGCTGCAATGGGACCCTGGCGTCTATCTAGGGCTAATTTTGGCTTGGGCCGGACCCATACTGGCGCTGCAGTGGACTATCGGTGGGGTGCAGCTGTGGGCCGCAAAGCGGATCTGGCTGATTGGCACACTCGTGCCCACATTTTACCTGTGGATTGCTGATCGCGTTGCTATTGAGCAGGGCATCTGGAGTATCTCAGAAGTCTATACCACTGGGCTCCAGCTTTTTGGCCTACCGATTGAGGAGGCGACTTTCTTTCTCGTGACTAACCTACTGGTGGTGCAAGGGCTGTTGCTGTTCCTCATTCTGGGGAAGATGCAGGGTCTCTTGAAAAAGGCGGTTTCAGCGGATGCCCCTCGGTAACCGCATAGGTCATCTCATTTGTAATCCACGGGCGCACCTCAAAAGCAGCGTTGCCAGCAATCTGTACCTGGAATAGTTGGTGGAATCCTTCCACATCAGCCGGAGGGATAAGTTTTTTAAGCGTGGCATAGATTGCGACATCAGGGACTCGTGCCTTACCCGAGCGCTGTCGGTTACGCTGCAAGCATTGGTGTACCTGAGGTGCAAAGTAATAACCAATAATTTTAGCTCTGTAGACCTGGCCCAAATAAATTAGCGATCGCCGCTCGACAACGGTTGGATTTGTGTTATCCACCACCAGCGAATGTCCTGCCTCAAGTGCAGCTTTAATTAGCTGGGTCTGCCTTCTATTAGGATTTTTATTGTTGCGAAACCGATCCTTACTCACCAGCGTATGGGTCTCCCAAAAATGGGTTTGGTAGAATGTACTCTTTCCCGCAGCCTGCAAGCCCACAAAAATCACCAGTTCCATGGATGTAACCCTCTTGAGGAACCTGTTTCTCTATTCTTAGCAATAGCAAAGTCTCAGGTTATCTGCCCCTGGACCATAAAGCGATTGACCCACTGGGGCACCATGCTTTAGAGCGACCTTGTGGCTGTGCTGCCCTACCCACCTCAAAGCATTTCCACCTGTGGGTTTAGATCAACAATCCTGGCTAGCACTTCAACCAGTGCTATAGAGCAGTCGAGGAAAGCACTTGAGCTAGGGATTATCGTTCAGAATAGTGAGGTGAGGTCCTGGGCCAAACGAACTCTCTGCTAAAGAACCAACACTGACAAAAGTAGTACAGTCTCATGAGTAACGATCCAAAAGCCATCCAAGATGAATTTCATGAGGCTGTGAACCTGACAGCCAAGCAGCTAGAGTCTTGGTTGGAAACAGAGGAGTCTCAATCTGTCGGCCAGAAGAAAAACGATGATGAGGCCATTGGCCACAAGTCTGGCAAGCATATTGTGGAGATCCTCAATAAGCAGAAGTCCGACTACACGGACGATGACTTGGCTCACATGAAAAAGTTGTCAGCTATATCCATCGTCACTCCGCTCAGCGGCCTTCAGGGGATGTTGAAGACACTCGCTGGCGTTATTCTCTGATGAACTGGGGCCACGATCCCCTAAGGGAGTAACAAGGCTTGGCAAGAATACCCATGGGTGTTCCCAGTCCTGCTCATTTATCTTTTATGACCCAGTTCATATTTCCAATGAGAAAAGTCTTGTTATCAGGACTGTTAATCCTGCTGCTGTCGCCTCTCATGGCCTGCTCCTCGCAACAAAATGCTCCGGTATCCAATGGGAGTGGCGCAAAGCGGCCCTTCACGACAGGAGCGATTCCCGATCAGGACCCCGAGAAGCTACAGCGCCTTTACAGCAAGCTATCGGACTATCTGCAAGCACAATTGGGCGTCCCCGTACTCTACAAACCTGTAACCGACTATACTGCCGCGGTGACTGCCTTTCGCGTAGGCGATCTGGACATGGTTTGGTTTGGTGGGCTGACTGGGGTGCAAGCGCGATCGCAGGTACCCAATGCCCAAGCGATCGCCCAGCGCGACATTGATGCCAACTTCCACAGTGTTTTCATCGCCAACAAAAAGAGTGGAATTGCCCCGATTCAGGATATCAAGGGTTTGGCGGCTCTAAAAGGGCGCACCTTTACTTTGGGAGCTGAGTCTTCAACCTCCGGGCGCTTGATGCCTCAGTATTTCCTGCAGCAGGCGGGCGTTAGGCTGGAGGACTTCCAGGGCAAGGTAGGCTTTTCCAGCTCCCACGATGCGACGATTCAACTGGTGGAGGCAGGTAGCTACGCAGCGGGAGCACTGAACGAGCAGGTATGGCTGAGCCGCGTCCAGGCGGGTGATGTGGATCTCAACAAAGTTCAGGTGATCTGGCGGACCCCTGCCTACTACGATTACCACTGGGTAATTCATCCCAGTGTCAAGGAACGTTACGGAAAAGATTTCTCCCAGCGCGTCCAGGCCGCACTTCTCAAACTGGACCCTAACGTGCCGGAGCAGAAAGAGATTCTGGACTTGTTTGGCGCTACCAAGTTTGTGCCGACGCAAAATGGTAACTATGTTCGCATTGAGGAAATTGGCCGGGATATTGGCAAGCTCCCATAAACCTTAGAGTTTGGATTGATAGACTAATAACCCAATTTTTCTCAGCTGATTAGGATTCATCCAACTTGCATGGGTAGGATGCTGCTTGCACTAAGGACGCTGTGGTTGAGCGACGGCAGTTGTAATCGCTACACATGGGGGTACTTCCAGGCACTCTCTCGGACTGAATTAGAATAACTGGGTGAAAGCTAGGATGGGTTACTTTTAAGCAAAAGCAAACCAAGCTAACATTTGCAGACCAGCAACAGTGCTGGTTGTGGCAAACCACACCTCCTTAGAAACTGCAGCTAAATAGATAAAAGGTTGTTGTCATTCCTGGTAGTAGTCTCGATACCACCGGACGAAGCGGTCAATGCCCTCTTCAATTGATGTAGTCGGCTTGAAGCCAGTATCTTTGATCAGATCGTCGATGTCTGCGTAAGTACATAGCACTTCACCGGGCTGCATCGGCAACAGGTTCTTGTGAGCTTTTTTACCCAGCGCTTGTTCAATGGCTGTAATGAAAGTCAGCAGTTCAACGGGTGTGTTGTTGCCGATGTTATAGAGCTTGTAAGGTGCTTCGCTAGGGACCCCATCAGGACCAGCATTCTGGATTGGATAAATTTGAGGGGGCTGATGCAGGACCCGGATCAAGCCTTCAATCACGTCATCAATGTAGGTAAAGTCCCGCTGCATTTTGCCGAAGTTGTAAACGTCAATAGGCTGGTCGGCCTCAATCGCTTGCACAAACTTGTAGTAAGCCATATCGGGTCGCCCCCACGGGCCAAGCCTAGTTGTAGCTGATAGACGGTAAAAAAGCGTAGCCCTGTGGCTGGGAGGTTGTACAAGTGGCTATACACATGGGCAATCAGCTCATTGGCCTTTTTGCTGGCTGCATAGAGGGAAACTGGATGATCGACGCGATCGCTAACCGCAAACGGTACTTTAACATTGGCACCATAGACTGAGCTAGAGGAAGCAAACACTAGATGCTGGGTTTGACACTGGCGGCAGCCTTCTAGCAAGTTGACAAAACCTGAGAGATTGCTATCGACATAGGCCAAAGGATTTTGTAGCGAGTAGCGAACCCCCGCCTGCGCTGCCAGGTTAACGACGTAGTTAAAGGTTTGTTCTTGAAAGAGCTGCGCCATGCCCAGCCGGTCCGCTAGGTCTAGAAACTGAAACGTAAAACCAGCTCTTGAATGGAGCTGAGCTAACCTAGCTTTCTTGAGATCCACATCGTAGTAGTTATTCAGGTTGTCAATGCCATAGACCTGAACGCCCTCTGCAAGCAAGCGCTGTGCTAGATGGTAGCCGATAAATCCAGCAACTCCAGTAATCAACACTTTCATCGGTAGTTCACTCCAGTATTTGCAGTAGATAGCAGCGTGGCGTCAGGAATATTCGTAGTCTGAAGCCCAGGTGAGAGCTAGGTTAGCCTGCCGGACAGCTCAGGGGCTGTGGGAGATTAAGAAACTTGGGCAAACTGGAGCCAACCGCTCGCGGGCCTCAAAGAGATGATAGTGAGTAGGGGCGTCTCGTAAGAATTCACCAGTGTCGAGATTGAGGTCGTTACCCAGCCGTTGAAACCCCTCTAACTCCTGAACGAGGAATTTTTCTACTCGCCCTTCCACACGGGTAACCAGAAGTGGACGAATTACCAGGAGAAATGTCAGAGTCGATGAGGCTAGCAGCACATTGTACCAAAACAGTATGCGTACTTTGGCTTCGTATTAAAACCGCACATTGATGAAAATCAGAAAACTGCTCTTGAGTCTACTGAAGCAAATTGGTTTAGGCCGCTGGGGTCAGAAGCTGGGCTGGTCAGCAATTAAACAGGCTATTCGCAGCGAATTTCCTCGCGTCCAGAACGTTTCTACAGATTCCCTGGCAGCTTGGCTAGAACGGCCTGAAGCAGAACAACCGATCCTACTGGATACACGGACTTCCGCAGAATATGCCGTCAGTCATCTTCCCGGTGCCCGACTCGTTAATCCCGAACAACAGGATTTCACTGACCTTAACCTGCCAGATTTGAACTCGCAGATCGTCACTTACTGCTCCGTTGGCTACCGTTCTGCCGCGATCGCAGAGCGCTTACAAGGGGCTGGATATACGCATGTAATGAATCTGGAAGGCTCAATTTTTCAGTGGGCTAATGAGGGGCATTCGGTTTACCGCGATGGTGAAGCGGTTCAGCAGGTCCACCCCTACAACCCATTTTGGGGGCAACTGCTCGATCAGGCCTTACACGCTGACACTCCTGCGAGGAGCGAAAGTGTTGCCCAGGATAAAATGGACTAAGCAATCATCTTCAGGCCCAGTTCTATGGATATCAATACCCCAGCCTTGGTTGTAAAGCTCAAAGAACCCTTTCCCGTAGCGGAGCATAAAGAGCGAAAGTTGCCGGGGGGTGGTCGCTGGTTTTATATTTCTTGGCAGACCATTCGCGATCGCCTGGAGGAATTGTTTCCCCTCGACTGGGCAGCAACCTACAGTGACCCGGTGGTCGTGGGTGACTACACTGTAATCCGCTGCCAGCTAACAATCCTGCTGTCTCAAGGTGGTATTACCCGTGAGGGGGTAGGTAACGACAAGGCGTATCCAGAACTCAATCAGCAAGGGAAAGCGAAAACTATTGGCACTCCCCCAGAACGAGCTAGGGCTGATGCGTTTAAGAACGCGGCGGAGGAGTTTGGCTTGGGTGCATACCTAGACGATCAAAAGTTGGTGATCCGCTACATGCAAACGGCTGGAGATAGCAGGGCCTACAAGTTTGCGAAAGAAAATGACTGGCTTGATCACGGCTTACCCGCCTCGAAAGATTCCGGGCCTAGTGAGCCAACTTCCCCGACAACTGGTTTAGAACGTTTGAGCTTGGAACCATCCTCGCTAGAGACTGGAGAATTCCGTCCTCAGCCTATGGTTACAGGGACTTCCAGCACCAAGGAAATTCGCGCTAGTGCTCAACCAGAGCTTTCTGAGGGTCTGGCGAAGTCTCCTTCAATGGAGGCTACCAGTTCGCCGATGAATCCATTAGAGGTGTTAGAGCAAATTTCCGTTGAGTTGAAGCGAGTTGGCTGGACGAACATACAGGGACGCGACCATCTGCTCAAAACCTACGGCAAGCGATCGCGCCAGCAGTTGACCGAATCCGAGTTGTGGAATTTTCTCATCTACCTGCGATCGCAAAGCGGTTTTGGTGGAGTCCCACTCAATGATCCATCGCTCAGGAACTAGGAGATGGAGATACCGTTAAACCCGTCTCGCCAACGCACCGTAGTCTAGGGCTGGCAACAACCGGTTGGGGGAACTACAGGCATTGCTATTGGGGTAACACTTGCTGCTACTTTAACTCGGTTAAAGCTAGATTACCACCTTTCTGGAGCCTCGTCTAACAGCTCTAGGAGCCGGCAAACCTGCACAGTAGTCAAGACTATTCCTAGTGACAATGCTATGAAAATGATCATTAGAGTTTAGCTGCTGTATTTAATTGGACAGAAGACTAAAATCCCTTCGGTACCAGCAGCATCCATACCAGTTGGTTTAGGCCTACCAGTTTGCGTCTTGTCCTTTCGGTCCAGCAGTTTGCCGGGAAGAAACAATCTTCTGGTAGACTGCCTTGCAAGTTGCCTTTTCGAGGATCTAACGGGTCAATGCGGGGGGATTCACCAGCCCATGTCCTTACTGTAGGTTAGCAGTTCAGGTTTGTCGGTGAGAAAAGGTTGGAAAAGGTCAGGGGTTGGCTAGGGCGGCAAAACTAAGGCAATAAAGCGGGGGAGTATTCTGCCGCTGCTGATTCCCACACAAACTTGGAAAACAGGGGGGTGAGAGTTAAGTTCAAGGGCAGAAATTCTTTGGGTAGCAGGTTCATCAGGAAAATTCAAACAACCCTGCCCTGATCTTGCTACCTTTCTTACTCTTCAAATTGGATAAAGAATCCATGTAAGCCGTGGGTTGGAAAACCAGGATAATCAAGCTACCAACCCTTGACCTGACGACTAATTCCCTGACCTACAGGAGCTATGGATATGAAGATTTTAGGCACAGGGCTTACGCAAGGGACATCTGAATGGACGGATGCTTGAGCTGCTCAATCAAG
>JAUJON010000258.1 GCA_030447595.1 Thermosynechococcaceae cyanobacterium YX3bin19
GAACGGCGATGCGTGGGTTGTCGTCGAATCTGTGTTATTGGCATGAAATTCTGCAGCCGATAGCTGCGCTGCCCAGTCCGTTCTTGCGTAGTTGGTGAAGCATCTCAAGTATTGCTTCATTCCACCATTTGCCACTTCCGTTTGACCATCCGTCTCTGGGTGGTACGCTGTCGACAACTGTCTCTTGATCTTTAACCTGCTGCAAAGCGCGGCCCACAGGTCTGACGTGAACTGCGTCCCCCGGTCCGATATAACAGTGTCTGGGAAGCCGTGGTGTTTCCACACTCCTTCCTCAAACGCTGCTGCCAGTTCCTCCGTTTCCAATGTCTCCGTTGGCAAGAAGTGTCTCATCTTGGTGAGCCTGTCTACTATGACCAGTATGTGACGATACTGTCGCTTTCTCCACCATGAACGTGGCAGTCCGGTGACGTAGTCGACTGAGATATGCTGCCATGGCCTGTTCGGGACTGGCAGCGGTCGTAAATGCCCCATATATCGCTCCCTGCTATAGGTCTGTCTTCTGCACGTATGACAATTGGTTGCGTATCTCGCGCAGTCCTTCGGCAGGTGAGGCCAATAGTACGAACGTGATATCGTCGCGTACATTGCATTCTTTCCGCTGTAGCCCCCTACGGCACTCTCATGCGCGATCTCCAGCACTTTCCGTCGTAGCTTACCTACTTCAGGTACGTAGAGCTTATTATCAGAGAAGAACCTGCCGTTCTTAGTCGTGTAATATGACAGGGACATTGTGAATCCCTGATCCCGTAGGTCCTTTGGCATCCGCGGCACCCTATCTCTGCAGAGCTGCACCAACCTCCGTGCTGTGTCGTCCGCCGCGTACGCTGCCGTGATCTCAGCATCCAGACGGTTTGAATCAATCTCTGCCGGTGCTAGTATCAGATTCGACAGCCTGATCGCTTCTATTGTCGTCTTCGCGGTCTCTGCGTGGTTCATTCCCTTCTCCAGGTTCTCCGGCGACAGCAGTGCTCTTGTGTTGATCTCGTTCTCCGTTCTACGTGATCTCATACGGCTCAGGGCGTCTGGTTTAGCTGCTTCCTTCCCCGGCCTGTATTGTAGCTTGAATTTGAACTGGGACAGGAACTCCGCCCATCGTGCTTGCCTCTGGTTCAGCTTCTTCGTCGTCATGAAGTACTGCAGGTTCCTATGATCCGATAGTACTTTGACGAGATCAGCACCTGCGAGCTCCGGTCGCCACTCTTCAAACGCTCTGACAACCGCATACAGTTCCTTGTCATATATGTCGTAATTCTTCTCAGCTGGGGAGAGCTTTTGGGAAAAGAACGCTACGGGTCTTAGTATCTGATTATCGTCGTATTGTGAGAGTACTCCTCCCACTGCTTCGTTAGATGCGTCGGTTTCCACCCACGTATCTCTTCCTGCGTCAAAATGAGCCAGAATTATCTCCGCTTTGAACGCATTCTTGAGGTTGTCAAATGCTTGTTGCTCCTTCTCCCCCCAGTCGAACTTCTTGCCCTTCTTCGTGAGATCTGTAAGGTGCCTGGTGAGCCACGAGTATCCGCGGATAAAGCGCCTGTAGAAGCCGCAGAATCCCAGGAATATCTGCACGTCTTTGACGCATTCTGGCACTTGCCAGTGCTTGACAGCCTCAATCTTCCGGGGTTCCATTTTAATACCGCCCGGTGTCACTATTAATCCCAGGTACTTGATCTCCTTGGTGAACCATTCGCACTTGTCAATGTCGAGTGTAAGATTCGCTCGTTCTACCCGCTTTAGAATCTCTTATAGGTGCGTCGCGTGCTGCTCTTCTGTGTCGCTGTAGGCGAGGATGTCGTCTAAGTACGCTGTCGCGTAGATGTCGAGTACGTCTGACAGAGCATTATTGATGTATGATTGGAAGGAAGCTGGTCCGTTACACAGCCCGAACGGTAACACCAGGAACTCATAGAGACCGTAACGTGACGAGAAGGTTGTTAACGGTTCATCTCCCTGTCGTATCCTCAGCCTGTTGAACGCGGCAATTACATCCATCTTAGAGTATATTCTCGCTTTCGCGAGCGTCGCCAACGTCTCTTTTACTAACGGAAGTGGATATCTGTCCTTGATCGTGATGGCATTGAGAGCTCTGTAGTCTATACAGACTCTGACGCCGCCGCTGGGCTTACGTGCCAGTAAGATTGGTGATGAGCACGGCGCTGAGCTTCGTCGGATAAAGCCTTTCTCCAGCATATCATTAATCCACTTCTTGATCACCCGAAGCTCTGATTCAGACATAGGTCGTGCCTTCTGGTACGGCAGCTTGCTATCTTTGACGATGACAATAGCATGGTCCTGCTCCCGATGTGGTGGTAGCTTGTCAGCTTCCTCCTGTAGGAAGCACTTCCAGTACTTCTTGATACACTCCGGCAATCTGTCCTGTATTTCCTCCGGTGTGTACTTCTTCTTCTCTTTCAGTGCTTTTTCGATGTCCTGCGGCGATATAGCGTTCAGATGCTCTGTATCGTCGTTGCCTATTGTTGTCGGCAGTATCATTGACAGTTCTACACCATCTTCCCTCATGATCCTTCTGAAGGACCTCGCACTGACAACTTCCACTTCCTCCTTGCCGTTCTGACACTGTGGGGGCTGCTGCTTGTGTAAACACTGAGCTTTACACTTCCCGGAATCGAACTGTAGCCTTCCGGTGTCCCAGCGTATCGTAGGGTTGTG
>JAUJON010000259.1 GCA_030447595.1 Thermosynechococcaceae cyanobacterium YX3bin19
ACAGACGAATGTGGCAATTGATGTTGCCGAACAAATCCGCGATGTGCTGCTGGGTCTACCCGCCCGTTCCGCTGTCAACATTCCTGGCTTACGCCCGGACCTCCTGGAAAAGCTGAAGCCCTACCTGCAACTAGCAGAATTACTAGGTAATATGGTTGGTCAACTAGCGGGGGGACGGATTGAGGCATTGGATGTGCGCTTACAAGGGGAGTTAGCAACCAATGAAAGTCAGCCCATTGTGATTGCTGCCTTGAAAGGTCTCCTTTCTCCAGCCCTACAAGAGCGGGTCAACTATGTTAATGCCGGTATTGAAGCCAAGGAGCGGGGAATTCGCGTGATTGAAACCCGCGATGCCTCAGCAAGAGACTCCGCGGGTTCAATTCATTTATCTGCTACAGGTCCATTAGGCGATCGCTCGGTGACGGGGGCACTACTGGGGGCAGAAGAAATTCGGATTACCGACATTGATGACTTTCCCGTTAATGTGGCGCCCACCCGTTATATGCTGATCACACTCCACCGGGATATGCCAGGTATTATTGGAAAAATTGGCTCGCTGCTGGGCAGCTTCAACGTGAATATTGCCAGTATGCAAGTTGGGAGAAAGATGGTGCGTGGAGATGCGGTAATGGTCTTGAGCATTGATGACCTGCTACCCGAAGGTATCCTGACTGAGATTGTCAAGGTGCCAGGGATTCGGGACGCCTATGTGGTTGACCTATAGCAGCCGGGCCTACCAGGTGTTCTCAAAAGCCAGGATGGATCAAGGCTGCCAGGCAATATTCTTTAAGGGCGTTGGGTGGCGATCGCCAATTTCGCGCCTGGAATCTGGCGCACGCGATCCATCACCGTGATCACCTGGCCGTGAGTCACTTGCTCATCAGCATTGACCACTACTAACACCTGTTGCTTCTGCTCAACCAGGTTTCGAACCTGAGCCTCCAGCGCCTCCAACTGTACTGGCTGGCGATTGAGGAAAAGCTGACCTTTCGGGTCCAGCGTCAGCGTGATTTTAGTTGGGTGTTGACTGACCGCACTCTTGGCTCTGGGTAAATCCACAGGTAGTCCTTCTGAGCGAGTCAAAAACAGCGTGGACATGATGAAAAAGGTCAGAAGTGCCAGGATGACATCCATCAACGGCACAATGTTGATCTGTAGGGGCAGCTCTGGCTCATCGGGCAGCCGCATAGGATACCTCTCCACGTTCATCACGACGACGATAAAGCAACTCCAGCTGGCCACCATACTCCTGAATCAAAGCAATCTGGCGCAGGTACATGCCCCGAAACGTGTTAGCAAACAGGAGCGTAAAGATCGCAACGACCAGACCTGATGCCGTGGCAACCAGTGCTTCACTGATCCCGGCGGTGACACCCGTTGTTTGACCTCCTCCGATTGCTCCAATATTCAGGGAGGCAAAGGAGGCAATCAGCCCCAAGATTGTGCCGAGCAACCCGAGCAAGGGAGCTAGACCGATGATTGTTTCAAACACGTTATTGAACCGCTTCAGGGTAGGTAGCTCCGCTTGGGCTCCACTTTCTAGAGCCAGACGGAATTCTTCTGGCGTCGGCTGTTCGAGTTCCAGAGCGGCCAGAAAGATTCGGGCAACCGGTAGGTCAGCATGTTGCTGGAGCTTCTCGACAGCAGCAACCCGTTTGGCCTGGCGATAGAGCAGCAACACCTCACGCACAACCCGGTGCTGACGTCGATTGACACGCAACCAAAACAGTAGCCGTTCGATAATCAATGTGACAGCCAAAATTGAGCAGGCAAGTAGCGGCCACATCACCACGCCACCTGCCGCAAACAGATTGCTAAGTTCCATACTCCCTTTAGAGCAATGAAGGGCAGAGAAAGTCTCTTTGTTTTTTATGCCAAACAAAAATGCCTCTCAAAAGAACGTAAATCTAATGATAACTATTGTCAAGTGCCAAATCTGGGGACTAGCAGAAAGAAATTATTCCAGGCTAGGTTTAGTAGAATGAAAAAGCTGTAACTACTACCAAAGCGACTTCTGACAAGATTTGAAGTGCTCAGGGTGACGTTCAGCGCCTGTTGATTTTCACTTTCACTTTTGATTTGATGATTTTGTTCTCAAGCTAAGTGATAGTATCTTGCAATAAATTCAAGTCCATGCCCTGGAAGAGGTAACTGATTTGAATTTGTTGCGATTTTGGTGCTGTAGGAGCATAAAGGATGAGCTTTTCAAGCATTGTTGTCGAGCAGCGAGAAAAAGAAGCAAAGGCGCTCAAGTCTTGGCTGCTGGGATCGCTGACTGGGTCAATAGTGCTGCATATCATGGCGCTGATCGTTGGGATTCATAGCCCTTGGCATCAAGTACTAGCACCCGAAGAGGAACCGATTGATTTGATTGTGCTAGACACCCCCGCCGAACTGGCTGACACAAAGGACTCAGAATCTGAAATAGCAGCAGAAGGGGGTGCTGGCTCTGGCTCCGAAGGTGGCGGGAGCAGTGAGCTTGGAGGTGGTGAGGGTGCAAATGCAGGTGAGCTATCTCCACCAGCTCAACCAAGTACTACTGAAGTGATGGAACAGGCTCCCCAACCCATTGCTCCCCTAGAGCAACCTGAGCCAGCTCCCGCTGCACGGCCACCTCGACGCGGACACCCTCACCCTCGCCATCGACCCCGACAAGGACGTGGACGGGCTGCACCCGGTGAACGCCG
>JAUJON010000260.1 GCA_030447595.1 Thermosynechococcaceae cyanobacterium YX3bin19
CTGCTTCAGAATACTCCCCAGTTAGCTAGAATTTTGACCTTTCATGTAGTTCCTGGCAGATTGATGCAAGCAGACTTGGCTAGGCTCCATAGCGTTACTTCTGTTGAAGGTTCCCCACTTAAAATTGATTGCTCTGAGGGATTTGAGGTTAAAAATGCCACTGTGATACTGCCAGATATTGAAGCAAGCAATGGGGTGATTCATGTTATTGATACAGTTCTCTTGATGGGCTGAGGTGTAGGCTTTTGGCACTACAGTTAATGAAAATCGGCATCCCAAACGCCAATATAAATTCGGTCCTTGTTATTCCGTTCAATCACGCCCTCTAACCTACCTGTGTTGAAGGAGTGCTGGTTCGCTTGGCGCTGCTGAACTTGTTGCAATCCCTGCCGAATGTCTGCAGCGGTGCTACTGCCCACCATTCCATTCAAGGTGGGTAGCATCTCTTGTAGATCAGCAGACGGGGGAAAAGATACTTCCGTCTGGCGAACTTTCCCGGAACTGCGATCAACAGAAAATCCCATGTCAACTTGGTTGGGTAAGTGGTAGAGCAGAGAGCGGGTATTGGGCCAGTAGCCAGCGGATTCCCTATCCGGCTCACGGCCTAGGGCTGCTTCTATCTGACGCTGAGAAGTGCCGGTGGGAAGACCCCGGATACTACTTCGAGTGCTGGAAGCAGTATGTACCTCCTGCTGTTCCTGAGCAGGGCTAGGTTGTGATTGACTTGCTGGTTCAGGTTCTGGTTGGCTTACTGGTTCAACGGCACTGGGTGCGGCAATAGGGGTTTCAACGGCTGGAGGTAGCGGCTCACTAGGAGAAGTCTCAGCAGGGGGCTCAGGCGTAGGAGAGACACTGTTAATCCCTTCTGCTGGGATAGGACTACCAAATTGGACAACAGGTTCCATCTGTTGTGACTGGAAAACGATAGCGGCGAGTCCAACGGTAATAACAGCAGCGATCGCTGCTACTGCGGGAAGTAATAAATTGCGGTAACGCGATTTCTGAGGAACTTGAAATAGAGTCTCAGATCTGGGAGCTGCGGCAGTATCACTGTACTGTGTTTGAGGTCGAGGCATTAATGGCATTGTTACCCCTGTTGCCGCCTCAGGCACACTAGCAGGAGCCGAGCTCCCCCCTGACATGCCTGGTGTTGGCGTTGGTGGTGGTACAACCCAGGGGGCTCCCCGGCCTGAGGGCGGAGCTTCGTTTGCCCGGCCCCTAGGAGAGATAGCCTGTCCATAGGACTGAGCTTCTGGCGACACAGATGGACTGTATCCTCCTGCTGGTCTGTGTTGATCCAGTAAACTGGGCAGCAGAGACAACCACTCATCTACATTCGCAGGCCGGTGGTGAGCCTCCATTGCCATGCCCTGCATCACTGCTTGGTTCGTTGCAGAACTAATCTGTGGCTGAAGCTCACGCGGAGCAGGCATCAGCTGCCGATTCTCTTTTGCTGACCCGTCCCAGGTCCGCAGAATCGAGGCAACGGGTGCCTGAGCTGTCAATAGCGCGTAGAGGGTTGCGGCTAGCCCATAGATATCTGTGGCAGGGCTACGTTTTGCTTGGGGAATATACTGCTCAATAGGTGCATAGCCTGCGGAAATCAAACTGGTGTGAGTTTGGGTCAGCCCTGGCTTAAACTCGCGGGCAATTCCGAAGTCAATGAGCACAACCTCCTGGGTATCCTGACGCAGGATGATGTTCTCTGGTTTAACATCCCGGTGCAGCAAGCCATTACGATGAACCACCCGCAGCGCTGCTCCAACCTGGCGGATGTAGTGAATTGCAGTTGACTCTGAGAGAGGTTGATTTGGAAAGACGATCGCCTCTAGCGTCTGACCTGGAATGTACTCCATGACCATGAAGGGCAAAGCGTCTTCCGTGAAGAAGTCGCTGACCCGAACAATATTAGGGTGAATACACAGGGCCAGCCGTCTCGCTTCATCCCGAAATTTGCGCTCGAATTCACTAAAGTTAGGATGCTGGCGCAGCGGCTCGTTAAGGGTTTTAATCACCACCGCTTGACCGAGATAGTGATGAGTTGCCCGAAAGGTAACGCCGGATCCCCCCCGCCCCAATTCCTGTTCCAGGGTATATTTGCCATCCTGCAAGGTTTTGCCGATTAGCGGGTCCATAAGCTTGGGTGATTAAATGACAACAGGCAAAGCTTCTATTAAGTTAACTTTAAGCCACAATTCTTAAGACTACCGATATACAGGAATAGTTGCAAAACGCGATCGCCCTGCACTATCCTCCTCAGATAGATTAAACCTTAATCAAGAGACAGAGTTCTGCTGGCCTGTGGCAGGGCTCATTTACTAGGATTGCGTTAAATGGGGCAGCCTACCGGCGAGATCTGCGGGTGGAGCTGGCACCGGGGGCAAGCTGGCTCGGTTAGAAAATTACCCGTCAGGGCCGAACTGCTAGAGCAGAAAGATTCTTGCAGGGCAGTTGGCGATCGCGCACTGAAGTTTGGCAACCAGGCTGTCCCCTGGGGAGCGATCCGCAAGCGATGCTCAACGCTCCTCATGGTCTTGCTGGTCAACCTGTTGCCGGCACGATAGCCTAGGTTAGCGAAGCGGTATCATCCGATTTCATAGCCAAGATGAGAACCTTATGGAGACCCATCCATCGGCATGGGCAGGTAGGAGTTGCTCAATTACCACCAGGAATGCTGTG
>JAUJON010000261.1 GCA_030447595.1 Thermosynechococcaceae cyanobacterium YX3bin19
AGTCTCGCACTGAAAGTGCGTAGCTTTGCACTAGCGTGTTTGGGACAGTAAAGCACCGTCTAACAACTGCACTGCACTGGAATATACCAACATGGTCGGCTGATTTGCAAGGGTTGTCTAAGTCCGGTGCGCGAACGTTAGCTACTTCTGTTGACGAACACTGGTAAGGTACTGATTCATGGACCCTCAATGGCTCAGATGGGCAAAAGAGTTGCAGGCGATCGCCCAAATCGGTCTCGCCTATTCTTCGACAAGCCATTTTGACGTGGAGCGCTATACACGCATCCGCGAGATTGCAGTTGAAATCATGTCCCTTTGGGGCGAGGTGGAGAAAGGAACGCTCCTTGAACTCTTTCAACAAGAAAAGGGCTACGCCACGCCCAAGGTAGACATCCGTGGGGTGGTCTTCCGTGATGACCAGGTGCTCCTGGTTAGAGAAGTCGCTGATGGTTGCTGGACGCTACCCGGTGGCTGGGCTGATGTGAATGAATCCCCAAGCGAGTCAGTTGTGCGTGAGGTCAGAGAGGAATCCGGGTACGAGACCCAACCTGTGAAGCTACTGGCCGTCTATGACCGGAGCAAGCAGGGGCACGTCCCGGCATTTCCTTTCCACGTTTACAAGCTGTTTATCCTTTGCGAGTTGATCGCAGGGGAGGCAGCAACAAGCTTCGAGACGAGCGGGGTTGGCTTCTTCACTGAGGAAGAGTTGCCAGAGTTATCGCTCTCGCGTGTCACACCAGAGCAGATCAGGCGTTTGTTCGAGCACTGGCGTCATCCAGAGTGGACCACAGATTTTGATTGATATCAAATCCGTTTAATTGCCCATAGTTAAGTCATTAGACTTGTTGGGAAATAGAACAAAAAATCCTTGAAAGCCTTACGTAGCGGTCGTTTTCGTCAATTCTATCAAAAATCGCTGGAGGCTTTTTATAGCAAGCTTTCCAGCCATTTTTCTCGTTATTACCCGACAAGTCTAGTATAAAGAGCCCAATCCAGAAGTGTTGGATTCTTATTATGGATACCGGATCGCATAACAATATCACTTGGTAGCAAACACACCGAAAAACCATCGAGATCAATCTTGCTAGTGACTTAAGCAATGAGTGCAACAGCTTGGAAACTGAGACTCGAGACTGAACGCTTGATCCTCCGACCTCAAGAGCCTGGTGACTATGAATCTTGGTCTGCAGGGTTTGCGGGTTGGTTGCCCAAGCAGCATCCCTATGACGCAGGGTGGGTTGATCTAGAAGCATGGGATTGGTACTGGTTTGTGGAAGTATGCCAACGCCATCAACAGTGGGCATTGATGGACCGAGCCTATATTTTCGGAGTCTTTTCGCGAGAAACGAATCAACATCTGGGAAACATCGACCTTTCTACCATTCGTCGAGAGGAAAACCAGTGGGCAAACTTGGGGTACAGCATACATAATCAGTATCAGCGGCAAGGGTTTGGCAAAGAAGCAGTTCGAGCTGCCTTAGTCGCTGAGTTTAAGGAGCTAAACTACCATCGGATTGAAGCTGCCATCAACCTGGACAATGAACCCTCCATTGCACTAGTTGAGAGTGTGGGGATGCAAAAGGAGTGTGTGCGGTCTGGCTTTTACTATGAAAATGAACAGTGGGTCGATCATCTCATCTACGTGGCTTTGCCAGCACAGTTTGGATTGCCTGAGAAACCACCTCTGGAAACTGCCTAGGACATGACGATAGCTTTGGATGACGAGCGAGATGATCGGCAGGGTGAGTTTCCCAAACCAAGAACAATGATATTGGGCCTAGAGACAAAATGACCGCAGCCAGCTTTGATTTTGAGGGTCTGTTTGACCCAGACTATCTTTATTTCTACGGACCTCAACTGACGCCTGAGCGGACTGAAGCTGAGGTGGATCTCATCTGGCAGCTCCTGGGCCTGAAGCAAGGCATGAAGGTTCTTGACTTGGCCTGTGGACATGGCCGGATCACCAATCGCCTGGCTAAGCGGGGCTGTGTCATGACAGGGCTGGATGCTACTGATTTGTTTCTGCAGCAAGCCCGGTCTGATGCTGCCGAGCAGGGGCTACAGGTGGAGTACCTCAAGGGGGATATGCGCTCGCTGCCGTGGACCGAGCAATTTGACTGTGTGGTGAACTGGTTTACCGCCTATGGGTACTTCAGCGACGATGAGAACCGCCAGGTTCTGACTCAGGTGTATCAAGCGCTGAAACCCGGCGGCAAATTCCTCTTGGAGCATCAGAATCGAGAGCGGGTCCTGAAACACTTTCAGCCTGCCTTTGTCATCGAGCAAGAGGGAAACTACCTGATCGATCGCAACCGCTACAATATCCTGACCGGCTGCACGGAGAATGAGCGAATTGTTGTTCGAGAGGGCAGGGTCCGTAAACTTCAGTTTTTCATTCGCCTGTTTCCCTATACTTAGCTGCGGGATTGGCTGCTACAGGCTGGGTTTCAAAGGGTTGAGGGCTACTACGGCCACACCGGAGAAGCACTGACACTGGGCAGCCGCCGCATGATTCTGGTAGCTCACAAGTAAAGCGATGGGTACTCTATCGGTTCATGAGTGGAGATGAGCATACGTGTGCTTGAGGCAGTAAAACTACGGCTCAAAGAAGTAGAGGTGAGGCAGCAGCTGTATATCCGTCTAACTCTGCTGCTGTCGGAGGCTCTGGGTCTATCCTG
>JAUJON010000012.1 GCA_030447595.1 Thermosynechococcaceae cyanobacterium YX3bin19
AATTTGATGCAAGCGATACTGCATCGCCAGAGACAGTTCGACACCTCCAGCCCCGCCGCCAACGATGCCCAGGCGCAGCAGCTGATCCGGGGCTTGAGCAACCCGATCAATCAACTGCTGCCATTTCATTAAGAAGTACGCTACGGGTTTGGCTGGAATACTATGTTCTGGGGCTCCTGGGACTGAGTGGGTGGCTGGGGTGCTACCAATATCAATCGACAGCAGATCAAACCTGACATTTGGGTGATTGGCACAGACAACGCGATTATTTTCTAGATCGAGTGCGATCGCCCGGTCAATCAAAAGCTGCGCTTGGGCAAAGTGAGCCAAGGGGCGCAGGTCAATGTGACACTGTTCAAAGTCATAAAGGCCAGCCACATGCCCCGGCAGCATCCCCGAATAGGGTGTATAGGTCCCCTCAGTGATTAGCGTCAGGCGGACGCCTGGCATTGGCTTCATGCCAAATATCCTCAAGGCAATGGCATGGGTATGGCCGCCACCAATCAGGACTAAGTCTTTGACCACGGGATAGGATTGCTGCATGCTTTCAACTTAGCAAGATGAAGCGGAAGGAAGTCGGTTGAGCAGCTTGCACTGTCGAAATGTCACCCGCTAGGCACTGCTTGTATCGGGAATCCAGGAAGAATGACTTTCCTCACTCAGTGACTTCTAGAAAAGTTCTAAACTGTGCTTCATCAATGCGACCGGCTTGGTGAAGGGTTGCAGCAACCTCAGAAATCGTTAAAACGGCATGGGCTTGGTAGCCATAGCTTTTTAGCCTATCTTTAACTCCTTTTTCATGGTCGATAAAGACCACAATGTCGTGGACCTTTAATCCAGTTGATTTGAGCTTTTCTGCCCCCTCCATCACGCTCTTGCCACTAATGAGAATGTCATCGACGACGGCGATCGTTTCACCTGGCTTAAAGTGTCCCTCAATCAGCCGCCGGGTGCCGTGGGCTTTGACCTCCTTGCGGGGAAAAATCATGGGACAGTGGAGGAGCAGTGCTAGCCCAGCAGCAGTGGGTAGTGACCCGTAGGGGATCCCAGCAATCCGATCAAAGTTGAGGTCGTTCAAGATGCTGGCATAGGCATGCAAAATTTTATGAAAGATTTGCGGGTTGGAGATAATGGTTCGTAGATCAATGTAGTAGGGGAACGTTGCTCCGGAAGCCTGGACATAATCCCCAAATTTAATACAGCCAATGTCGTAGAGCTGCAAAATTAAATCTTGATGAGGTTGCTGGCTGAGGAGACAGATATCCGGCAGCCACACTTCACAGTTAGAGCTGCCCTGGGCAATCTGCATTCTCGCTTGCCGCATTTCATCCCGCAGCGCTTGAGTTTTCTCTGCCAACTGTTCGCTGCCTAACCAATCTTGGGGGATCGGAATAATTAGATCATCACCACTAGTACTAAGCCCGGCAGACAGGATTTTAGCCAGATCGCTGTTCTCTGCCCAGACACTTCGGGCTAAGATCACTCGTTCCGGTGCCGCCGCCCGCGCCCGTGTCAAAGCCTCTGGCGTTGAGGCTCCTACTTCTAAGCCAAGTTGTTCCGAAGTGCCCCAGGTCCTTGCTACTTGTACCATCTGTAAGTAAAAAGGAGACTCGGCTGAGGGATAGAACTGCAGGGCGATCGCCGATGGATTTGCAGTATGGCACAACACAAACACAGCTTTACCGGGATAAACCAAAAACGGAGCGACCTGGTCCTGCCCAGCGTAGGGACAAAGGGTGACTGCATCCACCTGCCATTGAGTGAAAACAGTTTGAGCAAACACAGTACTGGTGTTGAGGTCGCTGTGTTTGGCATCCAAGATCACCGGAATATCAGCCGGGATAGCATGGAGAACCTGCAGCAGCAGCTCCAGCCCTGGAGCACCAAAGGCTTCATAAAACCCTAATGTGGGTTTGTAGGCACAGACTAGATTTGCTGTTGCCCCAATCACCCAGTGCAGCCAGTCCCGCAACCCATCCGTAAGTTTATTAATACCAGAAACGTTATACCGCATAGGCATCATTTCTGGATTGGGATCAAGTCCCACACATAACAAGCTCTGATTACGCTCTACGGCTGCATTTAACTTGTCGGAAAAGTTCATGGTGGCTCAAGAACACTCCATATCAAGCGGAGCGGCCCGTGAAGTACTCACCGCTCAATCAAAGATTAGAGCGGGAGCTTCCTGTTTCACCAACCAATGCCGCTATGCCGAAACATATTGGTCTTACTCAGTCTCCGGAGGTTTTGCTCACTTGTGTGACACTGACTCCCGTAGTACCGAAGTACTACCCAGGCTGCAACCCCACTTCCTGGGGCGTTTGATTGTTTCCTTCGTCCGGTTCTGGCGGGAGTGTGTGCTTGACTTTCCAGGAGGAGACTCAGATTCCCAGGCTACGAAGTGACCTCGACTCGTTTCCTTACGCCCTGGCGGGTTGATGACCAACTCTATTTTCAGGTCGGGGGTCCACGTATCCTGACGCTAAACTGCGGATGAGTAGAACAAATCCTGGTTATAGCGCGGGACTTATAGCCCCCGAACCCCCACAAGTTAACAGAAGTGTAGGATGTCTGGCTGGCAAAAACTACAGAGCCTGTTTTTGGACTGGAGCTAAACTCTTAGGTGGCTCTCACACTGCTGATATTTTAAATTCCAATGGTTTGTTGCGATCGCGGGTCAAGTCGACGTAACCAGAGAGAGCCACTTGGGATAGGCGTAGGAATCTTGAACTTGTAGCTTTAGCCCAGAATAGGTTTGCAGAGGATATGGTGGGCAACAATTTGCAGAACATTCACCAGATCGGCGTCCTCACCTTCAAAGGCTTCAAACTCCACCAGGCAGTCCCGGTAACGCTCAATTTTGTCCAGTTCAACACTACAGCCTTGATGAGTAGACTGAGCGACTGGAACTGCTATGAGAGACTGACTTGGAAAAAACCTGGTACCCGCCGCTGTGACCGGACTTTGGTAACACTAATCCATCGTCCGGTTGCCAGGTCAGCTGTTGGAATATCAGGAACGGGTTGGCAGGCCCACTTCAGCCACTTTTCTGATTGGCCTGCTAGTTCACCTGACTGCAACACCCTTAGCTCTGCTTCTCGCCACTTGATTTCTAACTGCCTGCCTAAGTTTCATCCCCAGGTACTCACACTGAGGAATTGCCAGGTAATGGTCGGTACGTTCTCTGGTGGCTCGACCTCTCCGGGGCAGCGCTGCTGAAACCAATTTTCAACTGCTCCAGGTAATGGACCGCTACAGAACCATCGGTTCCGCAGTTGTTACCATGATTCGTCAAGAGCAGGACAGAGAAAATTCCCGAGTCACTAAGAGATTTCTTCCTGGAGTGCTGTGGAAGGCAATACCGTGGGAGGTATGAAAATCTTCTTGACCTTAGTAGTCAGCCGCCGAGAAACTTGCCGGACAATTTGCTCCAACAGACGATCCCCGGTTTGCTGAATCAGCCGCTGGGGGTAACTTGTGAATAAATTTGGGGAACTGGATCATCACAACCAGTTCTAAGTGCCATTCCACTTGAGTTAACTCAACTTGCCGGTTTCAGCAGGTGCTGTCACTAACCGCAATTCAGACTGGAAATCGACCTGGTACGCTTGTGCCTCCTGCCCAGGAACGGGAATGGTCCGGATGCGATAGATTCCCTGGTCTTGGGGCAATAGCTCCAAACCAATACTGGGCTCCACATTGTAACCAAAAGCACCAAAGCGACCAATTGCTAAGTCGTAACCTCTTTCACCCAGGAACTTTACCTTCATAGGATGGGCGCAGCGACAAAACCAGCTACGATGAGTGTCTAAATACCGGGCAACCGTTTGAGTATCCGCATAGAGCTCCATGCATCCAGTAAAGTGGCTCTGGAACTGGGCGGGAGGCAGGTGCTTTTCAGTCACCGTATAGTAGCAACCGTCCCTAGCGGAGGCTGATTCTACAGTCTTAAGGTTGTAGGACTTAGATAAGACAGTCGGTTGTCCTGGAGGAAACTCTTGGGTCATCTGTAATCGCATGGCATGTCGTCCTGCGCGTTCTACTTGCTTGGATCTACGTTCTATTTCACTTAAGATCTATAGATTCCCAACAGAGGTTTGGTTCTCACCAGTAATCTGACGGATTGACTTACATGTTCGAGCCGACCCAGTTTGGAGGAATCATTTCTGTGACAAGCTACTTAAGTTTATCCACACATCCACTAAACGGGTGGGCTTAAACTAAATTCAATCTAAAATTATTTTGAAACTTATCGCCTGCTAGTCAAGTCAAAAATCTATGTCTTACTCGCTAAATTATCAATATAAGCAGTTTAAGAACATTACTATACTGGCGAGCCTAGCCATCAAGGATATAGAAGTTTCTTTCATCCACTGCGCCAACAGACCCGTTGAGCCTTTTACTAACCAGCAAGCCTAGAGGAAACCACCATGAACATAAAAACAATCGCTACCTGGATTACCCTGAGTGGGTATTGTATCGGAGCAGCCGCCGTTCTGGTAACTCGACCAGTCTTAGCTCAGTCAGTCGGCCCTCTGCCCGCCCAGGGTTTGCAGCAGCAGGACCCAAACAATTTTGACTTCCTTACAGAGAGCGAACGCGATAGCAGTGCCTCTCTATTGAATCTGATTAATCAAATTCAACTACTGAACGGCCGGACTGCGGCAGAGTTTGATGCTGAGCAGTCGGAAAGTTTAGATGCCGCCGCCGCTAAATTTCGCTCCCAACAGCTTCAGCGAATTCAGCCTCAACTACAACCGAGCTATCCTGTAAAAAATAGCCCGGTTGCACCCCAATAAAATGGTGCAGGATCTATTGCCACTGTCCAGTCTAGTTCCTGCAACCGAGCTTGATCATTCTTCGGCGGATCCCAATCCTATATTGTCCAAACAGCACGTTAGTGTCATTGGTTTAGGTGCTTGGGGCAGTACCTTGGCTCGCCTGGCTGAAAAATGTGGTCATACCGTGACTGGATGGAGCCGCTCTCAGGATAAGCCTCTAGCAACGGCGGTTGGTCATGCCAGTGTGATTGTCTCCGCCTTACCCATTAAAGGGGTACGAAGGATTGCTGAACAAATTGCTGCATTGCCCTTACCTGCAGGCACTATTTTAATCAGTGCCACCAAAGGGCTTGAGCTGGGAACCACGATGACAGCCGCAGAAATTTGGCAGGCCGTACTACCCCAGGTGCCGGTTGTAGTTTTATCTGGGCCAAACTTGTCGGCAGAGATTGCTCAAGGATTACCAGCTGCAACGGTTGTCGGCGGTGATCCCCATCTGACAGCACGAGTGCAGGCCATTCTAGGAGGTTCATCCTTTCGGATCTATACCAACTCGGATCGGGCAGGGGTTGAACTCGGTGGGGTTTTAAAAAACGTCATGGCGATCGCCTGTGGCGTTAGTGATGGCTTAAATTTGGGGGTCAATGCTCGCTCTGCGCTGATTACTCGTGGGTTAGTCGAGATGATTCGCGTTGGCACCCACTGGGGTGGTCAGACTGCCACTTTTTATGGACTATCAGGTCTAGGCGATCTTTTAGCGACCTGTACGAGCCCTTTGAGCCGAAATTACCAGGTAGGATGGGGCTTGGCCCAGGGCAAATCCATTGACCAGGTATTGAATCAAGTTGTCGGAACTCCCGAAGGAGTCAACACCGCTCCTATTCTGGCAGCGTATGCAGCTCACCAGGGCTTAGAGGTTCCCATCACCCAGGAGATCTGTGCCTTGCTGTCGGGACAGCGGACTCCAGCCCAGGCGATCGCGGGCTTAGTTGACCGGCCCTTTAAACCTGAGCATTAAAGTCCAACGAAGTATATTGTGCAGCCAGTGGAGGAGTGAAGCGCCGTGTTCCAGCTTACTGATAGAGTTAGACATCGAGACCTGCAGCAATTGCTTGGGTCACCCCTCTTCATGCTTGTACTGAGTCTGGGAGCTGCTGTACCCCAGGGTGCAAATGCTCAGTTTTTGCCTGCTAGTCCAACGACGGCTAAGGCAGCAACTGATGCTGCGTTTCTGCGTCAGGGCAGCTCAATCCAGCTCAATGGTCGTACTTACCCTGCTGCTTGGGCTCAATGGCAGGACAAAGCAGATTTAACTCAGATACATACCGGCATTAGTGATGGGGGGCTGGTTCAAGGCGTTGGCTTAGAGTTGCTCAATACAGCCGAGGTTAGTCGGCAGCCTGTTCAGTGGTTTGTTCCCCTAGCGCCGCTGAGAACGCGTCTAAGCCCATCGGGACATCGCTACCTGGAGATCAAGGAGTTGGCCCAACGGGCAGGCTGGCGGATGCAAGCAGCAGGTGATGTTCTGCAGATTGCCTCTCCAAGCACGCAAGTTCAGGCGATTCGCTTGGGTGAGCAACTCTGGGGGACCCGGATTGTTCTAGACCTCGATCGCCCAACTTCCTGGCAAGTTACTCGGCTGACAAACAGCAGAGATGCGGTTCAGCCTCGGGAGCTTGTGGTATCTGTGGATGCAGCCACCGATCCCCAATTGCTGCAGGCTTTGAAAGTTAAGAGAGGTGCGCTGCAATCCCTCCAAGCTACTAGTGCTTCTGGCCGGACTACGCTACAGCTAAAATTTGCTGGCAATCTGCGACCTCAACTCTCAGCCTTAAGCAATCCCAACCGCTTGTTGATCGACCTGCGACCCGATCCGGTTGCTCAGCGAGACATCCTTTGGGCTAAGGGTTTACGCTGGCGGGAGCAGGTCATCAATCTGGGAACTGAACGATTCCCCGTTACCTGGTTGACCATAAGTCCCCGCCAACCAAATTTGAAACTTCAACCCATTTGGAGTAATGACAAAACGCTTGTGGGAACAGCCCCACTGGCAACCATGGCGCGGCGGTGGCAGGCAGCCGCCGCCATTAACGGTGGTTTTTTTAACCGGGACACTCAACTACCCCTGGGGGCAATTCGCCAAAATAGTCGTTGGGTATCCAGTCCCATCCTGAATCGAGGGGCGATCGCCTGGAACGAGGCAGGAGATTTCAAGCTAGGTCGTCTCACCCTTCAGGAAGCTGTAACGACAGCCAGCGGTCAACGATTGCCCGTGCTGCTCAACAGCGGCTATGTCCAAAAAGGAATCGCTCGCTACACTCCGGACTGGGGAGCCACTTACACCCCCCTGACGAGTAACGAAGGATTAGCGGTAGTGCAGAATAACCAAGTGGTCAGGCAGCTATCTGGTGGACCTGCGGGTAAAACAGCCTTTCCCATCCCTACCAATGGGTACCTACTGGTTAGCCGCAGCGCTAATCCAGCCCTGGCGCTACCCATTGGTACACCTTTGAAATACGAAATTACAGCCACTCCGGCTGAATTCAACCGCTACCCGCAGGTTCTTGGTGCGGGTCCTGTGTTGCTGCAAAATCGCCAAATTGTGCTAGACACCAAAGCTGAACAGTTCCGCCCACCCTTCGATCGCCAGCTAGCACCTCGCAGCGCCATCGGTCAAACTGCAGACGGTACAACCCTGGTTGTTGCCGTTCATAATCGAGTAGGTGGAGCAGGACCTAGCCTCAGGGAAATGGCTCACTTAATGCAGCAGCTAGGGGCTGTAGAAGCCCTAAATCTTGATGGTGGTAGCTCTACAACTCTTTATCTTGGTGGTCAATTACTAGATCGTCATCCTAATACAGCAGTACGTGTTCACAATGGGATTGGTATTTTCGTCCAGCCTGATCCGTAAAGCTCAATAACTCGACAGACCACCTTGCGACTAGGGAAGCACCTACTCTATACTCACCAAAGTTGATCGGGTGATTTACTTGAAGCAGTGAGGAACACTAAATACCATAGATCGTTCAAAAGAGATCGATAGCCAGAAACCTAACCAACCTGTACTCAAGACTCTTAAGGAGACAAACTGTGGTTCAATCTCAAGAAATATCCTCAGCACTACACCCTTTGGCAACTACCTCCTTTAATGGAGTCGCTGCAACAGAATTGCGTCCTTGGGGTTCATTTACAATTTTGGAAGAAGGACCAGGATATAAAATCAAAAGAATTGAGGTTAATCCTGGTCACCGATTGAGCCTGCAAATGCACCATCACCGCAGTGAACACTGGATTGTGATTGCTGGAATTGCTAAAGTTACTCGTGGTGAACAGGAACTAATGCTTACCAGCAATGAGTCTACCTATGTGCCACAGTTTACTCGCCACCGGCTGGAAAACCCTGGCTTGATTCCTCTAATCTTGATTGAAGTCCAAAATGGTCAGTACCTGGGTGAAGATGATATTCTTCGCTTTGACGATGATTACGCTCGCTAAAACGGCTAGTTATCTTTCAAACAATCGCAAGGGGCATTTCGGCTAACTTCCATGATCTCTCTGAGCCGTACAGCAGTTGGCGAAGTCAGGCGCTTAAAATTAAAGCAGCAAGCCATCAATATCTTCCTGCGGCTACAAGTTTTGCCCGGAGGATGTTCTGGCTTGTCTTACCAAGTTAGGTTTGATCAGCAAACGCAACCCAATGATCACACCTATGAATTTCATGGAGTGCAGATTGTTGTAGATCCTTATAGCCTAAACTACCTTGATGGTCTAACCCTAGACTACTCAGAAGATTTGATGGGGGGCGCTTTTCGCTTCCATAATCCCAATGCAGTCCAGACTTGCGGTTGTGGAAACTCTTTTGCAGTGAGTCTGCAGTCCTGACGAGTATTTAGTTGAAAAAATTACACAGTTCAAGCCTAGCCTTTTCTTTAAGGCTAGGCCTAATTTTTGTTCGAAAATTGACATGGGCTTAAAAAAACAAATATACTTAGAATTTGTTAAAAGTTTGAACTAAGCTAGAAGCAGAAATACGCCGTAACTCATGCCTACCATCCAGCAACTCATTCGTATAGAACGTGAAAAATCTCAGAAGAAGACTAAGTCACCCGCTCTAAAGAGTTGCCCTCAACGTCGCGGTGTTTGTACCAGAGTTTATACGACAACCCCCAAAAAGCCGAACTCGGCGCTGCGTAAGGTTGCCAGGGTGCGCCTCACATCTGGGTTTGAAGTTACAGCCTATATCCCAGGTATCGGCCACAATCTGCAAGAGCACTCTGTTGTGATGATTCGGGGAGGCCGAGTCAAAGACCTACCAGGAGTCAGATACCACATCATTCGTGGGACACTAGATACTGCAGGTGTCAAAGATCGGCGCCAAGGCCGTTCTAAATATGGTGCCAAGCGCCCCAAAGCTAAAGCTACCTAAAGTACTCTAAACTAAGGGTAAAAATCGTAGCTATCTTGAGTTGTACGGCTAACGACTCACCAGGATGCGGTTTTGGGCTAAAGTTACTTTGGTGCACAGCGATTGTCATTAGACAACCGTATGTAATCATTGAAAATTCAAGCCATCATCATATTTTCTGTCCTACAAGGTTTACTATGTCCCGTCGCACTCGTATTCAAAAGCGTTCTGTTCCTCCTGACGCAGTCTACAACAGCCGGCTTATCAGTATGATGATCCGGCGGATCATGCAGAGCGGGAAAAAATCCCTTGCCTCGCGTGTTTTATACGCTGCGCTTAAAACCGTTGAAGAACGTACTGGTTCAGATCCATTGGAAACGTTTGAGCGGGCCGTACGTAACGCAACGCCATTAGTTGAAGTAAAAGCACGTCGTGTCGGCGGAGCCACCTATCAGGTGCCGATGGAGGTCCGTTCTGAGCGCGGCACAGCCTTAGCTCTCCGTTGGTTGGTTCAATTCGCCCGGCAGCGAGCGGGTCGCTCGATGGTTAGTAAGCTAGCGAATGAGCTCATGGATGCTGCTAACGAAACTGGAAACGCGATTCGTAGGCGAGAAGAGACTCATCGCATGGCAGAGGCAAACAAAGCTTTTGCGCACTATCGCTACTAAGCCTGTAAAGACTATTACAAAAAAGTATAGAATTATTACAGGTTCGAGCAGTAGCACATAATCTGTGCCAAATAGAAGGAGGAAGCTGTGGCACGTACGACTCCAATTGAGAAAGTACGCAATATCGGAATTGCAGCCCACATTGATGCGGGTAAAACAACAACAACGGAACGAATTCTATTCTATTCCGGGGTAGTTCATAAGATTGGTGAAGTTCACGAGGGAACCACAGTTACTGACTGGATGGCGCAGGAGCGTGAGCGTGGAATCACCATCACGGCAGCTGCTATTACTACCAACTGGAAAGACCACCAGATCAATATTATTGATACTCCTGGTCACGTTGACTTCACCATTGAGGTGGAGCGATCTATGCGAGTACTGGATGGTGTCATTACAGTGCTGTGTTCGGTGGGTGGAGTTCAGCCGCAGACAGAGACAGTTTGGCGTCAGGCCGATCGCTATAAAGTCCCTAGGATTATCTTTATTAACAAGATGGACCGCACAGGGGCAAACTTTTATAGAGTCTACGAGCAAGCTCGCGATCGCTTACGGACCAATGCTGTACCGATCCAGATTCCTATTGGCAGTGAAAGCGATCTCGTAGGAATTGTTGACTTGGTCCGGATGCGGGCTAAAGTTTATGGCAATGACATTGGTACAGATATTCAAGACGTCGATATTCCAGAGGAAGTTCGAGAGCAAGCAGAAGAATTTCGGACGAAGCTAATCGAGTCAGTTGCACGAGACGGATGATGCTCTCACTGAAAAATATCTAGAAGGTGAAGAACTGACCGAAGATGAGATTCGGGTTGCTCTCCGCCAAGGCACTATCGCTGGCACAATTGTCCCAGTTCTTTGCGGTTCTGCCTTTAAGAACAAAGGGGTACAGCTTCTCTTAGATGCAGTTGTAGACTATCTACCCGCTCCTATTGATGTCCCGCCAATTCAGGGAACATTACCTGACGGTAGCATCGCTACACGAGCAGCAGAAGATACACAACCCTTGTCAGCCCTCGCTTTCAAGATCATGGCTGATCCCTACGGCCGCTTAACCTTTGTCCGGGTTTACTCAGGTGCGCTGAAGAAAGGTAGCTATGTCTTAAACTCAACCAAGAACAAAAAAGAGAGAATTTCTCGCCTGATTGTCTTGAAGGCTGATGATCGCATCGAAGTTGATGAGTTACGGGCTGGCGACTTAGGGGCTGCTCTAGGCCTGAAGGAAACCTTTACCGGGGATACTATTTGTGATGATACTGGTTCGATCATTCTAGAGTCGCTTTATATTCCTGAGCCAGTCATTTCTGTCGCAGTTGAACCTAAAACTAAGCAGGACATGGAGAAGCTTTCCAAGTCACTGCAGTCCCTATCAGAGGAAGATCCTACCTTTCGGGTCCATGTTGATCCCGAAACCAACCAGACCGTAATTGCCGGTATGGGTGAACTCCACTTAGAAATTCTCGTAGATAGAATGCTGCGTGAATTTAAAGTAGAAGCCAATGTCGGTGCCCCTCAAGTTGCCTATCGAGAAACCATCCGCAAGTCTGTTAAGGCTGAAGGTAAGTTTATTCGCCAGAGTGGGGGTAAGGGCCAATACGGCCATGTGGTAATTCAGGTAGAACCGGGAGAACCCGGAAGCGGGTTTGAGTTTGTTTCTAAAATTGTCGGTGGGGTGGTGCCAAGAGAATATATATCACCAGCCGAGCAAGGTATGAAGGAAGCCTGCGAATCTGGCATTATCGCTGGGTATCCGTTAATCGACGTTAAGGCAACACTCGTAGATGGGTCTTATCATGACGTAGACTCCTCGGAGATGGCTTTCAAAATTGCCGGTTCGATGGCAATTAAAGACGGAGTGATGAAAGCTGCTCCTGTTCTCCTAGAACCTATGATGAAGGTTGAGGTTGAAGTTCCCGAAGACTTTCTCGGGGATGTGATGGGAGACCTCAATTCTCGTCGAGGCCAGATCGAAGGCATGGGCTCTGAGCAAGGAGTCGCTAAGGTGACTGCCAAAATTCCCTTGGCGGAAATGTTCGGATATGCTACTGATATTCGGTCTAAGACTCAGGGTCGGGGCATCTTTTCAATGGAGTTTAGCCACTACGATGAGGTGCCTCGAAGTGTGGCTGAGACGATAATTGCTAAAAATAAAGGGAACGCATAAAGACAGGTAGAGGAATAGATAACTCATGGCACGCGCAAAGTTCGAACGAAACAAGCCTCACGTCAACATTGGTACCATTGGTCACGTTGACCACGGTAAAACCACGCTGACTGCTGCAATTACAACAGCCCTAGCCGCTTTAGGCCAAGCAAAGGCCCGGAAGTATGCTGATATTGATGCTGCTCCAGAAGAAAAAGCTCGGGGGATCACAATCAATACTGCCCACGTGGAGTACCAGACCGAGGAGCGTCACTATGCTCACGTGGACTGCCCTGGTCATGCTGACTATGTCAAGAACATGATCACCGGGGCGGCCCAAATGGATGGCGGCATTCTAGTAGTTTCGGCTGCTGATGGCCCAATGCCTCAGACTCGGGAGCATATTCTATTAGCTAAGCAGGTTGGAGTTCCTAACATTGTTGTCTTTTTGAATAAGCAAGACCAGGTTGACGATGAAGAACTGTTGGAGCTTGTTGAGTTAGAAGTGCGCGAGCTTCTGAGTTCCTATGATTTTCCCGGTGACGACATTCCCGTTGTTGCTGGCTCAGCACTCATGGCGCTAGAAGCCTTAGGCTCCAACGCCAGCCTCAAAAAAGGAGAAAATGAGTGGGTCGACAAGATCTATGCCTTGATGGATGCTGTAGATGCCTACATTCCCACGCCAGAGCGGGATATTGATAAACCTTTCCTGATGGCAGTAGAGGACGTCTTCTCTATTACAGGTCGGGGTACAGTTGCCACAGGCCGAATTGAACGGGGCAAGGTGAGGGTCGGCGAAACTGTTGAGCTAGTGGGCATTAAAGGCACCCGTAGCACAACTGTCACCGGTGTAGAGATGTTCCAAAAGACCTTGGATGAGGGCATGGCTGGCGATAACGTGGGAGTTTTGCTCCGCGGCGTTCAAAAGCAAGATATTGAGCGAGGGATGGTAATTGCTAAACCTGGCTCAATCACGCCTCATACCCAGTTTGAAGCTGAGGTCTATGTGCTCAAAAAGGAAGAAGGTGGTCGGCATACCCCTTTCTTCCCCGGGTACCGTCCCCAGTTCTACGTACGAACTACAGATGTTACAGGGACAATCAATACCTTTACTGCAGACGATGGTAGCGAAGCAGAAATGGTAATGCCTGGTGACCGGATCAAAATGACCGTAGAACTGATTAACCCAATTGCCATTGAGCAAGGGATGCGCTTTGCTATCCGTGAAGGGGGCCGGACAATTGGCGCGGGCGTTGTCGCTAAGATTGTCAAGTAAGCATTCAAGTAAGCTTGGGAGTGGACAAGCTAAGCTAACCTGTAGCTAGCTTCTCTGCTCCTGTGCTTTTGGCCCTAGGCCATGGTCACTGACTACAGCACCTTAATAAATCAAGAAATGGCAACGATCCAACAGCAAAAAATTCGGATTCGGCTTAAGGCCTTTGACCATCGTTTATTAGATACATCTTGCGAGAGAATTGTTGATACGGCAAAACGGACGAGCGCTTCTGCAGTCGGTCCGATCCCTCTGCCAACTCGACGGAGGATTTACTGCTTGCTACGATCGCCTCACGTCAACAAGGACTCGCGGGAACATTTCGAAACTCGAACTCACCGCCGGATTATTGATATTTACCAACCTTCATCGAAAACAATTGATGCTCTGATGAAGCTCGATCTACCTGCCGGGGTTGATATCGAAGTCAAACTCTAGTAGTTTGTCCCGCTACTGACTAACCCATTAGTATTATCAAGGCTGCTTTCTCCGTAAACTAGCGAATTATGTGGGATACAGTAGAGGGAGAATCGCAATTACCACTGTTGATTGAGTGAATAATGGCCGCTTCATCAATTGCTGTTCGAGAGCTTCCACTTTTTCCACTACCTGAGGTTGTTCTTTTCCCTGGTAGACCACTTCCACTCCATATTTTTGAATTTCGCTACCGGATTATGATGAACACAATCCTAGAGAGCGACTGCCGTTTTGGTGTCTTAATGTGGGACCCTAACCAAGGACAAACAGTCTCGATAGGCTGCTGTACTGAAGTAATCCGTCATGAGCGCTTGCCAGACGACCGGATGATGATTTTGTCCCTAGGACAACAGCGGTTCCGCGTCCTGGACTATATTCGCGAGAAGCCTTACAAGGTTGGGCTGGTTGAGTGGCTTGAAGATGCTCCTCCGGTGCAAGACTTACAACCCTCAGCCTTGGCAGTCAAACAATTGTTGCAGGATGTTGTCCATCTCTCCGCTAAGCTAACCGATCAAGAGATTGAACTTCCGCAAGATATTCCCAGTTTACCGACTGAGTTATCTTACTGGGTTGCCAGCAATTTTTATGGTGCCGCTACTGAACAACAAGCGCTGCTGGAGATGCAGGATACTGCTGCCCGCTTGGATCGTGAGGCTGAAATTCTGACCTCTACTCGTAGCCACCTTGCTGCCCGGACTGTGCTTAAGGATACTTTGAAATCCTAACCTGTAAATCTCCTATGATTCAGCTGTTTTCGAGTACCGTGTAGCTACCGAAAATCTTGAGAATTTCTGTATAAGTCCCGAGTTCTGCTAGAGCAGACTGTAATGAAAGGTCAGCAAGCGATACCTCTAAGTCGATAAAGAAAACGTAGTCGCCTAGAGAGCGCTTGCTTGGCCGGGATTCTATGCGGCTGAGATTGATTTGGCGCTTGGCAAAAACTTGTAGCGGTTGAACTAAGGCTCCAGGTTTGTTGGCTGGTACGCTAAAAGCAAGAGATGTATAGGTTCCCAACGCTGGTTTAACAGCTTGATTTTGTCTTGGTGATCGCTCTGTTGCCTCAGGAGAAGCACTTTTACTCAATATCCAAAAGCGAGTACAGTTTTCCAAATAATCTTGGATGGGGCAAACTAAAACCGGTAGGTTGTAAAGTCGAGCAGCTCGTTCAGAAGCAATAGCAGCAATGGCTGGATCGCCTTCCAAAGACTGTAGTGCTTCTGTGGTTGAGTTTGTAGGTACAAGCTGAACCAAAGGCAAAAACTGCTCCAACCACTTTTGGCACTGCCCTAAGGCCTGGGGATGTGAGTAGACAGTTTGGATAGAGTCTAAGCTCTTAGCCTCGGAGATCAGGGCATGGGAAACCGGTAAAATGAGGGCTTGGCGAATTTGTAGCGTATCAAGTTGCCAGAGGGTATCTAGGGTAACAGTGACGCTCCCCTCAACTAGGTTCTCAACTGGGACAACTGCAAAATCAACCTGCCCACCCGCTACGGCCTTTAAACTTTGAGCAATGCTGGGATAGGGGTACAGGCAGGGAACCTGTTGCCTGGCGCTAGGGGGCAGCCAGTCAGGGTAGGCGAGGGCTGCCGCTTCTGTGTAGGTGCCTGGAGGCCCCAGGTAGGCAATGGTTACCATAGAACAAACCTGCCAAATAGGTTGAAGTACATCCGGAGATGGACTGTTTAGTGTTTCAAAGAATTGTAAAATTAATCAAATAAATCTCAGCATTATCTATGCAGACCCGGTTTGTTGCTTCTCAGTCAGTGGCGATCGCGGTTGCCGATGAACCGATTCCGATTCAACATTATTTACGGCAGCCCCATCGACTAGTCTACGCCCTCTTTGATCCCAACCGCATTGAACAGCTTGGTGGCGGATGTTTTCGGTTGAAACTACAGCCCTTAACATTCATTATGCTGAAGATTCAACCTATTGTAGACATTAAGGTTAAGACAGCTGCAGAGGGGATAGTTACGGTTCAATCCACTAACTGCGAAATTCGCGGGATTGACTATCTTAGTCAGCATTTTACTTTGAACCTTGTAGGAAAGCTGTACCCCCGCCAAAATCGTGGACAGTTGCAGCTAGAAGGAAAAGCAGATTTGGAGGTTCAATTTGAGTTGCCGCTACTCCTGCGCTTCACTCCGAAGCCGCTGATCGAGGCTACCGGAAATGGATTACTGAAGAGCATTTTGCTAACCATTAAGCAGCGGCTCATGCATCAACTGCTCAGCGATTATCAGCGTTGGGCCCGCACCGATGCTGAAGCGAAGACGACTAGCCTCCCACAAGGATTACCAGTGGACTCACCTACAGTCTAGATTGAACATTAGCCTGACAGGGGCTGAAAGAGAGACGGTGAAGGGATGAGGGCCCTAGCTGCTTTAGAGCCAGCCGGTGCTTGATACTACCGTAACCCTTATTAGCGGCAAGGTCGTAACCAGGGTACTTTAAGGATAAGTGAGTAATTAATCTATCCCGCCATACTTTGGCTACAATGCTAGCGGCAGCGATCGCCAGCACCTTCTGATCCCCTTTAACCACAGCTTGTTGGGAAACTGTGAGTTGGGGAATGAGTTGATTGCCATCCACAAAGCAAAAATTAGGCTGCACCCTTAGCTTAAGGAAAGCTCGCCTCATAGCCAGTAGAGAAGCTTGCAAAATGTTCAACCGATCAATCTCCTTGGCTGACGCAGCCCCAATTTGGTAGTCGATGGCTACCCGTTGGATGATTGGCACTAGTGCTGCTCTCTGCACAGCCTTTAACTGTTTACTATCGGTGACACCTGCTGCTGCTAGCCCAACCAAAGAGCCTGGCGGCAAAATTACTGCTGCTGCGATAACTGGGCCAAAGAGGGCCCCCCTGCCCACTTCATCAACCCCTGCAGTGATTCCCTCATAGCCGGCCAACTCTTGATAGGAAACTGGCTCTAACATAGTTTGCATCAGCGTAAATGAGTTCTTTGTAGCAGATTTGCAGCTGAAGATGAGAAATGATGCAGTTTGACCCGTGGTAGGAGCCTGTGATGGAAATTCAGTCGAAAACGAAAAAGCTCGTCAAGATTTTAATTGGTGCTGCTTGGATTGACGGCAAAATTCAGCCGCAGGAACGCAAGTATCTACACCAGATTGCCAAAAAAGAAGGGATTGTGGAAGACCCAGAACTGCGGCCCTGGCTTTATGAATTTAAGCCAGTAGTACCAGCAGAATGCCATAGTTGGGTCAGGGAATATCTTGGACCTCATCCATCTTCTGAAGACTGCCGCCAGCTCATTGAAGCGATTAGTGCCCTTTTGTATAGCGATGGCGATATTGCCAATGAAGAGGCTAAGCTGTTGATTCAACTGCAGCTTTTAGTTCCAGACAAAGAGGAGTCGGGCCACTTTTACACTACTGCCCTGAAGGCGGTGCAAGAGCTTTATCGGCGCTGGATTACAGACTAAGACGCTTAGGGCTGCAGGAGCGAGAGCAACTCGGCTTCCGAAAGACACTGAATGCTCAATTCCTCCGCTTTTTCCAGTTTAGAGCCGGGACTTTCGCCAACAACTAGGTAATCTGTATTTTGGCTGACTGATCCTGTGACTTTCCCCCCAGCTTTATGGATTAGATCTTTTGCTTCCTCACGCTTAAGACCGGGTAGGGTACCGGTAATTACGAATGTCTTGCCGACAAACGGTTGAGCAATGGGAGTCGTTGGGGTTGAACAAGATAGCTGCAAGCCCTTCGTTCGCAGCCGTTCAATCAGGGCCTGATTGGCAGGAATGCGAAACCACTGGTAAACTGCCTGGGCAATTTCTGGTCCAATCCCGTGGACAGCCGCGATCTCAGCAAGAGCGGCTTGCGCGAGTTGATCAGCGGCGGGAAACTGTTGAGTGAGAATTTGAGCGTTGACGCTGCCCACATGCCGGATACCAAGACCGTAGAGGACGCGCGACCAAGGCTGAGCAAGAGATTGGCCGATCGCGGCGACAATTTTGCGGGATGACTTCTCACCGGTACGCTCTAAGGTTTGCAGTTGCTCCCCACTCAAGTTATAGAGATCAGCAATCGAGTGAACGAGGTGTCGCTGTAGCATTCGCCGGATCAACTTTTCACCTACACCATCAATGTCCAGGGCATCCCGGCTGACCCAGTGAACTAGAGCCCCTCTAAGAATCGCTGGACAGGACGCGTTGACACAGCGAGTGGCTGCCTCACCGGAAATTTGCACCACCGGTTGACTGCACTCAGGACAGTAAGCTGGCATCTGGAACTTAAAGGCGTGCTCTGGACGTAGCTCTGGAAGAACTCGCAGGATTTCTGGAATGATTTCTCCGGCTTTGCGGATAACCACGGTATCGCCGATATGAATATTCAGTGCAGTTAGGCGATCGCGGTTGTGTAGGGTTGCACGAGCAACCGTAGTACCGGCCAGGTGTACTGGAGCCAATTCCGCCACTGGCGTTAACGCCCCAGTGCGGCCAACATTCACCGAGATTGCCTGAACCTGCGTCACTGCCTCTTCTGCGGGATACTTCCAGGCGATCGCCCAGCGGGGAAACTTCTGGGTAAAGCCGAGTTGAGCTTGGTGGAACAAAGAATTGACTTTCACGACTACGCCATCAGTCATATAGGGCAAGTTGAATCGCTCTGTAGACCAGTGGTCGTAGTAAGCCTGAACCTCCTTTAGAGAAGGGCAAAGCCGCCGGTGAGGATTGACACGAAAGCCTAGATTCTGCAAGAGCTCTAAGGACTCCCATTGGGTTGCCGGTAGCTGTACGTCATCCTTTGACAGGGGAATATGGAGGGCATAGACAAAAAAATCGAGCTGGCGGCTGGCGACAATCCGTGGGTCAAGTTGGCGGAGTGTCCTGCTGCGGCGTTGCGGGGATTCGCAAACAAAGAGTCCCTGAAGCGCGAGCGCTCCTGGTTAAGTTGGGCAAAAACCTCCAAGGAAAGGAAGGCCTCCCCCGGACCTCAACCACGGCAGGCGGATCTTCCAGGTTCAGCCGTAGCGGAATAGAACGGATAGTCCGGACATTGGCAGTAATTTCTTCTCCCGTAACGCCGTTGCCTCGGGTTGCTCCCCTCGTCAGTAAGCCATGTTCATAGGTCAGCGCCAGAGCCGAGCCGTCAATCTTAAGCTCACAAACGTATTCCAGATTCTGCTGACCTACATCCTCACTAGTAAGCCGGAAAGTGCGCTCCTGCCATGCCTGCATCTCTTCCAGGCTAAAAGCATTCTCCAAGCTGTAGAGCGGAATCCGGTGCCGCACTGAGATAAACTGGCTGGAAGGCTGCTCCCCTACCCGCTGGGTAGGACTATCTTGGGTAATCAGCTGCGGATGCTGAGCTTCGAGAGTTTGTAGTTCGTGATATAGCTGATCGTAAACAGCATCTTCCAAGATGGGATTGTCCAGCGCATAGTAAGCATAGCTAGCTTTCTGCAGCAGCTGCTTCAGCTCTTGGTAGTGTTCTTCGATCTCAGGCGTTGCCTTCACAGTATCTCCCATTGATCGCCTGTATGCATTGTCAAAGCTTTGGAAAAACTTTAGCTACTGTAGTTGTCTGGTCTATAAGCTAGGGTATGCTTAGGGGAAGCCTGCTAGAGTATTACAGATCTTAAGCGAATGCCAATTCGGGCTTAAATTTACAGTAGAGTCAGTTTTGACACCTGCAGTTTAATTTAGGAAATTTTCTTATGGCAGCTGGATATCTACCCTCAATTCTGGTTCCTATGGTTGGTTTAGTACTTCCTGCGTGGCCTTTGCCTTATGGTTCCTCTATATCGAACGTGAAGATCAAGAGGGATCTAAGCAGGGTCAGCAGATACCCCATCAATGGCAGAAGCCGCCACTCTCGGTTGAGTTAGGCGGCTTCTTATTTAAGTTGGATTCTTTCAGTTATAGCGAGGAGCCGAGACCCGCATAGGCACCGTAAAAAAGATACCCCAAAATTGTAATTAGCCCTGTTCCGACAACAGTTGCAATAACCCACAGGGGATTCTTCCTCTTTATCACAGCTTTTGGTTTCCTTAGAATGCGTAGTAACTAGCTTGAGTTAAATTGACCAAGACCAACTTCATTACTCAAGTTAGTTAAAGAAGTAACTTGAGAAAAGTAAGGCCAAGACGAAGATAAGCAACAAACCTAAGAAGAGTGAAGTTCGATTGAGTTCTACAGGCTGCTTGTTAGGATTTGGTCCAGTCATCAATGCCTCCTATCGCTGAATAAACTGCATTGCTGCTATTGCACCGAGAAAGAAAACAGTTGGAACTGCCAAGGTATGAACAGCAAGCCACCTAACTGTAAAAATGGGATAGGAAATTGGCTGATTTGGAGAATTACTTGTCATGCTAAACTATTGTCCTTTCTTAACTTGATCAAGCTGTCGATTGATCTGCTGTTTTGCTTCAAAACGGTCAGTCACCACAGGTATCTCTTGGCGAGTCTGGGTGAAATATTCATTGGGTCTAGGGGTACCAAATACATCGTAAGCCAAGCCAGTACTGACAAATAACCAGCCTGCAATAAATAATGCTGGGATCGTTACACTATGAATTACCCAGTAACGGACACTGGTAACAATGTCAGAAAAAGGCCGCTCTCCAGTTGTACCAGCCATTTCAGATTTCTCCGATAAACATAACTGTCATCCCTAATCATACGCAACTGTTGAACTGCCTACAAGTCAATACAACAAAGCTCAACTTAGGTTGAGTGCGTAGGTTGTGCTTCTGCCGACCTCTGCGGACCTGTATACCTGAGCAAAGTGCCTTTTTGACCAATAAATCCTTGCTCTAGGCTTAACAAAGAGGATCTTGTAGAGATTAGATGGGACACTCTCAATTGCTTCGTCTTTTGCCAGGTCTTGCCGCCATCAAGGCTACACAGTAAATTGCCGCTGCCACCAGCCAGCCAAACCTCCTCCGGTGTCCGGTAAGTCAGATCCAATAAACCCACGCTGACAGCAACTTGCGGGTTTTGCGGTTCGCCCCACTCCTCAGGTTGGTCGGGCTCGCTAAACTGCAGGCTACCCCCTCGACTCAGCATCCAGAGCCGGTCATCTTGAGTGAACCCCATGTTTTGCACTCGACGAGATCGATTACGGTTATGAGGGGTCCAAGCCGTTTGCCCAGGTTCCCAAGTGGAATAAAAATTACCCCTAGCAGAAACGGCAACATACTTGCCATCTGCAGAACGAGCAATATTTCTTAACACACCTACTGCTTGTTCAACCAACGCTTTCCAGGTTTTACCCCCGTCCGTAGTCCGGTAAATTGCCCCAACATCTGTAGTCATTTCTGCAGACTGGGGCCCAACTGCCACAACTGTGTTGGGGGAACCTGGTAGCCGAGCACTCAGAGCGATCCGAGACCAAGACTTACCGCCATCTGCTGTGTGTAATAGGATGGATGGCTTGCCTGTTATCCAACCCTCTTGCTCTGAGAAACTAACAGAGGTAAAGCGGTAATCCTGCTCATCCAAAGCTAGCTCTCGGAGTTCCCAGCTTTTACCGCCATCAAAGGTTTCCAAAAGGCTAGAGTGGTTACCCACAAGCCAGCCGTGAAGCGAGTCATTAGAAATAAAGCTTATATCGGAGACGGTAGCATCTATTGGTAAAGAAACCACCTCCCACGGGTTGTAGCTCAGCGTTGGTGCAAAGGCACCACAAGCAGTACTAATGAGAAGAACCATCATCAAGACGAAGGTTCGCCTCATAGCTCTTAGGATCGAGTAAGTCACGTTCAAGTTTTTGTCGTTGTGGTTGAAATGGGTCGCTAGGTTGTTCACCAATTGCCAGCCAGCTACTGACGGAACGTGCCAGGCGCAGCCAGGTTACTGTAGCCCGTAAAGACTGATAAAGGCTAGAAACGCCAGCGCTAGCGTCCCGAAGATGAGGATGTTCTTTTGTGCTGGAGTTAAACTATTAACGCCTAGGCCATAGCGAAGATTTTCCTGAAATCCAGAGGGCTTACCTTGAGGGCCAACCCCTTAAACTGACTTTTTCTAGCGCCACAAACTGGACAACGCCAGTCAGATGGCAACTCCTCGAAGGAAGTTCCTCCGGGAATCTGACCTTTGTTATCACCTTTAACTGGCTCGTAAACGTAGCCACAAATCAAGCATTCATGCCGATCTAGCTGTTGAGGGTCAGCAGTTTCAGTGCTCATAGCCTAGTTTGCCGGTTGAGTCAACAACCCCAGAGTATACGTGAATTATTATGCCATAAACCCTGGTTTTCTCCTGCTGGCTGGCCTGAGACTGAAACTGCAGCTTTTTTGACAGAGGTGCTGCAGTGGGGGATGATTAAACTCAAGGCTGTTAAAGATTACCAGGGATACTCAACAATAGGAGAATTAGCAAGCATGAGTGGCGAGATATTAAACGCAGCTGTTTTAGCCTTTACCCTGGTTTTAGTCGGCCTAGGCTTGGGTTACTTAATGCTCAAGCTAACGCCTGAGGAGAGGATTTACGCGGGGATGATGAAAGTGGTGTCAGGTGAAGATCCACTCAACTCCTTAAATCTAACCTTCTTCAAGCTGAACTACTGCTAATATTTGCTTGACGTTCCTCGTCTATGGATTTGAGCTAGCAGACTAGCAGTGAATCTTGTTTAGTTTAGTCGCGATCGCTGTATTGAAAATAATGATATAGCAGGATAAAGTCATGGCAGAAACTTTATGACTGCAGTCATTAGTCAGTATTAGGTATTGAGCGAATTCAATACCTTGTAGCAACGGTGGTGATGATACATGACAAGAGTCGCACTACTGATTGGGGTAACTCAGGATACTGATGCCAGTTCTCAAGCTAAAGTTGGGGTTCAACAAAATATTGAGGCAATGCAACGAGTGTTGCAACACCGGGAGATGGGCCGGTTTGAGGTAAGAACACTCACGAATCCTGATCAAGCGAGCATGGAGCAGGGGATTGAGGCTCTGTTCGCGAATTGTCAAAAATACGACCTGGTGCTGCTTTACTTCTCCGGGCTGGCTCTGAAGAGCGCTCGCGGCGATCTTTATCTGACAGCGGCTAAAAGCGATAGTACCGGGCAGAAAACAGCCAGTTCCTTACCTGCTCTTGCAGCTAGCTTCGTACAAGCGATGTCAGCTAAAAGCCAGTCAGAGCGGCAGGTTGTGATCTTAGACTGCTGGTTAAATCACGCCACAGGTGAGCCAGAGGAAACCAATCTTTCAGTCAATGCTGCCACGCAACTCGTTAGAGAAGGACAAGCAGCCCTCGCCGCCTTTACCCCAACCCAATACTCTTATCCGCAAAACCGACTAAAGCCCTCGGTCTACACCCACTATCTAGTTGAGGGCATGGAAACTGGGGCAGCAGATTTAGACAACGATGGTGTGGTTTCGGTCGATGAGCTACACGAGTACACCAGCCGGAAAGTACAAAAAGTTGCTCCAGAAATAGAATCCTTGATCTATTGGGTTAGAGAAGACGCCAATAAACTCGTTCTTGCTAAAGCAGCTACCGGGGATCCAAAGCTTAGCTATCGCAAACAAGTGGAACGTTTTGCCTGGACTGGGGAGTCAGCCGAGAACCGCCGTACTTTAGACGCCCTCCGAGAAAGGCTCAATCTGCCCCCTGAGGAAGCCAGCGCCATTGAAGCAAGAGTTTTACAACCTGACCAGGAATACCGCCAGGAATCAAAGCATCGCAGCCCAAAGCCGGAACTACGCGAATCCCCCCAGCATTCAACGCCCACCAAATTGGGTAAGTTAGCAGAACTTAAAGAGACTAATACTCCACCGCTGGAAGCTATTCGGCAAAAGGAACTCGTTCCATTTCTCAGTCGGGTCAAGGGGGCGAGCGCCGTCGTTTTACCCAATAAAGCGGCTGACAAGCCATCTGACCCAGTAGTAGCACGAGCTGTCAGGCCTGCTATTGCCAGGTTGTGGGAGACTAACTCTGCTATCCGAGAACCTAAAAACCTACGGCTACTCATTGGAACCGCGATTGCAGCGATTCTGATGCTAGTTGCCCTCGTATCCAGGCTTTCCTTTTTAAGGTCAACGCCTCCAACCCGCCCTGAAACTCCTGGTCAGGGAATCAATCCTGAAGCGACTATACCTGTGCCACCCGCTGCACAGCCCTTACCCTTGTCGACACTCCCGCCCCTAGTGCAGCCGCCCCCTGAGCCACCTATCCCGACCACAATACCGGAAACGCCAGCGTTCTCTATGCCTGACTTGCCGCTGGTCATGCCCCAAGCTCGTCCGACCTCAGCATCCCCTACGCCGTCCTCCCCACCTAAAGCGGCAACGCCAAAACCCAGACCAACCTCACCACCGCAGCGGGTCGTGCCAGGAGCTCCACCGACGCTTCCAGCTGAACCATTGCCGGCCTCAGAGCCCACGCCGATCTTGGTAGAACCCGAAGCTCCTCCAACCTCGCAAATTGAGGCACCTCCAAGCTCAGAGCCAGGTGCTACCCTGCCAGACCCTGAAGCTCCTCCAGAGCCTGGGTTTGAGTCGCCGCCCACCTCAGCACCTGAACCTAGCTTTTAAGGACAGGCGGCAATCGCAAAGTCAAAATTTATTGCGGAGTTGTAGATTTTTGCTCTGAAATCAACTGCTCTACTGCTTGCAAATTATTTTGAGCAGTGGTACTGGTTGGATCGAGCTGAATTGCCTGCTTAAACTGCTCCAAGGCCTCTGCCAAATTGCCCTGCTGCTGCAGAGCCATGCCTAGATCGTTGTAAGCCTCGGCTCTAGCGGGATCAAGGGCAATAACGCTGCGGTAGGCCGCGATCGCTTCCTCCAACCTGTTTTGATCCTGAAGAGCGCTGGCGAGCGCATAATAAGCTTCAGGATCCTCAGGACGCAGTTTGATCTGACTCCGATAGGCAGCAACAGCCTCCTCTCGCTGGCTCTGAGCTTTGAGAGCCTTATCGAGTGCTGTATAAGCGGCCGTTGGTTTTGGGTTGAGGGCAATCGCTTGACGATAGGCCGTGATCGCCTCGTCCAACTGGTTCTGATCCTGGAGGGCATTTCCCAGACCTGTGTAAGCTTCTGCACTCTGGGGATTGAGTTGAATCGCCTGACGGAAGATGGTGATCGCTTCCTCTGCTTTGTTTTGAGCCCTGAGGGCATTTCCCAGACCTACATAAGCAACGGCATCATCAGGGTTGATCTTAAGGGCGCTGCGGTAGGCAGTTGCCGCCTCGTCCAATTTGTTCTGGTAGTACAGGGAAGCACCTAAACCGGCATAGGCAACTCCGTAGTCTGGACTCAGTTTAGTGGCGCTGCGGTAGGCGGTTGCCGCCTCATCGAGTTTGTTCTGGTAGTACAGGGCGTTGCCCAGACTGTAGTAGACCTCTGCACTGGGCTTGAGTTCGATAGCTCGACGGTGGGCGGCGATCGCTTCATCGAGTTTGTTCTGGCTTCTTAATGCCAGACCCAAATTGTAATGAGCTGTAGCGTTTTCTGGGTCGAGGGCGATGGCTTGACGATAGGCGGTGATCGCCTCGTCGAGTTTGTTCTGCGTCTTGAGGGCCACGCCTAACCCCACATAGGCAAAAGTATCTAGTTTTTGGTCAGCGGCAGTTTGGTTTGGATTCAGCTCGATAGCTCGGCGGTAGACAGCGATCGCCTCGTCCAGTTTATCTTGCCGGTGCAGCGATAACCCTAGATAGTAATGCGCCGGGACATTATTTGGGTCGAGCTGCACGATGCCGCGCCAAATGTTCTCCGCCTGGGGATAATTCTTAGCGGCTTGGGCGGCATTGCCCTGTTGAATTAACGCTTCAGTCGTTTGAGCAACAGCACCCCAGCTTGCTGTTGCTACTAAGCTGATGAGAAGGGGAATGAATCTGGACATGTGCATAGGCCAGCTCAATCTTAGACATCAGGAGAAAATTACTTATTAGCTTACAGCGATTTTCCAAGAAGGAGTACCACAGTTTGGCCCTGCAGGGCTGCTAAGGCAGGAATTGTTGGCGTCATCCTGTTGATCCAAGGGAAAATTGCAGTATTGTTTCTCAATCAACCAGCGCTACCCATGGCAGAAGCCGGATCAATCCAGTCCCTGCAGCAACAAGCAGCTTCGTTATTACTGTATCAGTCTGTACTGGAAGGGGAAGCCGGGCAAGCATTTTTGGCGTTGCTGAAAGCGATCCGGCAGCCTGATACAGCGGGCATTCAATGTCTACAGGCTTATGGTTGCTGGTTTAAAGCGCTAGCTGAAGCAGGTCAAAGCTGGCAAGACTATCTGATTACACAACTCCTTCGGGCAGAGAACCCCTTCACCCGGCAAGCCCAACAGGGGAGACTGTCAATGCCACCATCATTGATGGCTGCGGTCCGGCATGATCTGCGGGTGTTGCAGCGGCTGGCTCAGTGCAGCAGCGACCAGTTAAGCCAGTGGGTCCAATCAGCTGTCAAACTGCCTATTAAGCCTGTGATCTGGGATGAGGCCCTGCCTCTTAATCCATCTATTGCTGGGAACTGGGCAGCTCAGGAGCAGGCAAGAGCGAAACTACACAAGCTGGAAGATTGGGGTGAAGGACTGGAAAACTTGGTCGATTACTACCAGCAGGCCAGCGGGTTGTTTGCTAGATATCATGCATTCCGCTGGTGCTCTGGACAACTGAGGGGGATTCCTCATCCCGATCCAGTACGGTTGGTCGAGCTGGTCGGCTGTGATGCTCAGCGGCAGGCGTTGGTAAAGAACACAGAATTTCTCTTGGCTGGCTATCTGGCCTTGCATGTGTTGCTCTATGGCAGCCGGGGTTCTGGGAAATCCTCTATGGTCAAGGCACTGGTGCACGAGTATGGCGATCGCGGCCTGCGCCTGGTTGAAGTGGCTAAATCTGACTTGCAAGACCTACCGGAGATCGTCGAACAACTTCGAGGTCTGCTACAAAAGTTCATTCTCTTTGTCGATGATCTCTCCTTTGAAGAAGATGAAGCGGCCTATAAATCTCTCAAGGTTCTGCTAGAAGGTAGTCTGACAGCACGACCGCAAAACGTAGTGGTCTATGCTACCTCCAACCGCCGCCACTTAATTCGGGAATTTTTGGGCGATCGCCCGCGTCCTAGCGCTAGTGAAGAAGTCCACGCTTGGGATACCGTGCAGGAGAAGCTTTCTTTTAGCGATCGCTTTGGCTTGACCTTGACTTTTGCACCTGCGGATCAGCAGACTTACCTGGCCATGGTGCAGCATTTAGCAGCCCAAGGCAGAATCGCCCTCAATCAGGAAGATCTGGAGTATCGCGCTCTCCAATGGGCAACTCGTCACAATGGCCGCTCTGGGCGGACGGCGCGGCAGTTTATTGACTTTCTTCAGGCAGATTTAGGCCCTTTCGTCAAACGGCCATAATCCCTGTTAGCGAGTGATTGATCTTGTAGCGGTTGCTTCAGAAGTCCAGGTTGCAAGCTCAGCACTCCATACTCTAAGTTCTGAACTCCCAGTTTTAAGTTTCAGAGCTTCAAGTTCCCAGCCTTAAACTCGCAGTTCCGATTGAGGTCCTCTCTAATAGGAAGAGATGTAGTATCGTGTACTTTTTAAGGTAAGGACTTATATACCTTGCTTTTGCTTCTAGGGGAAATGCTTCATGCGATTCATCTGGCAGAGCATTTGATTGCAGCGCGGCGACACCGCTTTATTGGGCGGGCTCAGGAGCTTAAGCTGTTTCAATCGCGCTTGCTGCACCGGAACTGCTCCTTTCATCTTGCACATTTTTGAGCCCTGGAGGCGTGGGTAAGACCACCCTTCCGGGGAGAATTCATTCGTGTCTGTGAGCAGCACCAAACCCCGGCAATCTACCTCGATGCTCGCACACTGACCCCTCGCCCGAATTTTTCCTTAGCGCATTGCGATTTGCGATGGGCCTTCCACCGCTAGATTTTCCTCTGGAAGCCTTACCTCTCGAGCCGGTCGGCACGTTCTTTTAATTGATACTTATGAAAGGATAGAATCGCTGGACGAATGGCTCCGTGAGTCGTTCCTCCCGCAGCTACCGGCGAGTACCCTAACAGTGCTGGCCGGTCGGCACCTCTTCGGCATCCTCTGGCGAGCCAGATCCAGGTTGGCAGACCAGATGCACATACTACCCCTCCGCAACCCAACTTCAGCAGAAAGCCAGGTCTACCTGGTCCAGCGAAACATTCCTCCCGTACAGCATCAGGAAGTCCTCGATTTCACCTACGGCCATCCGCTTGCCTCCTCTCCCTGGTTGCTGACGTGTTTGCCCAGGAAGGAAACATTCGCTTTCAGCCCGCCGCAGTACCCGACGATCAGAATGCTGCTGGAAACATTTATCCAACAGGTAAATTCAGTCCAGTTCACCATCAGGCTTTAGAGGCCTGCGCCCTAGTCCGTCTGACAATGAGGCAGCTGCTAGCGCATGCTAGACGTGCCCGACGTTCGTGAATGGTTTCAATGGCTACGCGATTTATCGTTCATTGAATCTGGGCGGCTAGGGCTGTTTCCCCACGATTTAGCCCGTGAAGTCTTGATCGCTGACTTGCGCTGGCGCAATCCTGACTGGTATGCGAAATTGCACGAGCGGGCCCGGGCCTATTACACCGCTCGATTAGAACAGACTCAGGGACACCAGCAGCAGCACATTCTACCGATTACACGTTCCTGCATCGCGATAACTCAGCCGTCAGGCCCTACTTCACCTGGCAAGATGGCAGTCTAAGGACCGGATACGCCCCCCCCCCCCGCCGAGATCCCCCCTCGCGCCTGCCGTCCCGGCGTCTGCCCGACCCCACTCGCTGCACAGCTCGCAGCTCTTTGGCGGCAGCGCCCGCCGCAGGGGGTACTGATCTGTCGAGATGCCGAGCAGCAGCCTGCTGGATTTCTCCTGGTAGTCGCGCTGCACCAGGCTACCCTGGAGGACCGGGACGCTGACCCCGCCACTCAACTGGCGTGGCGCTACCTCCAAGAACGAGCACCGTTACGACCCGGTGAAGGGGCGACTCTCCTCCGCTTTTGGATGGCGCGGGATACCCATCAAGCGGTCTCACCCATTCAGAGCCTGATCTTCATTAACTTTATGCAGCATCATCGATCTTCTGCAGGTCTGGCCTTTACATTTTTTCCCTGCGCAGAGCCTGATTTTTGGGCAGCGATCTTTGCCTATGCAGACTTAGCACGAATTTCCGAAGCTGATTTTGAGGTAGGTGATCGGCTTTATGGAGTCTATGGACACGACTGGCGGGTAGTGCCATTTGCAGCATGGCAGACTCTGTTGGCTCAACGGGAGATCGCTGCAGCGGCTGAGATCATGCCGGTAGGAATAGGGGCTAACCCACAGGCTTTACTCACGACAAGCTATGCAAGCGCTATCTCATCGAGCAACGAGCCGCTAGTGGTTCTCAGTCAACCTGATTTCGTCGAGGCAGTGCGAGCGGTCTTGCGCAATTTCTCTCACCCTAACATCCTGCAGGGGAACCCACTGCTCCGGTCACGGTTGGTAACCAACCGGGTTAAAGCTCAAGCCAGTAAAACTGAGCGAGTTGCTGCTTTACAGGCTCTAGTGAGAGAGGCGGCGGAATCGCTACAGTCATCTCCGAGAGAGGCAAAATACTACTGGGCGCTTTACCACACTTACCTGCACCCTGCACCAACTCAAGAGCGGGCCGCTGAACGACTGGACTTGCCCTTCAGCACCTTTCGTCGTCACCTGAAAGCCGGAATAATGGCTGTGACAAGTAACCTGTGGAGCCAGGAGATTAGCTAATCTCACGTCCGGATCGCCTGTGAACACAAAAATACTAGGCAGTTTGAGAGAATGAGCAAAAATTGAGCAGATTTTGGTCTAGAAGCTGGGCATCCGATTGGGCCAAACTGTCAGGCAGCTACTGCTGATGCTTACTAGAGCTCATGCATCTTCTGTCAATTGCCTACTCGAAGATAGGTCAGCTTTGCTAGGTTTATAGCGCCGAACACTAAGTATTAATTTTGTGAGTGAGGAGTAACGTGAATAGAGCCTATCTACTGGCTGGTAGCCTGGGGCTACTGGGTGCGATCGCCCACCCAGCTCAAGCTGCCAGCCCTGCAGAACTGTCACCCACTGCAGAACCAGCTACCACCCTGGTTGCTAGTGCACCAACATTAGTGGCTGAAGTCCCAGCCGCACCCCCTGCCGTCGTAGCGAATGACCCTGCACCCACTGCCCCCAGCCTGGCACCGGCTGCAGCTCCTGGGCTCAGCGTCAGTCAACAGCAAACCTTCACCGATACCACTGTTGCCCAGGGTGCCCCTGTGACTTCGGTGTCGCAGCTGTCCGATGTCGACCCTAGTAGCTGGGCCTTTCAAGCTTTGCAGTCCCTGATTGAGCGCTATGGCTGTATTGCCGGCTACCCAGACGGCACCTTCCGGGGCAACCGGGCCTTGACTCGCTATGAGTTTGCCGCGGGGACCTACGCCTGCTTGAATAGCCTGGCGGAGCGCATCGGCCAACTGGGTCCGGAAGACCTGGCAACGATTCGCCGCCTGCAGGAAGAGTTTGCCGCAGAGCTGGCCACCCTCAGAGGCCGCGTGGATGCCCTAGAAGCTCGCACCACAGAACTGGAAGCTAACCAGTTCTCCACCACCACTAAGCTCGTTGGGGAAGCGGTGTTTGCCGGTCAGTACGGGGAGCAAGACGTGGATGGCGGTGGGGACACCGAACCCACAGTCCTAGCCCGGGTGCGCTTAAACTTCGACACCAGCTTTACTGGAGATGACATACTGCAGACCCAGATAGAAGTGGGCAACGGCGGTGAAGACATCATTGGTCAGAACTTGGAGGGAGGGCTGGGCGTTATTACTACATTTCCTGATGCATTTGGCCCCAACCTGACTGACGCCATTTTTCCAGTTGACCTAGGTGGGCTAGACTACGGTCCTGCCGGGGGTACTGCGGGTACGACCCTTTCCTGCGACGGTTGGCCTACACCTTCCGCCCCATTGAAGACCTGGCCATTACCGTTGGTCCACGAGTGTTCCCGGCTGACTTTGTGGACTTCAACAGCTACGCCAACGTTCCTTCTCAAGACTTTAGCTCTGGCTTCTTTATCAACAATCCCCTGATTATCGCCAACCCTGTTGACTTTGTGGTGGTGCGGGTGGAGGATTTGACTTTAACCCTGGGGGGTGGACCGATCACGCTGCGGGGAACCTATGTTGCATCAAGTCCCACCAATGCCATTCCTAATATCTTTGGTGGTGGTTTACTCGGCGACCCCTACCAAGCGACGGCAGAACTGGAGTTTTCCCCCAGCGATGCCTTTGCTCTGCGGTTGCAGTATACCAACGCCACCACCAACGACCTGCGGCGCGATGCCTATGGAGCGAACGTAGAGCTTACCCTAGCCGACCGCGTTGGTCTGTTTGGCCGCTACGGCTACGGGGAGTTTGATAGCTTCGGTGAGGCTGCGGCGGCGGGCATTGGTGATTTTGACGTCCAGACCTTTATGGCAGGCATCGCCATCCGCGATCTCTTTGTGCCAGGGTCTCTGCTTGGCTTTGCCTATGGCCAGCCCTTCTTTGGGAATGATGTGGATGCTTTAGGCACACAGCGAAACTACGAAGCGTTCTACCGCTTTATGATCAATGACAACATCACGGTGACGCCAGCAGTCTTAGTGATCACAGACCCCAACAACGGGTTGACGGATGCCGGCACGATTTACCAGGGGTGCTGCGAACCACGTTCTCCCTTCTAAAGCCTTTAGTGTTTATAACCCGAAAGTGAGCATTAGAGTAGACAAAATGAACGCAAGCTTTTTGGCCCTGGGGAAGGGGATGAATACCAGTTTTGTTAGTCTTGAGTAATTTATTCAGCTATAAACACACTCAGTTGAACTTCCAGCCTAGGCTGAACTCAAAAATATCTGAGAATCGACGAGGGGAATCACCGATACTCCGTATGTAAGTTTGCAAGTTTGTTAGCGATGTCGAGAACCCTGATGCTGAGGATAGGACAAATCAGCAAAGATCATCAATTTTTCAGTCTTAAGTGATTCATTTGGCAAGCGTAACGACATGACCAACAGGTGGACGCCTAGAAGCGGTAGTGAGCAAATGTGGTGAATATCTGGAGCATCATCGGTGAGAAATCAACTCTCAATGTTAGGACCCCCACGACATGAACAGCATGAAAACAAAGCAAATAAAGGGTTCTGGCCCTCACGGCGTACCTTATTGAAATGGGGCCTTTGTGGTCTGGGTGCAGCGGCCTTGACAACCATACCTAAAGCGGTGACAGCTCAGGGGAACATTTTCGGCGTCAAAGCCCTGACCTTTAATGCCGACGATATCGGTATTCTCAATTTTGCCCTGCTGCTGGAGGAGCTGGAAGCGGCGTTCTATGCCGCTGTGGTTCAATCTGGCAAGATTACCAACCCGAGAGCTTGACTACATGAGGACTCTCGGTGCCCATGAGGCGGAACACGTGAGGTTCCTCCGTGGCGTTCTAGGCGCAAACGCTACATTTGCTACCAACCAACTCAGCTTCAACAAAGCTGGACTGAATAGTGTGTTGAAAGATCGCAATACTATCCTCAACACCGCTGTTGCCCTAGAGGATACCGGGGTACATGCCTACAACGGTGTCGGACCGAGCCTGAAGAATCCTACCTACCTGCTGGCCGCCGGTTCAATTGTGTCCGTGGAAGCGCGTCATGCTGTCGGGGCGCGCGCCTTGCTACAGCGCCCTGCTACAGAACCCCCCAGTGATCGCAAGGTCAGCGACGCTGAGTTAGTGCCTGCACTCAATCCCTTCAAAGACCGGGCCTACGATGAGCTGTATACCCCCAAGCAGATTGTGGCGATCGTCAGCTCCCTGAACCTACTCAACAACCCAATCAGAGGTGCGCTCGTCGCCTAACCTCAGGAGTAACTTAACTATGAAAACCAGTTTAGATTCAGCGACGCAGCAAATAGGTAAAACTGTACTTGGCGGGTTTGACCGTGGGCTTCATCGCTTAACAGCCGCCGCTCAAGCCGCCGTGATGATTGTGTCCTTTTTCTTCGGCTCTTTGTTCCTTGCCCCCGCTGCCCCTGCCTACGCCCAAGGATCAGTGCCCACTCCCCAAGAAATCGTTGCCTATGCCCTAACTCTGGAGAAACTAGAAGCTGAGTTCTATCGCCGGGCAATTGAGGCAGCAACTAGTGGCGGACTCGCCACTGCTCCTCAAGTCGCCAAAGACGCAATCCGCTCCTACGGTGAAGACGAAATGCAGCATGTGGCGGACCTGTCCACACTCCTGACGAGCCTGGGAGGCAATCCAAATTCAGTCACAATTCCAGCTAATCCTAATTTCACTGCGATTCTCCAACGGGACCCCTTTGCTAACCCAGCAGACTTTCTCCTGGCAGGCCAGTATGTTGAGGATTTGGGTGTTGCCGCTTACAAGGGTCAGGCGGCTAACTTGCAGGCAGCCGGGGATGCAGCTAAAACTGTCCTCGCTGGAGCCCTGGAGATTCATAGTGTCGAAGCCCGCCATGCCGCTGGGATTCGCTACCTGCGCCAGGTCTTGCTCAATGCTGATATCCGCCCTTGGATTCGAAACCCGCAGGAAGTCATTTACCAGGAGGTGCGTTCAGGAACCCCGATTCCATTTGCCTCAGCAGCCTTTGATGGCTTTGCCACAATGGAAGAGGTGCTAGCGCTCGTCGGACCAATTCTGCAACCCACCCAGCAGTCCAGCAGCAGCCAGTCTACACCTAGTACTCAGCCCCCGGTGCGAGCACTATGGTAAGTTGGTGAGTCACTAGCCGTTAACGGCTGCTCTCAAGCCAATCCCTTTCCAAACAGCCTTATCATCCATAGGGCTGTTTTTTGCAACCTATTCTGACGGTTGAAATGACACGACACCTACACTGACTGCCTCGATTGTTGTACGGCAGCCACTCAAACCAAGACTGGTTCGGGAAGTGCCCCCTGCATTTTACTCAGCCAGTCGATCAGATTCTCTAGCTGTTTATCGGCACCCAGGACGCCTAAACCCCGGACAGTAACTTTGCCAGGGGTGTAGACGAAGCGAGAGTGCAGGTGTTGAGGCAGGTTAGCCTTCAAGAGGTGCCAGGCTGGTTCTTCCATAGGAGTTTCTAGGGTGATGTGCTGATTGCCCTCTGGTTTGATGCGGGCAAAGCCAAGTTTCTTTGCCAACTGTTTGAGTTCGACCACACGCAGCAGCTGCAGAGCGGCAGTAGGGATGGGGCCGTAGCGATCGCTCCACTCCACAGCAATTTGCGTCAGTTCTACCTTGGAATTGCTAGAGGCGATCGCCCGGTAGGCGCTCATCTTTTGATCGAGATCGGGAATATAGTCGCTGGGAATAAAGGCCGTTAGGTTTAAGTCAATTGCCGTATCGTCTACCTGGGGAATTTCCTGACCCCGCACCTCGCTAATTGCCTCTTCCAGCATCTCCATGTACAGGTCAAAGCCGATCGCGTCCATTTGGCCGGACTGTTCTGCCCCCAGCAGGTTGCCCACTCCCCGGATCTCCATGTCGCGCATGGCGAGTTGATAGCCAGAGCCTAGTTGAGTGAACTCCTGTAAGGCCCGCAGCCGCTGGCGGGCCGTTTCCGATAGGGCAGCCTGAGATTGGTAGAACACCCAGGCATGAGCTTGAATTCCAGCTCGACCGACGCGGCCCCGGAGCTGGTAAAGCTGCGATAGACCAAACCGTTGGGCATCTTCAATCAAGATCGTGTTCACTCGCGGGATATCTAAACCGGATTCAATGATCGTGGTGCAAACCAAAATATCGGCCTCACCGTTGTTGAAGGTAAGCATCGTGGCTTCCAGTTCCCCTTCCAGCATCTGCCCATGAGCGATGGCAATCCGAGCTCCTGGCACCATCTCTTGCAGCTTATCCGCCACCTCTTCAATCCCTTCGACCCGCGATACCACGTAAAATACTTGCCCGCCTCGGTCTAGCTCCTGGCGAATAGCGCTGCGAACGGTCTCCGGGTCGTAGGGAGCCAAGTGGGTTTTAATCGGGCGGCGGGAAGGGGGCGGCGTGGTGATTAAGCTCATCTCTCGCACTCCCGATAGGGCCATGTAGAGGGTGCGGGGAATTGGCGTGGCGCTGAGGGTGAGAACATCTACCTGGGTTTTCAAGGTTTTGATCTTTTCTTTTTGATTCACCCCAAAGCGCTGTTCTTCATCCACCACTAATAGCCCTAAATCCCGGAAGGTAATGCCCTTGCCGAGCAGTTGATGGGTGCCCACCACCACATCGAGTTCCCCGGTTGCTAGCCGCTGCTGGATTTGCCGCCGCTCCTCGGCACTCCGGAAGCGGTTTAGTAACCCGACTTGAATCGGGTAGGGGGCAAAGCGCTCCTTGAGGGTGTGGTAGTGCTGCTGGGTCAAAATAGTGGTTGGTGCTAGGAATGCCACCTGCTTTCCAGCGGTGACGGCCTTGAAAATTGCCCGGATCGCCACTTCTGTCTTGCCAAACCCCACATCTCCACACACGAGGCGGTCCATCGGCCGATCGCTCTGCATATCTTGCTTGACATCCTGCACTGCCTTGAGCTGATCAGAGGTCGGTTGATAGGGGAAAGACTCTTCCAGTTCTGCCTGCCAAGGCACGTCCACTGGGTAAGCATGCCCCTGCTGCTGCGATCGCTGGGCATAAAGTTTGAGTAAGTCCACCGCAACTTTCTTAATCGCTTTGCGAACTTTACCCTTGGTTTTCTCCCAGGCTTTGCCGGACATTTTGTTCAGTTCAGGCGCCGCATCTCCCGCCCCTCGGAAGCGGGACAGAGAACTCAGTTGATCGACAGCGACCCGCAATAGGCCGTCCGCATACTGCAACACCAGGTACTCACGGGTTTGCCCGTTGATCGTCAAGCTTTCCAACTTGCTAAACTTACCGACACCATGATTGCGGTGCACGACATAGTCACCCGGACGCAGCTTATTAGGGTCAACCTGCTTGGAAGTCGCGCGGCGGCGCTTGCGGACATAGTTGGGGGTTGCCAGCGTATGTTGACCAAAAAACTCGCGATCCGTGACCACCGCTAAGCGAAAGGTTGGCAGGATGAATCCTTCCAGCTCCGCCAAACCAGAATATTTCAAGGCTACGGGCGTCCGGCCCTGTAGTTTTTCAATCGCCGGGTAGTCGCGAGGATTCGGCACGAACTGGGCCGGACAGTCATGCTCCTGCAGCAAGGCCACAGAGCGGGAGGGTTGGGCAGATACCAGCCAAACTGAGAAACCTCGATCTCGCTCCTGCCGCAGGGTATCAGCCAGCTTGCCAAATTGATGGGGAATAGCAGGCACGGGGCGGCTGGCAAGATTGAGACCGCTTTTTTCTTCCGCCAGTTCCGCTAGGGATAGCCGCGGAAAAGGCTCTGCCGCTGTCATTGACTCAGTAAAGGGACGGTGAAGGCGCGGCAGGAAAGCTCCCACGTCTTTCCAGTGCTCTTCAGCATGCTCAAGCCAGCGATCGCCGTGGGCCCGGCACTGCTCCGGTTCATCCAGGGTAATCAGGGTATTGCCTGAGAAATAGTCCAACAGGGATGCGGGCTGCTCAAAGGCCAGGCCCAAAAATCGCCGCATTCCTTCTGGAGCTTGGCCTCCATCCAGTTCCTGGTCTTCCGGGGGCAGGATGGCCTTGACTTGTTCCCGCTTTGCTGCCGTCAGAGCAGCCAGGGTGAGTGGTGCAAAACTGGTAGGCGTGAGGGTAAGGTAGTCAATGCTATCCAGGGATCTCTGGGTTGCCGGATCAAATTCCCGCATCTGCTCCAGCTCATCCCCAAACCATTCCAGCCGCACCGGTAGCTCGGAAGCAACGGGAAAAAGATCAATAATATCCCCGCGTCGGCTCCACTGTCCTTCGGTCTCAACGAGGGCAACCCGTTCATAGCCCAGCTTTGCCAGTTGGTGACTCAAGTGATCGAGGGTGGGAAAGGTTTCCCCCTGGCTTCGATCCAGCCTCAGGCAGTAAGACTGGAAAACTTCAACTGGCGGCAGGTGGGGCTGTAGCGATCGCTCGGTTGCGACAATTGCCATTGAGGGGTGAGCGGTGACGAGATCGGCCAGCACCTGGAGTTGCCCCCAGGTCATTTCTGACTCCAAGTCAAAGGGCTCGTAGGGTGAGGCTTCCGAGGTGGGATAAAAGTGAACCGTCTGCCAGCCCATTACCTCTAACTGAGTGGCCCAGCGCCCGGCATCTTCCAGCGTTGGGGTCACTACCAACAAGTTTTGTGACCGAGCTTGGGCAATTGCCGAAGCAACGAGCCCCTTGGGTAACCGGGCAACGCCACTGAGCTGCAAGTGCCGCTGTTGCTCCAGCTTGTTGAGTAGTTCTTGTGTGAGGGGTGACTTCCCCAGCGCTCGGACAATTGACGAAAATGCCATAGAGTTTGGAATGTAGAAGCAGTTGTGACCCGGAGACGGAAAGATATTTGCCTATCGTTACTATTTTAGAAGGCTTGCTGACAGAGACTGCGGGGCTCTCTAGTCAGTAGGGCCTGCCACTTCTCTACCTGGGCAGTCCCAGACGCTCAGTGCCACCCTGGCGACGTCGCTGAGCAGTGACGGGTCCGCGGAGGTTTTATTCAGTACCGCCATCCCCTGAGCCGCACCGACAAAGAAGCGGGCCAAGGCTCGCATGTCCCGTCCCGGTTCGAGTAACCCCTCAGCTTGGGCACTCAGCAGTACTTGGTAGATTGCAGATTCCATGCTGCTCAGTTGCTCAATAACCTTACGATTAATGGTGTCACTTCCCCCTGGACATTCCAGCGAGGTGTTGCAGATTAGACAACCCCGTGGGTAGCCTGGGTCATTCATCCGATTCACCATCACCTCGAACATCCGCGCGATCGCCCTTCGAGGGTCGGGATTGCTCAAGGCTGCCATGAGCTGCGACCCGATCTTCTCGACATAGCGGTCAAGCACTGCAAGGAACAACTTTTCTTTATCCCCAAAGGTGCCGTAGAGGCTGCCGCGACCAATACCAGTGGCCTCAACCAAATCTTGAATCGATGTCGCTTCGTAGCCTCGCTGCCAGAACACTGCCAGCGCCCGATCAATCACTTTTTCCTTATCGAACTGCTTGACACCAGCCATAGACACTTTTAATCGCTTTCAAACTTATCTTTGAATATTCGGTTTGACTTAGCGGAATCCCAGGAATTTTACTGCTTCGAATCAACTTACAGATCACTATTCTATAAAGCTCGTAAGCTAATAAAAACAAAAAACTTGTTTGACCAAACGTTCCAAGATCATCTAGATTGTATTTATTACTGGTAATGGGCCGCCGTCTGAACTCAAAGTAGCGGCGATCATTTCATTGCAATCCTCCCAACCTGGAAGACCAAGGAAGAACAACTATGGCAAGACTCGCTAACAAGACAGCGCTCGTTACTGGCGGCACAACGGGTATTGGCTTTGAAACGTCAAAGCAGTTTTTGCAGGAAGGGGCACGCGTGATGATCACTGGGCAAAACGAAGCGCGACTCGCGAGCGCGGTAAAAGAACTTGGCCAAAATGTAATTCCGGTACGGGCCGATGTGCGATCGCTCGCTGACCTCGATGTGCTGGCTACAGATGTCGGGGAAGAGTTTGGCAGTCTTGACATTCTTTTTGCCAACGCTGGAATTGGATACTTCGCGCCAGTTGAACAGGTGAACGAGGCGTTCTATGACAACCAGTTCGACATCAACGTCAAGGGGGTCTTCTTCACAGTGCAAAAGCTTGTCGGTTTATTAAACAAAGGAGCAAGTGTGATCCTCAATGCCTCGGCAGCCCACGAGAAAGGGGCAGCGACGGGTAGTATCTATTTCGCCACTAAGGCAGCGGTGCGATCCTTCGCCCGCTCCCTGGCGGCAGAACTCGGTCCGCGCCAGATCCGCGTCAATGCCCTCAGTCCCGGTGTGGTCCGAACTGCCTTCCAAGGCAAGCTAGATTTGCCGCAGGAGGCGGTGGATGGTTTTGTTAACTATGTGACACAGGTAACACCGCTGGCTCGAGAAGGAAGGCCAGAGGAGATCGCCAAGGCCGCAGTGTTTCTTGCCAGCGACGAGGCATCTTACATGACCGCAGCTGACCTGGTTGTCGATGGCGGCTACATGAACGTTTGAGGCTTTGCTTCTCAATCATGATTCACTTGGATACCGGCCTAAGTGTTATGGGTTCCAAATACCAAATGAGCAACCTTGGCAGTACGGTAAGCGATAAAGAGCAGGAGTATATCAAGGCAGCGATGCACAAGCGCTTCCCAACTTGGTGCACTAATGCACAAGCGCTTCCCAACTTGGTGCACTTCGGCAGGCTTCCCGACGCGGGGCGCACTACTCGACAACAACATTGACTGGACGCTGTACGGCTAGCGCGTTGAGAATAGCGATGCCTCCAACCCCCAAGAGTTCCGATTACAAAACCAGTAGCACTCAAGAGGGTTCTATGCCAATTCAGCTCCAATACCTTAAGATGGCGACGCTGCTGGCAGTCTCTAGCGTGCTACTCACCGCAACGTTTAGCCTAGAC
>JAUJON010000262.1 GCA_030447595.1 Thermosynechococcaceae cyanobacterium YX3bin19
ACCCGTCTGCTCAACCCCGCTTTGGCCGCGCCGCGTTTTATGGCGCGTTGAAAAGTATCTTCGAGGACATGATGGCGCTTTTCAAGGCCGTCGCGCGGGTCGAGCGACGGTTTGGAGGCTGGAAACACATATTGCCAGCTCCACTCAAACGGCGCCAGGGGATATTTGCCGGCGAGCGCGTCGGGCATCGAAACCGGCAGGCGCACCTCGCTCTGCGCCTTTTCCCAGCCGGTTTTCAGCTCATTGAGGTGATCGAAAAGCGGACGGTAGAGGACTTGCGGCAAAATCGCGCGCCGGTCTTTGTCCCCTTTTCCAGCGCGAACGAGGAGAAGTCCACCCTCGAAATCCACATCTTTGATACGCAGGCGCTGGCCTTCAAACAGGCGCAATCCCGCGCCATAAAGTAGCGAAGCGATGAGTTGGCTTGTCCCCGACAAGTGGTCGAGCAGCCTTTGCACTTCGGATTTGGACAAAACATCCGGCACGCGCCTGGGGCGCGCGGCGCGCAGTGCCGAAATCCCTTCTAACTCGATGCCCAGTATTTCGCGGTAAAGATAAACGATGGCCGCGAATGCCACATTTTGAGTTGAAGCGGCAACGCGCCCCTCGCTCGCCAGTTGCGACAAAAACTGCTCGACCTCGGCCTCGCCCAACTCTTCGGGCTTTCCTTTGTGAAACTGGATGTAACGCCGGATATATTTGAGGTAGCTTTCCTGAGTTTTGAGGCTCAACCGCCTGACCTGCATAAAGGCGCGACAAGCCTCCAGGAATTCCGCCAGCGACTTTGCATTATGCTGCATCGCGCGATGTCCATCATTGCGGTAAAAAGCCATGATGAGGTAAAATTATACTGCAAAGAGAAATCTGCGGTTTTTTTGCCCTGTTTTACGTCCAAAACACGTGGTTTCCCCGACAAATTTGCGGGTGAATAACATTGTTCGACGGCTGCGCGCAGCGTTTCGGTGGGCGTGGTAAAATAATGTGTAGTTTAAGGAGGTAAAATATGGACAAGGTGCTAACCATCGCGGAAATCGAGTCACAGTTTGATTCGGAATGGGTTTTGGTGGAAGACCCACAGACAAATGAAGCACTTGAGGTGCAAAGCGGCAAGGTTCTGTATCACAGCAAGAATCGAGACGAGTTTGACCGCAAGGCATTGGAGTTCCACCCGAAGCGATTTGCCGTTTTGTTTACAGGCCAGCCGAGCGAGGAAATGGAGTTCGTATTGTGAGATTCTCCTTCAACGCAAAGCGTGGCTTGATTATCGTTCAGGTGGAAGTGTCGGGACCTTCCGGCAGTGCCATTTTGTCGTTGGCGCTGGATACGGGTGCGACGGCTACTTTGATAAACCAAAGCAGACTGATGCAAGTGGGCTATGACCCTGCGGCTCAACCTGACCGATTGCAGATCACAACCGGAAGCGGCGTTGAATTTGTTCCACGAGTTACGGTGAGCAAAATCAACACTTTGGGTCGAGACCGCACTTCCTTTCCCGTTTTGGGTCATACGCTTCCACCGAGCGCGGGCGTTGACGGGCTTCTTGGCCTTGACTTCTTCCGAGGTCAAGAACTTATTGTCAACTTCCGCACAGGCGAAATCAGCCTCAACTAAAAGTGACCAACAGCCGTCGAACAAGGCGCTGCACCCGACCGCCTACAGCTTCGCTCGTTCCTCGCTACGCTTCCGGCGGCGGGTGAGCTTGGTCGTTGTGCCGGTGCACGCGGCTTGGCTGCATCCGTGATAAGCTAAATCCGATGCAGGAGGTGCAATCGTGGAAAAAGAAATGACATTAGCAGAAATCGAGAATCAATTCGATTCTGAGTGGGTTTTGGTGGAGGAGCCGGAAACAAACGAAGATTTAGAAGTTATAAAGGGCAAGGTTCTCCATCACAGCAAAGACAGGGATGAAGTTTATCGCAAAGCCGTCGCTTTGCGCCCCAAGCGAAGCGCCATTCTCTATACAGGCGAGATTCCCGAAGATACAGCAGTTGTCTTGTGAGTTCACCATTTAACGCCAATCGTGGCCTCATCATCGTCCGCACTGAACTCTTTGGCCCTTCAGGAAGCATCGTTGTTCGGCTTGCGCTCGATACCGGCGCAACCGGAACAATGGTCAACGTTGGGTTGCTCACCACAATCGGGTATGACCCGTCTTTAGCGCCAGACCGAGTGCAAGTTACGACTGGCAGTGGAGTTGAGTATGTTCCTCGTCTCGCCATGAGCCGCATCAAGGCTTTGGGGCAGGAGCGCACCAATTTTTCGGTTTTGGGCCATACGCTTCCGCCAAGTGCCAGCATAGACGGTTTGCTTGGCTTGGATTTTATGCGTGGACAAGTGCTGAACATTGACTTTGCTAAAGGGCGCGTCAGCTTGAATTGAAAGCGTCCCAACACCGGCAGAACAAGGCGCTGCACCCTACCGTCTACAGCCTGCGCTTTGCTTCGCTCGTTCCTCGCTTCGCTCCGGCTTTCGGCGGCGGGTGAGCTCAGTCGTTCTGCCGGTGCGCGCAGCTTCAACAAAGTGTCATATTTATAGCAGTTCCGGTTGGGGCTGTCCGTAGGGTAATGACTTGTCATTGCCGCTCGATCACCGGAGGGCTTGGCCTGGAAAGGGGCAACTCCCAAACGCAGGGTTTTCCAACGGCAATGACAAGTCATTGCCCTA
>JAUJON010000263.1 GCA_030447595.1 Thermosynechococcaceae cyanobacterium YX3bin19
CAGCTCTCGCTCTTTGCCTGTGATGACCTTAACCTTACCTTCTACATCCACATCGACGGTCGCGGTATCGCCCTCTTTGATCTTACCAGCCAGGATCTCTTCAGCCAGACTGTCTTCCAGCAGGCGCATAATCGCTCGGCGCAGAGGCCGTGCCCCATAGCTGGGATTGTAGCCTTCATCAACGAGCCGATCCTTGAATCGCTCCGTCACTTCTAGCTTAATCCCCTTCTCTGTTAAACGATCAAACACTTCGTTCAAGAGGATGTCAGCGATTTCTTTCACTTCATCCTTAGTTAGCTGTCGGAAGACAATGATCTCATCCAGCCGATTGAGAAATTCGGGCCGGAAGTACTGCTTAAGTTCCTCATTCACCAAGGAGCGAATGCGGTTATATTGAGCATCTGTCTCATTTTCTCCAGCAAACTCAAATCCAAGGCCACCACCACCTTTTTCGATTACCTTAGAGCCGATGTTGGAGGTCATGATCAGCAGTGTGTTCTTGAAGTCCACAGTTCGACCTTTGGCATCCGTCAGGCGGCCATCTTCCAGAATCTGGAGCAGCATGTTAAACACATCGGGGTGGGCCTTTTCGATTTCATCAAACAGCACCACGGTGTAAGGGCGCCGCCGCACCGCCTCAGTCAATTGACCCCCTTCGTTATAGCCGACATATCCGGGGGGTGAGCCAATGAGCTTAGAAACTGTATGGCGCTCCATATACTCGGACATGTCTAAGCGGATCATAGCTTCTTCGGAACCAAAGAAGTAGGTTGCCAGAGCCTTAGTCAGCTCAGTTTTACCAACCCCAGTCGGACCTGAGAAGATAAAGCTGGCAATCGGGCGATTAGGATTTTTTAATCCCACCCGAGCCCGACGAATTGCCCGGGAAATAGCTCTAACCGCTTCTTCCTGTCCAATTAACCGCTGATGCAGGGTATCTTCCATGTGCAGCAGCTTTTCAGACTCAGATTCGGTCAGCTTGCTCACCGGCACACCGGTCCAAGAAGCAACGATGTGGGCAATGTCTTCCTCATCTACCACTGGGGAAATATCTTCACCAGTGGCCTCAGACTTCTTGCTCTGAGCGATCGCCCGGATTTCAGACTTGATCTCCATTTCGCGATCGCGCAACTCTCCTGCTTTGTCAAAGTCTTGGGCCCGGACGGCATCATCCTTTTCCTTAAGAACCTGACGGAGCTCTTTGTCCAGCTCCTTGGCGGCAGGAGGTAGCTGAGAGTTGATCAAGCGAACGCGAGAACCGGCTTCATCGACTAAATCAATTGCTTTATCGGGCAAGTAACGATCCGAGATGTAGCGATCGGAAAGCTTAGCAGCAGCTTCCAGGGCTGTATCAGAGATTTTAAGTTTGTGGTGCTTTTCGTAGCGATCCCGTAGACCATAGAGAATTTCAATGGTTTCTGCAACAGTGGGTTCGCCCACCATGATGGGTTGGAAGCGTCGCTCTAAAGCTGCATCTCGCTCAATATGCTTGCGGTACTCGTCAAGGGTCGTCGCACCGATACACTGAAGCTCGCCTCGGGCTAGGGCTGGTTTCAGGATATTGGCGGCATCGATCGCACCCTCGGCGGCCCCGGCACCGATCAATGTATGCACTTCATCAATGACGAGAACAACGTTTGCCGCTTGGCGAATCTCGTCCATAATCTTCTTCAGCCGCTCTTCAAATTCGCCACGGTACTTGGTACCGGCAACGAGCAGACCAATATCTAAAGTGACAACACGCTTATCCTGAAGAATATCAGGAACGTCGTTATTGGCAATTCGTTGGGCTAGTCCTTCAGCAATTGCAGTTTTCCCAACTCCTGGCTCACCAATTAATACAGGATTGTTTTTAGTACGACGACCAAGGATTTGGACAACTCGCTCAATTTCTTTTTGCCGACCGACAACTGGGTCTAGCTTACCTTCTACTGCCATCTGGGTCAGGTTAGAACCAAATTCATCCAGGGTAGGCGTCTTGGTCCGGCCTTGACTACTACCAGCCGAGACTTCAGCAGTTTCACCCAACATTCGAATCACTTGAGTTCGAACTTTCGCTAGGTCAACTCCTAAGTTTTCTAGAACCCTAGCAGCAACACCCTCTCCTTCGCGAATCAAACCGAGAAGCAAGTGTTCGGTACCAATATAGTTATGCCCCAGCTGCCGAGCTTCTTCGAGAGATAACTCTAAAACCCGCTTGGCTCTAGGTGTAAAAGGAATTTCAACGGCAACAAACCCAGAACCGCGGCCAATAATTTTTTCAACTTCAATCCGAGCATCCTTGAGGTTGACGCCCATTGACTTCAACACTTTGGCAGCAACGCCGGTTCCTTCTCCGATCAGACCTAGGAGGATCTGTTCTGTTCCAACAAAGTTGTGTCCCAAGCGGCGTGCTTCCTCTTGGGCCAACATGATTACCTTAATGGCTTTTTCTGTGAAGCGTTCAAACATGGCGTATACCCACTACCTGCTGCGTGCTGGTAAAGCTGATCTTAACCTGACATTCCCAAGTCTTTCAGAGGCCTGGAATTCTTGGGCTGCCCCTGCCTCTTCTGAACTGAGACACTCCGGTTATGAGCATCCACTTCCAGTAATTGGTCTACTAGGCATTTCTGAGCCTTTCAGCTCACTCCTCAAGCTTAAA
>JAUJON010000013.1 GCA_030447595.1 Thermosynechococcaceae cyanobacterium YX3bin19
CGAGTTCTGATCCGCACGGTTGTAGTCCTGCCCTCCAACCCCCGAATATCAAGCTGGGAATTCGGGCTATACAGGTCCGAGAGCCGAGCTAACAGCTCAAAGCTCCGAGACTAGGGCTTAGATGCTGAAGTTCACCGGTCGCAGTTCGAAGTTCGAAGGTTACAGCAAGAAGGTAAGCTATGCTCAACTCATGCCACCGAGAGATGCAATCCACGACGTTGTTAAGCAAGCTATTGTCAAAGATGGCTGGGAAATCACTGATGATCCTTATGTCATATCTTATGGTGAGCGATTTTTGTTTATAGACCTTGGGATAGCTGAATCTAACATCGTTGATCAAATTCAAGGGCAGTTCATAGGGGCTGAGCGCGAAAACAGCCGAGTTGCACTTGAGATTAAAGAATTCCGGGGTAGATCGGCGATCGCTGATTTAGAACAAGCAATTGGACAGTATGTCCTCTATCAACTACTACTTAGCCAGGTTGATCCAGGACGTGAATTGTATCTAGCTGTCACGGATATGACCTATGACGAGCTATTTAGTGAGCCAGTTGGCAAACTTGTGATTAGTGATCTACCACTAAAAATGCTCATCGTAGATTTAGAGAAGGTAGAGGTGAAGCAATGGATACCACAGCGTCTGATCAAGAAATCGTAAAACAGGTTATTGTTCAATACGCCCAGCTCCGTCCATCCCACGGGGACATTCGACTTGATACCGTGTTTGATGAAACCCAGAGTCGCTATGCGCTTATGCAGGTTGGTTGGGACCGAGGACGACGAATCAGAGGGAACCTTATTTATGTAACCCTCCACGACGGAAAGGTTTGGATAGAATACGACGGCATGGAGCCCGGTATCACTCAAGATTTCATTGAAAGGGGGATTCCAGAGGAACGAATCGTTTTAGCCTTTCTACCTGAAAAACTTGCCGCAATCGTGTGAGCCAGCCCCCACAACCTTTAGCTGCTTAGCTGCATCCAAATGACAAACTTCCAGGCTAAACCGACCCCGGCACCGGCTCTAGAAATCAATGCCTCTCGCCAGTTCACAGCCTGGCTGGCAGAGCAGGGTGCTAGCCTGGCCTTTAGCACCTACCAAACGGGTAAGCTGTTTTTGATTGGCCTACAACCCGATGGAAGGCTGTCAGTATTTGAGCGAACTTTTGAGCGCTGCATGGGATTATGGACCAGTCCAAGTTGCTTGTATACGAGTTCGCTCTATCAACTGTGGCGCTTTGAGAATGTCTTGGAGCCAGGCCAGTCGCACAAGGGCTATGACCGGCTTTACGTGCCACAAGTGGGCTACACCACAGGCGATCTCGACGTTCACGACATTGCTGTGAGCGAGAATGGGCAGGTCATCTTCGTCAACACCCTCTTTAGCTGTCTGGCTACTGTGAGTGAGCGGTACAGTTTTATTCCCCTGTGGCAGCCGCCATTTATTTCTCGCTTGGCTGCTGAAGACCGCTGCCACCTCAACGGCCTGGCGATGGTGCAGGGTCAGCCCCGCTACGTCACAGCGGTGAGCCAAGCTGATGTTGCCGATGGCTGGCGGGACCGCCGTTATGATGGTGGTTGCGTAGTGGATGTCACCAGCAATGAGATTGTGCTGTCTGGCCTCTCGATGCCTCACTCACCCCGGTTCCATCAAGACCAGTTGTGGCTGCTGAATTCAGGCACGGGTGACTTCGGCAGGGTCGATGTCGATCGCGGCCAATTTGAACCAGTGGCTTTTTGTCCTGGCTATTTGCGCGGGTTGGCTTTTGTCGGTGACTATGCGATCGCTGGCCTCTCCAAAATGCGCGGCAATAAGACGTTTAGTGGCCTTGCCTTGGACGAAAATCTAAGAGCAAAGGATGTCGAGGCTCGCTGTGGCTTACAGGTCATTGATCTCCGCAGCGGCGACATTGTTCACTGGTTGCGCTTCGAAGGCATGGTAGAGGAGCTATATGACGTGGCAGTGATTCCGGGGGTGCGCCGTCCGGCAGCTTTGGGTTTCAAGTCGGATGAAATCCGCCGCACTATCACGATTGGTCCACCGATACGCTAACTACTGTCAATATCAGCCACAGCCATCTACAATCCTTCTGGTCAATTTGCAGGAGTTTAGTTGCCTTCTCTTTGGTAAAGGCTGGCAGAAGAAGTAGCCCTACACGGCTTCACACTGGAGCGATCGCAAGAAATTAAATTGAGCTTCGGCTCCACCCCTATTGCAGCCATACATAAGTTGAGCTTCCAGCCTAGGCTAGAAAGATGCCGATAGTACTTAGGCAGCATCCTGGCTTAATAATTCAATAGCTTCCTCACACCAAGCAATCCAACCCGTCTCGTAACCAAGACCACGACGGAGGGTGAGATATTGAAACTTTTCCTCAGGGGATAAGCCTTGCGGGTTTCGAAAGTACTGCAGCTCAATTTTTTGGTAAACCATCAACCGCTCCAAGTGGGCCTGACGATGCCGCTGTAGCTCAGCCAAGATAGCTGACCGGGGAGCATAGCAGCCAGCAAAAAGTTTAACCAGGATGTCTTCTTTTGTTGCAGCGGGTTCTGAAGGTTGAGAAATCCACTCAAGGAGTCGCTCTTTTCCCAGTGGCGTAACACTATAAAGCTTTTTATCAGGACGGCCCTCCTGGGGAATTGTCTCAGAACTGACCCAGTCCTCTGCCTCTAGCTTGGCTAGCTCCCGGTAAATTTGCTGATGACTGGCTTTCCAGAAAAAGCCAACCGACCCATCAAATTGTTTAGCTAAGTCATATCCACTACAGGGGCAGCTCATTAAGGAGGCTAAAACTGCATGCGCTAGAGCCATAGGAGTTTACTTCTTGACATATGCAACTGTTTGAATATAGACTACCAAGTAAATGCAACTAGTTGCATATTAATGAATAGGAACCTTGCTAGGCGTCAGATATGCAAGACAAAATTAATGACAACCCTGGAGTAATCGCTCCGCCACCATTAATCTTCGCAGGTACGTTGACCAGTGGGCTTCTCCTCCATGTCGTATTTCCCCTATCCGTTCTGCCACGAGCAGGGTTAGTCCTGGGTGGAGTATTGATTGTGCTTGCTGGAATTATCGCTGTAACAGCGTTTCGGGCATTTCAGCACATTGGCACGAATGTGGCTCCTTCCAAGCCTGCGATCGCCCTCGTAACTGAGGGGCCGTTTCGATTCAGCCGCAATCCTCTTTACTTGTCACTGACACTCCTATACGTCGGGATTGCATTCTGCATCAACACGCTGTGGCCTCTGCTGCTCTTGCTCCCCCTGCTCATTGTCATACAGCGCGGTGTGATTGACCGTGAGGAACACTACCTAGAGTTAAAGTTTGGCGAAGATTACCGCCACTACAAAGCTCTGGTGCGGCGTTGGCTTTGAGCCCGATTGACCAACAGCATGAAGAGTCTAAAACTAACCCAACTAGTATCTGGAGGTTCCGATGGCGCAAGTTTTTCCCGGACGGTTTACGGCTCAAGTGAATGAACCCTTTGTGGTTTTTCTGATTGGTCTACGAATCAATCGCTTCTTTGCCTTCTCCAAGTGGGTTCCGACAGCAAGGGCAATGCCGCCAATGTTGCGAACCCTTTACCAGAACCCGGAGAAGGGATTTCTAGGAGGATACACATTCCTCTATTGGCGAGGTGTTGGAATGGTACAGTACTGGCGATCATTTAAAGATTTGGAGAGATTTGCTAGAAATCCATCAGACCCTCATGCTGGAGCTTGGCAGCGCTTTAATCAATTGGTTGGTGCAGACGGTAGTGTAGGCATTTGGCACGAAACTTACTTGGTTGAGCCAAGACACTATGAGGCCATCTATGCCAACATGCCTGCTTTTGGCTTAGCTGCTGCGACAGAGCATGTTCCAGTTACTGGCCATTGAGAGACTGCAGGTGGGCGTGTTAATTTTAAGGGCGCTTAAAAGAATTCCAACTTCCCCTGCCAACGATGCAGATATCATTGGGCATTTTTATCTCAGCTAAACTTGATAGGCAACCCAATGCAGTTGTTGAAGTAAGCCGCTCATCTCACTGGCATGAAAGACCAACCCTTCCGGAAACCTGTAGGTCGGCGGGCAATTATTCTAGCAGTTGCTGCGGCCCTCGCAACGAGTGGTATGTCTATTTACTTTTTGCGATCGCAACTGGCTAAACCCAATCCGGCCCCCGCTCCCGCCGCAAGTACGGGCGTTTCTGCTGTGACTGCCTTGGGCCGCATCGAACCGCAAGGCGAAGTCATTGGCGTCGGGGGACCTGTGGGAGAGCGGGTTGAGTTACTAGTTCGAGAGGGTCAGCAGGTGCAATCTGGCCAGGTCTTAGCTTATTTGGAAAGCTATGCAGAACGGCTGGCCGAGAAAAATGTGGCAGCCAGTGCCCTGGAGGAAGCCCAGTCTCGTTTTGCGGCTGAGACGACCTATGGTTCAGCTCAAGTGCAGGAGGCCCAGTCTCGCATCCAACAGATCGCCACCCCCCAGTCATTGGAAGTAGCAGCGCAACAAGCAAAGGTAGAACAACTAGCGGCAGAACTAGCAGCAGCCCGCAAGGATTTAGAACGATCCCAAGTTCTCCGGCGTGAAGGAGCCATTTCTCAACAAGTGCTGGATGATGACGCAGTGGCTGTCCGGAGTAAGCAAGCCGAGCTAAATAATGCCAGGGCGACCTTGGGCAAAGTCTCAGAAGCCCGCAGCAGCGATCTGCGGAACGCCCAGGCGCAACTTCGCTCCGCCCAAGCGGAGCAAGTGCGATCGCAAAGTCAAGTCCAGGTTGAGTCTGCTCGCCGCCAGCTAGAGCTGGCTCAAGCCAAGGTCAAACGCGCCACCATTCGAGCACCCCAGTCTGGGCAGATTTTAAAGATTCTCACCCACTCAGGCGAAGCCATTCCCGAAGATGGTAGCATTCTGCAACTTGGTAACACGCAACAGATGTATGTCGTGGCTGAAGTTTATGAAACCGACATTGGCAAAATAAAGCCGGGTCAATCCGCCAAAATTACTAGTGGGGCACTGCCGCGAAGTCTCCAGGGTACAGTCGAACAAGTTGGCCTGCAAATTGATAAAAATGATGTGCTGGATACTGACCCAGCCGCCGATACCGATGCCAGGGTAGTCGAGGTTAAGGTTCGCCTGCACTCGCAGGATAGTGCCTTGGTTACCGGGTTAACGAATTTACAGGTTGAAGTTGCAATTGAGCCCCGACCATGATGGCAATTCCCCTAGCCTGGCTGCAGCTCGTGCGTGAAAAAAACCGATTGCTGGTAGCCCTAGCAGGAATAACCTTTGCAGCGATTTTGATGTTTATGCAGCTAGGGTTCCGCGATGCCCTTTACGCTAGTACAGTACGCCTGCACACCAAACTACAGGCTGATATTGTATTGATTAGCCCCCAGTCCGAGTCTTTAGTTGCCATGGAAAGCTTTTCCCAGCGGCGCTTGTATCAGACCCTAGGCTTTGAAGGGGTGGCATCGGTTAGTCCTTTATATTTAGACTTTGCTTTTTGGAGAAATCCTCAAACCCGTGGCACTCGCAGTATTCTGGTGCTTGGCATTGACCCCGAAGACCGGGTGCTTGACCTGCCTGGAGTCGGCCAAAATTTAGATCAGATCAAGCTACCGGATGTTGTACTGTTTGACCAAGATTCCAGAGCTGAATTTGGCCCCGTTTCTGCCCAGTTTAATCAGGGAAAAACCGTTGCTACAGAAGTGAGCGGTCGTCGAGTGCGGGTGGGTGGGTTGTTTCAGTTGGGAGCCTCCTTTGCCGCCGACGGTAATTTAGTCACCAGTGACCTGAATTTCTTACGCCTATTTGAGGCGCGGCCTCAAGGTCTGATTGATGTGGGACTGATTCAACTTAAACCCGGTGCAGACGTCGAGCAGGTCCTGAAAGATATACAGTCCCACCTACCGACTGATGTTCAAGCCCTTTCTAAGCAGGGATTTATTGATTTTGAGAAGAACTACTGGGCAACCAGTACCGCAATTGGATTTATTTTCACCCTAGGGACGGCCATGGGATTTGTCGTGGGTAGCGTGATTGTTTACCAAATCCTCTACACTGATGTCTCCGATCACCTGGCTGAATATGCCACGCTCAAGGCAATGGGATATGCTAATTCCTATCTGTTCTCACTCGTGTTTCAAGAGGCTCTGATCTTAGCAATTTTAGGATATATTCCAGGTTTTGCTCTCTGCTTAGGGCTTTATGATCTCACCCGTAATGCTACAGCTTTACCGATGATTATGACCCTGGGGCGGGGAGTAATCGTTCTTGTTCTCACGATATTGATGTGCTCTATTGCAGCAGCGATCGCGGTGCGGAAAGTCCAAGCAGCTGACCCGGCAGATATCTTTTAAGCGATGCAACTCGAACCCGTTATTGCAATCAATAAGGTTAACCATTACTTCGGTAAAGGGCGGCTACGCAAGCAGATTCTGTTCGATGTCAGTGTAGACATCCAGGGGGGCGAAATAGTAATGATGACCGGGCCATCCGGGTCAGGCAAAACAACGCTGTTGACCTTGATTGGCGCTCTGCGCTCCACTCAGGAGGGTAGCCTGAAGGTTTTCGGCCAAGAACTGAATGGGGCAAACCCACGCCTGTTAGAGGCAGTGCGGTGTAATATCGGCTATATCTTCCAGGCACACAACTTGCTGCACTCGCTCACAGCTTGTCAAAATGTGCAGATGTCTATGGCGCTACATAAAGAAGTTCCTGAACCCGTTGCTCGTCAGCGCTCAGAAGCAATGCTCAAGGCCGTGGGATTGGGGGATTGGATTCATTACTACCCCCAGGAACTCTCGGGGGGTCAAAAACAGCGGGTGGCGATCGCCCGCGCTTTAGTGAGTCATCCCAAAATTGTCTTGGCTGATGAACCCACTGCAGCCTTAGATAAACACTCAGGCCGGGCTGTGGTTGAGCTGATGCAGAGCTTAGCTAAACAACAGGGCTGCTCAATTTTGATCGTTACTCATGACAACCGAATTCTGGACGTCTGCGATCGCCTGCTTCACATGGAGGATGGCCGCCTATCGTTATTGAACGCAGTCCCCGCGCAGGCTTAGCCCCGGTAGACCGGCAGCGTAAAGTGAAAGCAGCTGCCCTGGTTAGGTGCTGAGTCTACCCAGAGCTGCCCGTAGTGCGCCCGGATCACTCGTTGGCAGAGAGCAAGACCAATACCGTAGCCTTCTTGATCCTGATCACGTTGGAGCCGGAACTGGTCATCAAAAATCTGTTTTTGATACTCGACCGGGATACCAGGACCGTTGTCGCAAACACTGAACTGCACTTTCTGAGTGGTGCGGTGCAAAATGATCACCTGAACGGTACCGCTTGGGGGCGTGTACTTAATAGCATTGTCTAGCAAGTTGACCAGAACTTGGCGTACTCGCTCAGGATCAGCATAAACGCAGGGTAGGTCGTTGGGAATGTCAGTCTTAACCTGTTGGGATTTGGCACTCAAGCGACTTTTGAACTGCCCAATAACCTCTTTAAATAATTTTTTGGGCTGCAGCCTTTGAGGCCGTATCTCAAGTTCAGCGCTTGCCCCCCGGGTTACCTGCAGCACTTCTGTGATCATATGTTCGATAATCTGTGCTTGACTGCGAGCATGTTTCATCACTTGGTTCCTGGTTTCAGTGGTAAGACCAGTAACCGTATTTTGATGCTCTAAGCTCCAGCTGAACTCAAGAGTTTCTAGAGCCATTGAAACTGCCGTTAAAGGATTACGCAGGTCGTGGGCGAGCATCGCTACAACCTGATCCTTGAATCGTAGCTGCTCCCGCAGGGCTTCCTGTTCTTGCCTAAGGCAAAAATTCTCTTCAGACAGCTGCATCAGCTGAGCTGAATCAGTAATTGGAGTGCTCTCAGATTTAGCTTGCCCTTGATTGGCTAAATATTCTGCTGCTGACTGCTGCCAAAAAGGCCACCATGCTTCTAGTTGAGTAACTAGATTACTCCCCGTAAGGGTGTGCTGAGGTGCAGGATGAACTTTAATCAAAGCCGGAGTTGCTACTAGCTTAAAGCGTTCAGCTAGGTAAGGTTGCTCCCCAACATCTACAACCTGGAGGTCATGGGTGTAACTCGAATGCAGAGTTTTAAGATAGGTTCGAATTTGGCGAATCTGCTCCGTTGCGCTAGGGCGCTTGTCTACAAACAGGAATAGCTGTAGAGGCAACTCCATACCACTGGTTTCAGAGGTCTGGGTAACAGATGGCCCCATGCGATCGCCCCTGGCGTTTAACACCAATCATACGAGTAAACAAAACAGGAATTAAGGACCAAATGACTTTAAGTTTAGTTTTTAATGATTCGGCAGCGACAGTATTGTAACCCTCTTATTGTTACAAGGAACCCTCCTGAGTACTGTTGCCAAACAATTTTGCAGGGATAGACTCCCATCTACCCCTATGGCAAAGTTACCTTACATGCTAGACAGAACAGCCTGGGCCGCTTTCAGTGTCTGGTCAATATCTTCATCGGTGTGAGCTAAGGAGGTAAACCCGGCTTCAAATTGAGAGGGCGCAAGATAAACTCCCCGCTCCAGCATACCCCGATGAAAGTGGCTGAATTTGTGCAGGTCAGACTGTTTAGCCTGCTCGTAATTATGGACTGGACCTGCCGTGAAAAATAAGCCGAACATGCCGCTGAGGTGCCCGCCACAAGCAGGATGAACTGTTTCTTGAGCAATTTGCAGCAGGCCATTGATTAGCCTCTTGGTGATTCGCTCCAAATGATCATAGGCACCGGGCTGGCGCAGTAATTCCAGGGTTTTAATCCCAGCGGTCATTGCCAGAGGATTCCCGGAGAGCGTTCCGGCTTGATAGACAGGTCCCATTGGTGCGATCATCGCCATGATATCCCGGCGGCCTCCGTAGGCACCAACCGGCAGGCCACCGCCAATAATTTTACCGAGGGTGGTTAGATCAGGCGTGATGCCAAATTTTTCCTGAGCGCCCCCATAGGCAATGCGAAAGCCCGTCATCACTTCATCAAATACCAGCAAAGCGCCCTGTTCGTGAGTCATCTCCCGCAGTCCGGCTAAAAACCCCCCGTCGGGGAGAATAAACCCGGCATTTCCGACCACGGGCTCTAAAATTACCCCCGCAATTTCGCCGGGATTCGCGTCGAACAGGGCTTTCACAGCCTCTAGATCATTAAACGGTGCCGTTAGGGTATTGCTAGTGACGGACTTAGGAACACCTGGGGAGTCCGGTAAGCCCAAGGTGGCAACTCCAGAGCCAGCCTTGACGAGAAACATATCAGCGTGTCCGTGGTAGCAGCCTTCAAACTTGATCACTTTCTCGCGGCCAGTAAAGGCCCGCATCAGCCGCAGGACTGCCATGCAAGCTTCTGTGCCAGAGTTGACAAACCGGACCATTTCAATGCTGGGCACTGCATCGATCACTATTTCGGCAAGCACGTTCTCCAAAGCTGAGGGAGCGCCGAAGCTTGTGCCCTTTTCCAGCGTTTCCTTGAGCGCAGCGAGTACTTGAGGATGGGCATGTCCGCAGATGGCCGGACCCCAAGTACCGACGTAGTCAATGTACTGATTGCCATCCACATCCCAGATGTAGGCACCTTTGACCCGATCAAACACAATAGGTTGCCCGCCGACAGACTTAAAGGCTCTTACTGGAGAGCTAACTCCCCTGGCATCAATTTCTGGGCAGCGGCAAAAATTTCTTCTGACTTCGTGGTGTTGAATGTACTGGTCAGCAAAGTCCTCTCCTTGTCAGTATTACTTGCTTAATTTTTAATGTGGGATTTCCAAGCCCGAACTGGGAGTGGGTGTATCGGACATAACACTTTATTGTACAAAGGCTGGCTTGTCTGCTGAAAATCAGTTTAAGTGAGAATTCGCTACCCTGAAGTTAAGCGACGCTAAGTTTAGCTGATCGGGTAGTCGACTGTCGATCTAGGATGGGCCGGTGCAAAAACTGAAAGAACTTAAAACACTATTTTTGCAAATGGAGCGGGCATTAGTTGCCTACTCTGGCGGGATTGATAGCACTTTGGTTGCCAAAATTGCCTACGATGTTTTAGGCGATGATCGCGCGCTTGCCGTCACTGCCGCTTCTCCTTCCCTGCTTCCCGAAGATTTAGAGGACGCTGCTATTCAAGCAGCCACGATCGGCATCGCCCATGAGGTAGTTCAGACCCACGAGATGGATAATCCGAACTACACTTCTAACCCAGTCAACCGTTGTTATTTCTGTAAAAAAGCGAACTCCACGACACCCTCAAACCTCTAGCCCGCAGTCGCGGCTACCAGTACGTGGTTGATGGGGTCAATGCCGATGACCTTCAGGACTACCGCCCCGGTATTCAAGCCGCTAAAGAACGGGGCACGCGATCATGCCTCTTGGCAGAAGTGGGGGGTTTCTAAACCGGAAGTTCGTCAAATTGCTCGATACCTGGGCTTACCCTGGTGGGACAAACCGGCCCAGCCCTGCCTCAGTTCCCGCTTTCCTACGGTGAAGAAATTACGGTTGCCAAACTCCAGCGGGTGGGGCGTGCGGAACGCTACCTGCGCAATTTAGGTCTAAAAATCTCCGCGTTCGCTCTGAAGGTGAGACTGCCCGCATCGAACTTCCCCCGGAGCAGATTAAAGAGTTTGTTTTAACTTCAGAGCTACCAACCCTAGTTGCTGCTTTTCAAGAGATGGGGTTTCTCTACGTCACGCTTGATCTAGAAGGCTATCGTAGCGGTAAGTTAAATCAAGTCTTGATGCAGACAGCTAACCCTTGATTGGTCTAATCAATTAGAATGCATGTTGAGCAGTTTTCCTGACTTGCAGCTACTTCGCCACAGCCAGCAGCCTTCCTAAAGGCTTAGCCAAGTTGCGGCAAGAGAAAACATATGAGTGAAGTTAAAAATTATGGCAAGAGAGATTGTCTTGCTACTGAAAGTGCAATTCAATCAAATGCAGCTGGCGATGATGCTCCAGATTCATTTAATGTTCACCATACCAGTTGAGCCGCTTTGGAAGGATTCATTTGAAGTCGCTAAATTGAGAAAAAAAAAGTAGAGATAAGTAAAATATTTTCTGAGATTAATCTTCCATAGCCAATCCCTTCCAGAATCTCTGCTTAATTGACAATAACCAAGCAAGAGCTGAGCTCTGGTAGACTATGTACTTGGCATTAAGTGAGCTGTAGCTAAGAGTTTAGATAAGCTTAATTGACAATTAGTCAAGCGGACTACTTACTTGGCATTAAGTGAAGCTAGGAGGGTTTAGATAAATCAGTCAAGTGAACCAAGCTGTATTCTTAAATAGGCCTTGTACTGCCATTTAAGTTTTATTTAGGTTGTAAGTTTGGAGTTAATCTAGTAGTTTTCTCTCTTCAGTAAGAACAACTTTAGTAAGTAAGACTTTAGATATATTCCTTGCTGAGTAAAGGCTACGTCAAGTTTCGTTAACTTCGTGGTCTCAAGTGAAAGCATGTGAACTTCAAAACGGTTACTCTGCTTAGCTTCTTTGACTTAAAGATTTTATAAGTGGACTCTCAAGTACCAACAGTCCTAATATCTCTAACCACAGATTGATTGTAAGTTTGTCTAAAAATAATTTAATGATAGTTGAAAAGCGCAAGATTTCAATAATTAAAATAGGAACTTAACCCATGAATCGTTCAATACCTAAACTAATTGGAGCTGGCGTCATCAGCCTCAGCCTGGCAGACTCTGCCCTTAACGCTGCCTACTTCTGCTCAAGATGCTGCACCTGGTGCCACTACGGTCGAAACTGAACAGGGCGATCGCGATTTTGATTGGGGTTGGCTCGGTTTGCTGGGCTTAATTGGCTTAGCTGGTCTAAAGGGTGGTCAAAAAAGAAGATACCAGCAATGTAGGAAGCCGGACTACTTATCGGTAATCATTAACTGATATAACTGCGAAAAGTTCTGATGAGCTTGATAGCAGAGTAACTGTAAATAAATCTTGAACAGAAGAGAAACTCTGATTATGAACCGTTCTTCTTTAGCTAAATTTGTCGGGGCTGGCGTTATTTCCCTAGGTTTAGCTATAACGCCTCTTACTTTGCCTGCTACGGCCCAGAACACTGCTGAGACTGATAGTCCTACCTTGGATACAACACCGCTTCAAGAAACCGAGAATGATTTCAACAACTTCGGTTGGTTGGGTTTACTTGGGCTGATTGGCTTAGCTAAATTGTTTCCAAAAGCGTCACGAACCTGCACAACATCGTGACAGTGGTGTACCCTCTTCTGGTTACACTACTGAGCCAACTGATGTCAATCGTCCTGGCTCTACCAACCCAGATGTTGAAGTCCGGGATTACCGCGATAATCACTAGAACTCAGTAGACCGATTTAATCTAAGAAAGAACTCAGGAATCTTGAGTTCTTTTTTGCTTAAGCAAGTGGCTGGGAGACCTGTCCCGGAATGTCAAATAATACGGTTGTCAGATAACGCTCTGCCCAGGCGGGACTAAATGCTTTTTCTAAAACACGGCGAGTTTTGTCGTTTTGCTGTTGTTTACGGCAGTAATGAGCTTGACCCGCCATCACTTTTGCTTGCATCTCGGGTAGTAAGGCTGGCGCTACGATCGCCTGTTGACAATGAATGATGAGCAGTTTCTCAACTCGCTCAAGAAACTTGGTTTCTTCTTCTTGGTTACTAGGCCGGATAAACAGACAAAACTCCGAGAAGATGTCTCCCCAGGCAGGAAGTTCACGCGGCTGGACAAAGTCCTGTTTGGGCAAGGCACTGAGCGCTAAACAGTACGATTGCGGTAAGGTCAAATCTTCACTAGTGGGGGATAGGTCCGCAATCGCCGCGCTAATTTGTCCCCGGCTCCCCACTAAGTCAGTGCCGAAGATTGGTAAGGCATAGCTGGGATGGGGAAACATAACGCAGTGCAGTATATCCAACCCGTTGCCCAGACGAGCTAGCTCCAGGTGAATTTTGCGAAACTGCGGCGTTTGATAGCAGTGGTTTTCGATGGTTAGTTTCTCACCTTCTAATCGCCCTTCCACATAGCCTAAATCTTCCGGTAGTTGATAGGGCGACAGTTGCAGATAGTGATGCCAAACTGTCTCCAACCGATCTGCTAGCTGCCGGATCAGGGGATGCTGCTGGTCGCGCAATGAAGGTTTTATCTCTGCCATGCAAATGAACGTTAATCACTGCTTTTAGCATGGAACATAAATAGAGCCAAACGCAAGTGCTGTTCACCGCCGCAACAGCTTTGGCGCTCGCGCTTTAACGAATAGGGTTGGGTAATAGACAGTAGCACTGGCCCTACCTTAAACATCATTATTTACAATTCCTGATTGAGATGTAAATGAATGTAAAAGATCAAAATTTCTGTTAATAAATGTTGCAGTTCGTTGACTCAGTTGTTAGGGTGTGTGCGAACCAATGAGTTTTTGAACTCAAAGGAGGATACATGGTAATAGCTATATCGATGGTTGCTATAGTTCTGCTTAGCACTTGGATTCTAGCTTCGATAATTGAAGCTTGGATTCGTGCTAGTAAGTCAAAACAGATTTCCCTTTTTAGCAGTAAGAAAGTTTCGCTGGGAGCGTTCATCCTACTACTTTTTGGTCGTTCATCTCTGGTACCACCCGCATCTTTAAACTCACAGCTAGTACCGGATTCAAACTTGGAATCAATTGAGCGGTCTAGCAAGCGAGACGAAGAGGTTTGTTATCCTGTTAACTCATAGTTTTGCCAGTGACCTGAGAACACTAGGAGCTTAATTTTACGATCCAACTCCTTGACACCTAAAATTGGCGCTGTCTTTCAAGCAGCGCTTTTTTCTTGGCATTCCTGAGGATTCTGAGCAACATTGAAGACAAGCCTTCTTTTGCTGATTCTATGTCCATCTTGATCCAATGCCCTGCCTGTTCTGCTCCGCTTGGAAATATTAGTCGTGATAGCACCCTCCAGGTAATTTGTGCCTCCTGCTGCTACCGGTTTGGAGCAGTCTACGGTAGTGTAACGAGACGAGAATCGGAGGTTAAACCTGTTCAGAGGAGAATTCCCAATCTGCCAAAGCGCCATCGACGGCACTATGAATTCCAGATTCAAATCCCCAGCGGTCCCGAGATTTTGCAGTGCTCATCGTCAGGTGAGGCAGACCAGATTCCAGCTTTTGAGGGAGATTTAGTGTCTTGCCTCTACACACTGCGCGGTGAGAGATTGGAAGAGATGATTTCCGTCACCAACCCTATAACAGGAAATATTTATCGATTAGCATCTCCGGGCAGTACTGCTGTGCGGACAGCAATCGGTTGGGGGCTGCTTTCAAGCGTCCCGATGCTTTTAGTTTTACTTCCCAATGGTGTGGAGTTCCCAATCGCCCTACTGGCCTCAGCTAGCAGTATCCCGGTAGTGAGCATCTGGGTTGCCAGGTTAAAAAGTCCCAAGATCCGCTTAGACCCCGATCAAAAGCTCCGCCTTGCTGCTGAGCAGCAGCTCTTTGGCGAGAAGATCGAACTGGAGCAGCGAGTGGAGGAGCTGCAGCGAAAGCTCACGACTAACCAGGCGCGGCTAAACCAGTTGGAATCTTTAAACCAAAAAATGGTGGAGGTTGGAGCAGACCTTTATGCCCAGCGGATTGAACGGGTTAGCCGAGCGATCGCGATTCTGGACCAACAACTGAGTCAAGACCAGCAGCTGATCGACCAGTACGCCCGCACCATTAAGATGATTGAGATTGAGCTAGAAACCTCTCGAGCAGTCGAAGCAATTCCTAATGCTGAGAATTTCATGGGGATGATTTTCGACAGGCTAGCTGAACTGAAAACGATTGATCAGAAAACACAACAACTGCGAGCACAGGTGGAAGCAGATGAAACAGTGAGAAGCTTACAGCCCTAAGCTCAATGCCCTTGAGGCTGCTTAGACACTTCCATGTAGCCCGATATGAGGTGAAACCAAAGTACAGAAAACTATGGACAACGTCGTTGACAAGGTAAAAAAGCTACTGGCAATGGCAGAACGAGGGACTGAGCACGAAGCCGCGATCGCTGCTGCCAAAGCCCAGAGTTTGCTGATGCAGCACAACATTGACTTAAGCCATCTCAACGTCGGAGACTCAGAAGCCGCTGTAGAAGTCCGCGAGTGGTTGCTTGAAGCGATGAGCCGCAGACAGATCTGGAAAGGTAATTTAGCTAATGCGATCGCTGAAACAAACTTCTGCCGCATGTGGTGGCTAGGCCCCGATATTCAGTTAGTGGGTAAAGAGCACAATGTTCAGATTGCTCGCCATCTCTACAGCTATTTGGTTGAAGCTATAGAGCGAGCCACCCAAGAAGCTATAACGGCAGCAAGACAGCAACAAGGCACTTTAAACCTTATCAGTGCTCGCACTTGGGCGAACAGCTTTCGATTAGGATGTGCCCATCGCTTGTCTAGTCGTCTCCGAGAGCAGAAGCAGCGCTTCAAAACTGAGGGGTTACCAGAAGCCAAAGTGAGTGTACTCATGTGTATTGAGACTTACCAGCGAGAGTCAGAAGCGATCGCTCAGTGGATGGTTAATCACAACATCCATCTCGGTGGCAAAATCAAGAGCCAGGCTAGAACTTGTCACAGCGGCTATGAAGCTGGCAAGGCAGCAGGAGACTCCATCAACCTCAACCGCCAGATGAGCGAGAGCTACAGCAACCGTCTTTTTGAAGGAAATACTCTTTTACAATAGAAATCCCTGTGCCCTGCTAAGTCCAGCGAGGAGCGTACATGAGCAAGCCTGAAAATCCGGCAGCGAATCTTATTGGGGTGATCTCTGATACTCACGGTTTGCTGCGTCCTGAGGCGAAGGAGGCGCTCAAGGGAGTAGACTTTATCCTTCATGCCGGAGATATTGGCAAGCCACAGGTTCTTGAAGAGTTAAGAGCGATCGCGCCAGTTATTGTAGTTCGGGGAAACAACGATAAAGGCCAGTGGGCTGATGCAATTCCCGAACGCAAGGTCTTTGAGATTGGAGCGATTTCCATATATATCCTGCATGATCTGAAGGAACTTGACCTCGATCCAGCCGCCGCTGGCTTCAATGTGGTGATCAGCGGCCATTCCCACCGACCGTCGCTACAAGAGAGCAGAGGTGTTTTGTTCCTCAACCCAGGTAGCGCTGGACCAAGGAGATTTAAACTACCTGTTTCTGTTGCTCATTTGCAGATTATTGGAGAAAGAGTAAATGCCCAAATGGTGGAGCTCGCGGTCTAAACCTCGTCAACGCTGTGCATGCTACCCCCTCGATTGAAAAGACTCGTGCTGATGAACTGTTTCTCCTGACGGAGACGCTACGCGAACGATGAACTACTGGAAGATTACCAGGGAGCTGAAGTAATTCATGGCCAGGGCGGGTTACTCAAGCAACTGACGAAGCACTTGGTCGAACGAGCCTTGAGCGCAAAGTTAAGTCATCATTTGGAACACGAGCAACTCCAGGTTAATCCTGATTGAGCAGGAACAGAGCTAGTACCCAGAGACCAGCGCTGTCTAGCCGGGTTGGAGCAGAAGATAATTGCGCTGTACTAGCTTCTTAAATGAAGAAGTTAGATGAGTTATACTTTATAAGCACAATCGGGTGGTAGGGGTAAGTGCAGCGAGTGTAGTCTGAAAAAGCCTTGAAAATCAATAGTTTTTCCAGGTCTCCCAATGGCATCGGGAGTTTGAGCCCTCCAGGGTTTACTCTTGGTTTATCTCTCAAAGTATTCAAACCAAGCAACTACCCAGGTTGAACAAACATACTGCCACCTAGTGTTAGCCTGATTTAGAAGCTAAGCTGGGTCGGTTAAGGCCCTTCAAAATCACTTGCAGTTGAGAATTGGCCGATTAAACTTTGCAAGCTTGCAAGCGAGATTAGGTATTGAGCTGTGACTAAAAAAGACGACGTAGAGAATCTAAAAGCCGCAGGTGGTTTCAGTCCCGTCAGTTTTCTTCAGGAAACTAAACAGGAATTGGACAAAGTAGTCTGGCCAGATCGCCAACAATTAATTGGTGAATCCATCTCAGTCATTTTGATGGTTGTCCTCTCAGCCACTTTAATCTCTCTGGTCGACAAACTTTTTAGATGGATTGCCGGACAGGTGTTTTAACGTGTGCATATGCTAAATGAATCAGCCCCAACTCAACTGAGTGAAGAGTCTTTAGCAAACTACCAGTGGTATGCTGTGCAAGTAGCTTCAGGCTGTGAAAAGAAAGTCAAGTACAACCTAGAGCAGCGGCTTCGAACCTTAGATGTTGTTGACCGGATTGTGCAGATTGAAATTCCTCAAACTCCTACAGTAAAACTCCGCAAGGATGGTAGCCGCCAAAATAGTGAGGAAAAAGTTTTTCCTGGCTATGTTTTAGTGCGGATGGATATGGACGACGAAACCTGGCAGGTTGTTAAGAACACTCCCAATGTCATTAATTTTGTTGGGGCAGAACAGAAGCGCCGTTATGGCCGAGGCCGGGGACACGTCAAGCCTTTACCGCTGGGTCATGCAGAAGTGGAGCGAATCTTTAAGCAGGCTGAAGAACAAGAGCCAGTCTTTAAGATCGACATGGCTACGGGAGACAAAATTAAGGTACTCTCAGGGCCGTTTAAGGATTTTGAAGGTGAAGTGATTGAGGTTAGCCCCGAGCGCAGCAAACTTAAAGCCCTTCTATCGATTTTTGGGCGCGATACACCTGTAGAGTTGGAGTTCAATCAGGTTCAGAAAGAGAGTTAAGTAATGGCAAAGAAAGTTGTGGCAGTAATCAAGTTGGCAATTACTGCTGGAAAAGCAAACCCGGCTCCGCCTATTGGCCCTGCTTTGGGCCAGCATGGAGTCAATATTATGATGTTCTGCAAAGAGTACAATGCAAGAACTGCTGACCAAACCGGATTAGTGATTCCGGTTGAGATTTCGGTCTTTGAAGACCGCAGTTTTACTTTTATTCTCAAGACTCCACCCGCTTCCGTATTAATTCAAAAAGCGGCGGGTATTGAAAGAGGGTCTGGCGAACCCAACCGCAAAAAGGTGGGTCAGATTAGTCAAGCCCAGCTTCAAGAGATCGCTCAAACCAAGATGCCCGACCTGAACGCTAACGATATTGATGCAGCGATGCGGATTGTAGCTGGAACCGCTCGTAACATGGGTGTGACAGTTGTTGATTAAACTAACCAATGATGGGGGAGAAGCCTAGCTTCGTTTAAGACCCCAAAGGAAACAATATGAAGAAAATATCCCGCCGTCTACAAGAACTAAGTAGCAGAGTAGAAGACCGTTCTTATAACCCCTTAGATGCACTGCAGTTGCTCAAAGAAACTGCAACGGCTAAGTTCCCCGAATCGGCCGAGGCACATGTTCGTTTAGGTATCGACCCGAAGTACACAGACCAGCAACTCAGGACCACGGTTGTTTTACCCAAAGGTACAGGTCAAACTCTCCGGGTAGCTGTTATAGCTCGGGGTGAAAAAGTTACTGAAGCGACCAATGCCGGTGCTGATCTGGCTGGCTCAGAAGAACTGATTGAGCAGATCCAGAAGGGCATGATGGAATTTGATCTCTTGATTGCCACCCCAGATATGATGCCGCAGGTTGCAAAGGTAGGTCGAATTCTGGGACCGCGCGGTCTAATGCCTTCTCCGAAGGCAGGAACTGTTACCTTTGACCTGCCTCAAGCAATCACTGAATTTAAAGCGGGTAAGCTGGAATTCCGGGCTGACCGGACTGGTATTGTCCATGTTATGTTCGGCAAAGCTGCCTTCCCGGCTGAGGATTTATTGACCAACCTTAAAGCTCTGCAAGAGACCATTGACCGTAACCGGCCTTCTGGTGCCAAGGGACGCTACTGGCGGAGCCTGTATGTTTCTGCTACGATGGGTCCTGCGATTGAAGTTGATATTCCTACCCTGAGAGACCTGAAAGCCGGCGAAGCTGCTTAATCTAAAAACTGAATCTGTAAAGCCAAAGACAGCAGGAGCCTCTAGCTTAATCCCCTGCCGAGGTTTACACTTCAACAATTGCTCTAATGTTACTAGGGCGATCCTTAAGTTTGTAGTTGTAGAACCCCGGCCCACAACCGGGGTTTTTGATTGGGCTACTGCAATCCAGTGCAACAGCCGATATCCAAATTTAAGGAGGTGAAAGTGTTGTGAGTAAAACTCTAGAAGAAAAAAGAACGATCGTCAGCGAACTTAAGGAAACTTTGAGTGAATCTCAGCTAGCCGTTGTGATTGACTTTAAGGGCCTCAGCGTTAGTGAAATTAGCGATTTACGGAACAGGCTGCGTCCAGCAGGAGCGGTTTGTAAGGTTGCCAAAAACACCCTGATGCGGATTGCTGTAGATGGAGACCAAAGTTGGCAGCCATTAACAGAATTTCTTGCCGACTCCTCTGCCTTCCTGTTGGTTAAAGACGACCTCGGCGGTGCTATTAAAGCCTATCAGGACTTTCAGAAGGCTACTAAAAAGACCGAACTTCGCGGTGGTGTGATGGAAGGGCGGGCTTTGAGCGAAGCCGATATCAAGGCAATCACTGAGCTGCCCTCCAAGGAAGAACTGATGGCCCGCTTAGCGGGAGCCTTGAATGCCATTCCTACGAAACTGGCAGTTGGGCTCAATGCTGTACCAACAAAACTAGCGGTGGGCATTAAAGAAGTCCCAGGGTCACTCGTTCGTGCAATTAAGGCGGTGTCTGAGAAAGAAGATTCTCAGGCGGCTTAAGTCAACTCATTACTTAACTATTCAACGTACACAGGAGTATATCCATGACTACAAAAACTGATGAAATCCTAGAACAGCTTAAAACTCTGAGTCTGCTGGAAGCCTCTGAACTAGTCAAGCAAATTGAAGAAGCTTTTGGTGTCGATGCGTCTGCTGCCGCAGGTGGGGGCATGATGATGATGGCCGCTCCTGGTGGGGGTGCTGCAGCGCCTGCGGAAGAAGTGGTAGAACAGACCGAGTTCGATGTTGTTCTAGAAGAAGTCCCAGCAGATAAGAAAATTGCCATCCTCAAAGTTGTTCGTGCGCTGACCGGATTAGGTCTAAAGGAAGCCAAGGATATGGTTGAAGCGGCACCTAAGGCTGTAAAAGAAGGAGTCGCTAAACCGGATGCAGAAGATGCCAAGAAACAACTGGAAGAAGTAGGTGCCAAGGTCACCGTCAAATAAGCTAGACTCAAACCTGCACTAAACCATTAATGGGAGCCTATCTAAGGCTCCTTTTTTTATTTTTACTGCTATGACTTGGGCACCCTATTAGCAGTTTTAAACAAAACTTGCCCGTTAGATTCGAAACGACGGTGAAAACCATTAAGGTATGAGAGTGTAAATTCATTTGTGTAAGCGGTTTAAAGTAGCTAGAACCTATTAGGAGACCGCCATGCCTAGAAGAAGAATTGAAAAAACCCGAGCCGATGAACTCCTCGATGAGTTGCTGGAAGACTACCAAGGCCCCGAAGCCATCCTGGGGAAAGATGGTCTGCTCAAACAACTGAGCAAACGCTTAGTGGAGCGAGCCCTGCAAGCAGAACTGAGCCATCACCTGGAGCAAGAGCACTGCTCAGTTTGAAGTGGAAGCACCCGCCCAAGCCGAGGAGCCCCTCCGCAACAGCCGCAACGGCTACTCAGCGAAAACAGTGCGGGGAGACCTAGGCCAACTTCCAATTCAAGTCCCTCGGGACCGCCAGAGTACCTTTGAGCCAGTGTTAGTCCCCAAAGGGCAGCGGCGTCTAGCTGGATTAGAAGAGAAGGTCATTGCCTTGTATGCCAGAGGTTGCAGCACCCGAGATATTCAAGCTCACCTGCAGGACCTCTATGGCGTAGAAATTTCTGCCACCCTGATTAGCCAAGTGACTGATGTTGTCATTGAGGAAGTGCGTCAATGGCAGGCGCGTCCCTAAGAGGCGCTCTACCCCATCATCTGGTTGGATGCCCTCATCATCAAAGTCCGCGAACATAACCGGGTGATGAACAAGGCGGTCTATCTGGTCCTGGGCGTGAACCTCTCTCAGGCAACAAGGAACTGCTGGGACTGTGGATAGCCCAAACTGAAGGAGCCAAGTTCTGGTTAGCAATCCTCACCGAACTCAAGAACCAGGGCCTCCAAGATATCTTGATTGCCTGCGTGGATGGACTCACTGGGTTCCCAGAGGCAATTGAAGCGCTTTACCCTCAAACTCAGGTGCAGTTGTGCATTGTCCACCTGGTCCGCAATTCCCTCAAGTATGTCCCCTGGAAGCAACAGCGCCAGGTGGCCGCTGACCTCGAGTATCTACCAAGCCAGTACGCTTGAGCAGGCAGAAGATGCGCTCACAGCCTTTGCCCAGAAGTGGGATACCTGCTACCCCACCATCAGTGGCCTGTGGCTGAGGCATTGGGAAGGATTATTCCCTTCTTTGCCTATCCGGCTGATATCCGGCGGGTGGTCTACACCACCAATGCTATTGAGTCGCTCAACCGCTCTTTGCGCAAGGTGCTCAAGACGAAGGGCTCATTTCCAGATGATGATGCCGTACTCAAGTTGCTTTACTTGGCCCTCAGGAATATTGCCAGAAATGGACGATGCCCATCAAAGACTGGAAGGCTGCTCTGACTTGCTTTGCCATTGAGTTCCCAGAGCGCTTCCCTCATTGACTTTCTCGCGCTTACACAAAACTATTGACATACCCAAGGTATGTGCAATTAAATTTCACCTCAGTCGTCTAGTGAGGGTTGATAACTATAGCTACTTCAAATGAATCTTCTCTACCAAACTTTAGTAACTCGATTACTCCTACAGTAGTGAGTCAGAAGTAGAGCATAAAGTTGTGCTTCCGCTTTTGCAGGCCCTTGGTTACAGCAGCCTAGACTGGCAGGCTCAGGTTGTAATCAACAAAGCTAGCTTGACTTCCTGGTTTATCCACAAGACTTAGCCGTGCCCTACTTACCTTATCTAGTTGTTGAAATCTGCAAGTAAGAAACTTTCTCAAACGTTTGGCAAATTAATGCGTACATGCGCCGCTCTAGCTGTTTTAGGGCTTTTAACAAACAGCTACTCTTTTCGTGTGCTTTATAACTACAACGAACAGATTTTGACAGTTGCTGAATATACACAGGCATCGCTAATTGCGGAGTTCACTTCTTTTTTAAGCTTCTCAGCAAAGAAACCTGCTCTAAACTTGGTAATGATTTATATCAAAGCCAACAAGAAATTTATCTTAAATTTTCTAATTTTTATTCTAAGCCTATCTAGCCATGAAGATATGTTTAAGTTTTTAGAGCAAATGATTTTTGTTCTGGTTATGTAAAACCTCTGAAAATATCCTCATCAACTACTACAAAGGAATCAAAATCAATGATTGTTACTATCTTTAATAATAAGGGCGGCGTAGGTAAAACCACTACAACTATTAACCTCGCGGCTGCTCTTAACAGAATGGGTAAACGAGTCCTTCTAATTGATATGGATGCTCAAGCAAACCTTACAACAGGCTTAGGGATCGACCCTTTAACGGATGTCGAACTACAGGAAAAGAAAGACATTACTCATTTACTGACTGAACCACGAACTACATTAGAAAAAACAGTTGTTCGTAAACGCTGGGATAATATACAACTTGATCTTGTCCCATCTCACATTCGTTTAAGTGACATGGAACCAACACTTATCTCAACAGTGGATATCGACCGTGTTTTAGCAAAAAAACTAAAGAACTATCATGAGCTATACGATTATGTTTTCATTGATCCACCTCCTTCCTTCGGCAAAGCCAACACTATTTCATTGATGGCTTCTTCAGGTATTTTGATTCCTACTCAGTTGGCTCCTATCCGATTCGTGCATTGGAGTATGTGATTAATAGAGCCCAAGCAGTAGATCAATCTAGAGATGAACCCCTGCCGATTTTAGGTATTGCAGTGAGTATGTATGATCGGGCTGCAAGTAAACTTTCTTTCACCATGACTGAGCAAATAGCAAAAAGTTTTAGGAAAAAGCTCTCCCAAGCAACAACATTAAGCTTTTTCCTCAAAGTACATGGATTCCCCGGCTTAATGTCGTTGCAACCTCTCCAGACAAGGGATATCCGCTTTGCTATGCAGAGTTCGATAATGATTTGAGTGCTAAAGATAAAGAATCTGCCCAAGATGCTTTTGATTGTTACGTCAAGCTTGCTGAGCACTTTATCGCGACTAGTAATGGGAACTAATAGAATATGAACCAGTTTGACCGTCAGGCTCGTATTATTGAGAACTTACGGGTTAAGCCAATCAGTCATGGCCAAGTCCATACTTTTCAAATTGCTATACCAGAGTCTCGGACTGAAGAACTCTCCTATGGGAGGCGTGAAGTATTAGAAACCAGCCTCATCAAGCATAATAGCGCCTAGTTCCCTTAATCGTGCGTCGTACTGAAGCTTACGGCGAGGGAAGAGGAGTATGAGGTCGTATACGGTGCTGACTGGTGTCTTGTTGCTAGAGAGCTTGACGTTGAGAAGCTGTGGGTTTGGGTTTTTGATATGACTGATGAGCAGGCTGCTGCTGCCAAAGCAGAAATGGAGCAGTTAACTGGCTCTTCAGTTTCAACTTCAACGGAATTGGTAGTTAACCCACAGCCACTAGAGCCAGTAAATCTGGATAGACAGTTTGAGATTTTGCTTGATCAAAGACTCCAAACCTATTACTAAAAATTGACCAGTTAGTTAGTAACTATTCCTCAACAGGAGTAGAAAACTTCAAGTCTCGAACAGAAGAAGTTGCAGATATATACAAACAACTTATGCATACTGTTCATGAAGCTTTGGAGCCTATTACTGCTAAAGTTAATCGACTGGAGTTAGGACAACAGGAAATTCTGGAGAAAATTTCGCTAGGTAAATCTTCCAAGTAATAAGATAAATCTTAATACTGCTGGTTCCACACAGTTAGAGGAAGTTCCAAAACTAGGACCACAAAGGTATCCGCAATCTTAAATTGCGGAATCGAAAGGGTCCCTTTCGGTCACTGACTGAGCTAACTCAGGTAAGGGGGATTTCTCAAAGGATGATTGCTGACCTTGAATCTCATCTTATTTGCGAGTAAGCAAACTCACTCTAAGGTTTTATTCAGTCTTTGGGCGCATTTTGAGCTCTATCGACCTTCTCATTAAACACACCGCTGATACTTTGCAGGAAACACTAGGTGGTACAGCAAGAGTGTCACTTTACGACTGTCGTGGATATACACTGACCCATGTTCTATCCTGAACGGTTTCTATGCCGAGCGGTGGGAGGCTAACCCCTTTTGCGATTAGATAACCTGAGTTAACCTCTTCTTAAAAACTGGCCAAGCACTGTGGAAACCAGCGTCAGCACAATTGAACCTAATAAAGCAGGCAAGAAGCCAGCAACCGTGAAACCAGGGTTAGAAGCCCTGCCAGCCATAGCATGAAGGCATTAACGACAAATAGAAACAAACCAGGGTTAAAAAGGTAATTGGCAAAGTCAACAGCAGCAAGACCGGACGGACAATGGCATTCACCAAACCTAGAACTCCGGCTGCGATCGCGGCTGCAATAAAGCTATCAAACTCAAGTCCTGGTACCAGATAAGCGGTAATCAATAGGGATAGGCAGCAATCAGCCAAGTCAGTAAGAATGACATCAATACCTCTGCAACAGTAGTTGAGCATCAGTGATCACCCAACTTGATAGTACGGGTTAGTCAAGACGCGGCTTCGAAATCTGCCCATAGACGAGGTGAAATGAATAATAAGCGGAAATGTAGACTCACAAGGGCAGCTTTGTAGAAAAAATTACAATTGGTGTGGATATTTATAACTTTGACTTACTGAGTCATTGGCCTACTCCGGTGACGCTAGGGTCAGGCTGGATCGCCCATCTACACATTTCCACCGCCCCAAATTTACCTGATTGTCGGACTTGGTCTCGGTCCTTACGGGGTCCACCTGATTCAAACTCAACCCAACGTAGAGCTTTTGCAGCGGTTGACAGAGCTTGTGGTGATAGTCTCTGTGTTTAACTGTGGGCAAGATTAATCGTCCTCTAAAGTTGTGGGCTTGGAATACACCAGCTCGGTTACTGGGTTTTCTGATGCCGATTTCCATCTTAGGGATTTGCCGCTATCAGTCACTGGATGTTGGGGCTTAGCTGGGGAGCTGCTCTGCTACTGGGTGCAATCCTGGCTCCAGCCGATCCGGTGCTGGCTTCGGTCCAACTTTCTGATGTGGAAGATAAGGATGGGCTGCGATTTGACTTAACCTCTGAAGGGGTCTAAACGATGCCTTGGCTTTTTTCCTTTTGTCTATTTTGGGCTTCACTGGCTCAGGACGATAACTGGCAAAACTGGTTCAAGCAGTGGGCTACGGTTGACCTACTCTGGGCGAATCGCCGCTGGTGCTTATGGGAATTGTCGTCGCTAAAGGAGTTCTCTGGATTGATCTACAGCTACAGAAGTATCGACCTGCCGATGCTTTACTAGAGGACTTCGTGGCCCTGAGTACGATTTTGCTCACCTACTCCTTGACCGAAATAGTCAACGGGTATGGATTTCTCGCCGCCTTTGTTGCAGGAATTGTCGTAAAGCGAAGCCGCTACGATCAAAACGATCAAGAAAAAGCATACGTCTCGGCTTGAGTTTACTGAGCAGATAGAAAAACTATTAGAAGTTACCACTATCGTGCTACTGGGTGCCTTATTCCGGTTTGAGCCAATCCTAAAGTTTGGTACTCAGCGCTTCTAATTGCCGGATTCCTGATCTTTATCATCCGGCCCACTGGAAACAGCTGAGGCGATTGCCGCCCCTGGCCTCCGGCAAAACGCTGGCTGATCGGCTGGTTTGGGATTCGCGGGGGGTTCACTGTACTACCTGAGCTATTCTCTGGAGAAGGCTTGAAAGGACCACTGGGGGGAGCAGCTCGCCTGGATCACTGTTTAACAGTTTTCTTTTCTATAATGCTGTACCTGGGTTTAGTTCTACCCCGCTGATGGCCTGGTATGAGCACAGAGTTAAGGGAAAGTTGGACGAACCCTCTGCTTCCTAAAGACTAAAATTCGCTAGACTGCAGGCGTGGACTGGGCCCTCTTCCCAAGGATAGTCCTTGAGTTTCTCGAATTCGGTCGAGAGATGGATAAATTTCTCAAGATCCTATGACACCTTCAAGATAGAGCAAAATAATAACTTCCTATTGAGGGGACATTCGAATGGTATCCACGCTTGATGATACAAAGCGTTCTGCAATCATGCCAAGTTGGCAGACATGAGGGCGGTACAGGAATTAATCATTTCTAACGAAGAGAAGCTGCTGTCTGCGTCTCTTGATGAAGATAGCCGCAAGACTGTGCAAGACATGCTTGAGTCTGACCGGAAAAATATGGGCATTCTTGAGACTGTGATTGTGCAGTATATGGCGTAAAGGCAGGGCCTAACCAGTCCACGCAAAAGCAGATCGAGATGGTCCGCAGCTTTATGGAAGATTCTGAGCTTTCCCTTTACGAAAAGGGAGCCCAGCACGAACTACGAAGCACGCACAGTTTGGCCTCGGTATCTTAGTTCATAAAGCATCTCAACAAGTGGGTGCAGATGTGCAAGCTGCTATTAGTCCCCTAAATACTATTAACTTTGAGAACCGGGGCCATCAGAGCAACTTAAAGCCGTTGTAGAAGCTCGGTGTCCTCGAACTAACTGGGCAAGAAGCAGACCAGGGGCTCTTTGCCCGGCTTCAAGATGCAGCAGCAGCAGCTAGCGGTGTAGTCGGTAGTGTCCTTACCCAAACGACTGATAAGCAGGATATGGGTATCCGCTCCTTAATCCGGATGGACCATGCCAAGACAAATACCCTGTTTGCAGAAATTCAAAATACTGACGATCCTCAAAAAGCCGCGGAAGTATTTTGGTCAGGTCTATAAGGACCTCACCGCTCATGCTGAAACAGAAGAGCAAGTTGTCTATCCAGCTATGCGTAGCTACTACGACAATACTCAAAGAGCTTGCGACGAGCAGGCTGAGATGAAGCGGATGCTTGAAGAAATCAAATCTACTAGCCCTTCCGCCCCAGAGTTCATGGATAAGGTTAGACAGTTGGCGCAAGTTGTTCAGGATCATGTTGGCGAAGAGAAGACGACATGTTCCCGAAAATTCGCGACAATTTCAGTGACGACCAGCAAGAGCAAATGGCAACTGAATTCAAGTCAGCTAAGAGCCAAATTCAGGACAAAATGTCAACTGCCAGCTGACGCATCAGTCAACTCATGACAAAGGAGGCAAGTCCGCCTTTGTCTCCTCTCTCTTTTAATCAATATCAAGGAAATAACTATGGTATCTACGCTTAACGATACAAAGCGCTCAGCGATCGCCGCGAGATTAGCAGAAATGAGCTTATCCAGGAGTTGCTGATCTCCAACGAGCAGAAGTTGGCACCAATGATTAGTCATCAAGATCTCAGCAAGCGCCTGAATGACATGCTGGAGGTCTGATCGGAAAAACTTGGGTGTTTCTAGAAACAGTGATTGTACAGTATGGTGTCCAAGCGGAACCGAGGCAGGTTACTCAGCAGTTTTGTCGAGATGATTCGGCAGTCAATGGAAAGTTCCGACTTAAGTCTGTATGACAAAATCACACAACACGAATTGTTAAAGCATTCCCAATGCATGACGGAAGTTATGCTACACAAGGCTGCCCAAAAGTTGGTGCTGATGTCTTGTTAGCTTTTGGCCCTCTTAACACTGTTAACTTTGAGAACCAGGCTCATCAAAGAGCAGCTCAAAGGCATTATGGAACAGGTGGGTACGCTCGAACTAACTGGGCAAGAGGCAGACCAGGGCCTCTGGGCTAGGGTGCAGGATGCAACAGCAGCCCTATCAGGTGTATTTGGAAGTGTTGTCACGCAAACTTCTGATAGAAGGATCTATTGAACATTCAAGATGTCATTCGGCTTGACCACAATAAGGTGAATACTCTGTTTACTGAAGTTGGTCAATCTGATGACCCACAAAAGTTGCAAGAGTATTTTGGCCAAAATCACAAGGATCTATTGCACATTCTGAAGCAAGAAGAGCAAGTCGTCTATCCACCAGTTCGGTCTTTCTACCCTGAAGACAAAGTTCAAGAACTGTATGACGAGCAAGGCCAATTCAGGCAGCCATTCGATGAAATTAAGGCTGTAGATCCCTTGCTTCCTCTAAAGATGAATTTAGAGCAAGTGAAAAGCTTAATGGATGCTGTGGGGGCGACCACATCCGTCAAGAAGAGCTTGACATGTTTACCGCAATCCGCGACAACTGCAGCACTGAGCAGCAGGAACAAATGGCGACTCAGTTCAAAGAGGCTAAAAGCCAAGCGCAGCGAAGATGGCGGCTTCTGCTAGCTAATTTTAAGTCTTTGGTTTAAGACGATCGCTTAACCATAGAATTGGGGTGACCTCACCCCCTTTTGTTTGCTGCTGGACAAGGCTGAGCTTAGAGTTACAGCCTTCCGGCCACGCATACAGTTACCAATAAGAGACCTCCTGCATGAATCATGAGGCCTGTGCCAGTTAGTAGTTTAGCAAGCCAGCAATCAGGTTCAATCGCAAGCCAAACCGTTTTCTCGGTTGCGATAGCCTCTAATACCAATTTTGTAAATACCTGCTACAGATAGTGCATTAAGATTGTAATGCATTCCGGTAAGCTACGCGATCATTCGAGATTCTAGTTTCTGCAACTGCTGCGCGAGTGCTACGCTCAGTTGAGCAATCTTATCATAAATATGCCCAGCAAACTGGGTCTTGAGGTGTTGCCAAAGACGCTTAATTGGATTAAGTTCTGGTGAATGCTGTGGTTGAAAGACCAACAAGATATTAGCTGGGAATCTGTAATTGCTTGGCAGTATGCGACGACCCAAGCTTTAGGCATGGCGTTTCCAGGGTGGAGGTCGAACTATCAGATTGGGTCAAGCAACCCCTTTTCTGCACAAGTGCTACAGCAGTTCATCAAGGCCAAGGAAGTGCTTTAGTCTTAATACTCTTGAGAGAGTGATGAGGGCCGAACTATCTTGAGCTACGCGATCAATTTTGGCACCGGCAACACCGTGGTTGTCTGCTGTAATGCTGCTACATATATCGCCCGGTTGTAGCCCGTCAGGCTTTATCTAGCTCGATTTGGCCCAATCATTCCAGGCATATTCATCATGCCTTTCGTATTGTTGTTCATCATGTTCTGGCAGCAGCTACATCCCATTTGGTTCGATTGTTGGGGGTTTGTTTGAGCTGGCGCTGGAGGCCGCTGTTCTTGGGCCAATTTCGTCTCGCTTGTAGGACTAGAAGCCGTAGCAGGGATCTTCGTTTGAGTGTGGGTGTTGGCAAACGAAGGGCCAACTGTCAATATCGCCAATCCTAGGCTAGCGATCGCTCCGCTCAATACTGTTTTTTTAGACCTTGTAATCGGGTGCATTTTTTTCTTTCCATCCAGTTGTTATTTGGTTAGTTCTTGAAGAACTAAAGTTATTCTAAAATCTCTAGTTGGCTGGAGAGTCAAGTAAGTCGTTTAGGAGCTTACTGACTAAAGGTAAAGCGACCATTGACCTTCTCACCCTTAATGTCAGATAGAACGGCAACCTGATATTCTCCCGCTGTCTTGCCAGGAAGTAACGCAGTGTAGTGTTTGCCCTCAGCGTCATAGGAAAGGGGAAGTGTCTTTTGTGTCCCATCTGGTAACTGAACTTGAGCCGTTACCTGAGCGTTAGAGATCGCCTCATGGTTGTCGCCGGATTGTAAATAGAAATCTATGTGAGTGCCACCTGCCTCTTTTACAGGCACAAACTCTAAGTGGTAGGGGCCTGACTCCACCACTTGGCCTCCTGCTTGAGGTGCACCTGCTCGGTGAGATTGCTCCGTCTCAGCTGGGGTTGCTGAGGATGCAACCGGGCTGTCTATATCAGTAGTCGCTTGATTGCTGTTCCCACAGGCTCCTAAAAAGATCACTCCGGCACTACTGAAACCGGCCAAGAGCAGCTTGAGAAATTTCATCTTGTTGACTCCTCAAATACAACGAATGAAAACACTACAAATCGGGTGGCATACCTCAAACATGCACCTCCTCGGCAACACTGAGCTGAGAGGCTGTGCTCTTCGGAATCAGAATTTTTCCAAATTGAGCATACAAAGCTGGCAGAACCAGCAGGGTTAAAGCAGTGGAGGTAAACAGGCCTCCCAGCACTACCACAGCCAGTGGCTGGAGAATTTCTTTGCCTGCACCACCTCCAATGACGAGTGGCCCCAGGCCCAAAGCTGAAGTAAATGCTGTCATCAGGATGGCGTTGAGCCGCTCCATTGACCCGGAAACGATGACTTCCCGCAAAGGCAGGCCGATCGCAAACTTAGCGTTGTAGTTATCCACCAGCAGCAGCCCATTGCGAGTCGCCACGCCAAACAGAGTAATGAACCCGACTAGGGAGGCAACTGAAATAACGCCGCCTGTCAAGGCAACAGAAATGACTCCCCCAACCAAGGCCAGAGGTAAGTTGATCATAATCATGGCGGTGGAGGGGATGGACTTGACCGTCAAGTACATCAATACCGTAATCACGACAAAGGCGATGGCGCTGAATACTAGGATATTGTGAGTGGCTCGCTGTTCGGATTCAAACTGCCCCCCATACTCGATGAAGTAACCGGGGGGTAACGGCACCCGCCTGACCTGCTGCTGAATCTCATCGACAATGGAGCGCAGGTCTCGTCCGGCGGCATTGGCAGAAACTACAATCAGGCGGGAGACGTTCTCGCGGTTGATCGTGTTTGGCCCAGTACCATAGTTGATGTTAGCAACCTGGGCTAGGGGAATCTTGGCACCCAATGGGGTATCAACGAGCAAGTTGCGGATAGTATCCAGGTTGCCACGGGCATCTGGCCTTAGCCACACCACCAGGTCAAAGGTTTGTTGCTGCTCCAAAACTTGAGACACCACTCGCCCATTCAGCGCCGTTTCAATCGTTTGCGACAGATCTCCAACTCTCAAGCCATAGCGAGCGGCTGCCCCCCGGTCAATTTGAATTTGGATTTGTCGAATGGGCACCTGGGGTTCGAGCTGCAGGTCGACAACCCCCTCAATGGGTTTCATTACCGCTTCAACCTCACTGCCAATACGGCGGAGTTCCTCCAGGTCAGGACCAAAGATTTTTACGGCGATCGCGGTGCGGACCCCAGACAACACCTCGTCCAGCCGGTGAGAAATAAAGCCACCCACATTAGCGGCCACACCGGGAAGTTTGGCGAACTCGGCCCGCAGCTTCTCAATACTTCCCTCCCGGTCTTTGATGCCAGCTTCACTCAGCTCCACGTCCAGTTCCCCAAAGTTGACACCGCCGACATCGCTATCTCCAGGAGCCCGTCCAGAGCGCAGGGCAATAGCGTCAAACCGGGGGTCGTTCTTCAGGGCATCCTGCATGGCAAAACCGACCTGATTTGTGGTCTCTAGAGCGGTGCCCGGATAGAGGTTAACGGCGTTGATTAGCGATCGCTCCTGGAACTCCGGCAAAAACACCCGGCCTAACGTGGGCAGAATCACAACTGCAGCGACTAGACTGGCTGCGGCTATCATCAAGATCAGTTGCGATCGCCGCATGGCAAAATTCAAAGCGGGGTGGTAAAGTCGCTTGAAATATCTCGCTACCCAAGGTTCCCTAGCGGGCAGGTGACCGTGGGGCAGCAGCAGCGCACTTAACGCCGGGGTGATAGTGAGTGCTGTAACGCTAGAAGCCAGCACTGCTACCAGGTAGGCAATGCCCATGGGAGTGAAGATGCGACCTTCCACCCCAGCCAGGGCAAAAATAGGGGAGAAGACCACCACTGTAATTAACGTGGCCCCAAACAGCGAGTCGCGGACTTCCTGGCAGCCCAAAAAGACAACCTGTAGCGGCGGTAGGGGGTTGCCTGCCAGCTTGTTCTCTCGCAGGGAGCGAAAGACATTTTCTGCGTCGACGATCGCATCATCGACGGCGGAACCAATCGCTACCGCTAAGCCACCTAAAGTCATTGTGTTGAGCCCCTGGCCCAGCCAGTTCAATGCCAACAGCCCCAGTAGTAGTGACAAAGGCAGCGCAGTAAGGCTAACAGCAAGGGTACGCCAGTTCATCAAAAAGGGGATGAGAATTGCGGCAACAATAATGCTGCCTTCGACAAGCGCTTCCCTGACATTCTCAATCGAGGCTTCGATAAAGTCTTCTTGGCGGAAGGTAACGGTGAGTTTGATGTCTTGGGGCAAGCCTGATTGAACTTCTGCCATTGCCGCTTCCACAGCACGGGTCACTGTGGGTGTATCGGCAAGAGGCTGTTTATTGACCACCACTACAATTGCTGGCTGCCCGTTTAAACTGGCATCCCCCCGCTTCAGGGCGGCACCCACCTGCACGTCAGCGACATGACTGAGGAGAACGGGTGTGCCATTGCGGGAGGTAATCACCGATTGCTGGAGTGCTGCCAGCGACTCGACTCGCCCGATGCCTCGGATAAGCAGTTCCTGGTCGGGGCTGGTCAGATAACCACCAGGAGCATTAATGTTGGCTTGTTCTGTGGCTTCCGTCACCTCTGCCAAAGAGACGTTAAACGCTCTCAGTTTTTCCGGATCAACCAACACCTGATACTGGCGGACATCACCGCCAAATACCACCACTTGAGTGACACCCGGTACGGCCAGCAGCCGGTTTGTTACCTGCCAATCGACTAGGCGGCGCACCTCCATCAGGGGGGTGGTCTCGGAGGTAAAGGCGTACTTAATCACTGTGCCAATTGGGGAACTGATGGGGGAAATCTGCGGCGTTTCCACATCCTCCGGCAGCTTGTTCTGGGCCTGTTGTAGTCGCTCCGTCACCAACTGGCGGGCTTGGTAAATGTCGGTGCCCCAGTCAAAAATGACTCGCACAACTGAGATGCTCACCGCTGAAGCAGAGCGGACCGTTTCGACTCCCGGAGTCCCATTAATCGCACTTTCAATCGGTAAAGTAACGAGGGACTCGACTTCCTCAGGTGCCAATCCTGGGGCTTCTGTCTGAATTTCTACCTGCGGCGGGGCAAAGCTGGGGAAGACATCTACTGGCATCTGCGACGCCACGCGCCAGGTCCACAGCGTCACCAGGAGCGCCCCCAGAACAACCAGCCAGCGGCGGGCGATCGACCACTTGATAATCGTGCTGAGCATGATGGGTCTAACTTTGGCGGGGTGGAATCGATTCTTTATGACTCACCCGGTAGCCCTCACCTAGTCCTTTAGGAGATGGCGGGAGCTGCGAGGTCTTAGAGGCTTCTGCATCATAGATAGGCGGTTCAATTTGGGCATCCTTCAGGGACAACATCGGTTGCTGAGTACGACGACCTGCCCAGAAGGCCCCAGCCGCGATCGCGCCTCCTACCGGCAGGGCTAACCACCAGGGCAACTGCATCCCGAATGACGCCTTCCTCGCTGGCGTACCGGTACAACCCGGCCAGTGTCGACAGCCGGCTTTGTCACTGGCGACCTCAGGAGGGTTTGCTTTACTCTCGAGCGTGTTATCACTCCGTAAAGACTGAGCATACAGTTGGTTCGCTCGCTGGGTAACCACTAAGTCGCCCTCAAACAAACCCTGCTTGACCTCAACCAGGTTTTCGGAGGTCTGCCCCAGCGTCACTTCAACCGGCTGGTAAGCATTGCCATTCTGGACATAGACCGTTTTTCTCCCATTCGTCTCCACAACAGCAGAGCTAGGAATCGTCAAGACCGCCGGGGTGCGATCGGTGAGAACCTCCAGCTCGGCAAACATTCCCGGTTTCAGCAAACCACTGGAGTTATCCAGTTGTGCTTTCACGGGCACAACGCGGGTTTCCTCCGCCACGGCTGCGCCAATAAAGTTAATCCGTCCTCTAAAGGTGCGGTTCGGCAAGCTTGCCACCTTTACCTGGACCCGCTGACCCGGTTTCACTTGCGCCAAGTCTTTCTCGTAGACATTGGCCGTTGCCAAAACACCGTTGTCACTGAGAATCGTCATGAGCGGCTCTCCGGCTTCCTCAAAGGATTCGCCTCGGCTCGCTTCTCGGTCAGCAACTTTACCGGAAATTGGCGCTTTGACGGTAATTGTGCCATCGGAATTGGCACTGGCCCCTAATTGTTCTAGGCGTGTTTGATAACCAGCACCACTGAAATTGACCCGTGACTGGGCCACATCGGCAGCAGCTTGAGCGCGTTTGAGCTGGGCCGCAGCTTCGAGCACGTTTCCGCGGCTGGCTACCCTTGTCTCAGCTGCCTTTGCTGCTGCCAGTTGGGCTTTAGATTCAAACGCCTGACGACGGGGAAGGGCTCCCTCAGATGCTAACTGCTGATCCTTGCTATATCGTTCTTGAGCGAAGGCTGACTGAGTCCGGGCTTGTTGGAGATCTGCCGCTGCCAGCCGGCGCTGACGCTCGTAGTTTTGCTGGGCGAGTTTCAAGTCGGCTTGGGCCTCCTGCACATCTGCTGTGGCCTCTGCTCTTCTTTCTGCTGACTCTACGCGCAGTTCTGCCAATTCAGGACTGGCTAAGATGGCTACAGCTTGACCGGCGCTTACCAATGATCCGGGTGCTGCCAATAGTTTAATCAGTGTACCTGGGACGGGTGTAGTTACTTCTACCTGATTGTTGGGCAGAGCTTCAATCTGACCTGTCGTTTTGATGCCCGCTGCTAGCCGCTTGCGGGTAACGGGCTCAACCTTAATGCCTAGACGTTTAGCGGTTTCGTCGTCAACCTTAACAGCCCCCTGCTGGGCTGGAGTAGCTTCGTGCCCTCCTTGAAATTCATTCCCATGTCCGCCGTGGGCTAAAACTGTCGCTGGAGCAGTCAGTAGGAGAATCAGGAGTGCTCTAGAAATACCACGGAGTAGCGCAGGGGGTCGGGGGCAGTCACTCAACATGGTGAAAAATCACTTCGATAATGCAGTCAGGCTCAGGCTTAGCTTTGGCGATCAATAACGGCTATTCAGTTTAGTTTTTCACAGAGAAATAAAATTAGGATGAAATTTGAAATCGCTAGAAGTAGCACTGCGTAGCTTCCTGATTGTTTCTGTCGTCAAGAACTGAGACTCGCTACTTCCCGAAACTGTAGGGTCTAAGCTCTTTGCTATCCTTAGTGCCTGTACCAGGCTTGCCGCCACTCCTTCATTTGGTCAATTTCTTGCTGCTGAGAAGTGATAATCTCTTGAGCAAGCTGCTTAATTTCCGACCGCTTGGATTTTTTCAGCGCATCTTTAGCCATAGTAATAGCGCTTTCATGGTGAGGAATCATTGCGTTCATAAAGCGCAGGTCAAATTCAGCATCAGCGGCTCCTAGCTCTTGAGCCATCATCATGCTCTGGCTTTGCTGTTCCGACATGGGTATCGTCTTGCTGTCGCCGCCGTAGGTGACAGGCTCTTCGCTGGCTTGGGGATACCAAGCTTTGCGCCACTGGCGTAATAGCTGATTTTCTTCTCTGTTTTGGGCTGCGATAATGTTCTTTGCCAGTTGCTTGATCTGCGAGCGTTGAGATTTTTGCTGAGCTTCTTCGGCCATGGCGATCGCCCCTCGGTGATGGGGTCTCATGGCATCAATAAAGCGCAGGTCATAGTTGGCATCGGCAGGACCTAAATCCATTGCCATGCTGTGATCCATGCTGTGGCCCATGCCCTGCATCTCCCTAGCATTCGTTGGCGTGGCATTAGGAGCTTGGCCTGCGTTCTGAGATGGGTCAGAACAGGCTGTGAGTCCTCCGCCCGCTGCCACAGCGATCATCAGAGCCATTACAGCAAGATTTGCTAGCTTCATTAACATTGCCTGAAAAATAAACTCAAAGTACTTATTCATCAGACTGGCAGACCATTGTGACACCAGGCTGAAATTTCAGTTTCTCAAAAACTTTCACTCTAGCCTTAGCTGTCACGCCTAGCAAAGGTGCCCTGCATAAAAAAAGATAGAATTAGCGCGAACTTTCTCTGTCCTGCTGTCGCTGCGCTGAGTCCTGCCGCCAGAGGTTGCGGCAATCGCGTAGGTAGCCCACTTCTCTAACTATCGCGCACAGTCACACTACGCTGATCCGGTTGGCTTAAGAGCTATAGCTGAACTCCACGAGCTCGCCAACAGAGGGACGCCCAAAGGATTCCCAGGCATTACCGCTTCGGAGGAACAGTTCTATCCAGCGCGTTTCTTTTCCTTGGGCGTTTGTCCAACCACTGCTACCGGGTGCAAAGGCTAGCTGCCCGGGCTCAACTGCAAAACTGCCATCGCTAGCGATCGCCTCTTGTTCCACATCCCCAATCCGCACATGAACCGTGGAGCCGTCGTGGGTAATTTCAGCATTGTGCTGGATGGTTGTTTTTAAAATTGCCGTAGCCATCCACGTAGGCAATTCGATTCTGAGGGACCTCGGGGATATCCGAAGGCTGGATCGGCTCAGCTAGTGCGTCGGGTTGCCCGAGGGCGATCGCTGCTGCCGCTTGGGGAAACAAGTCGCGAGAGCGAAACTGCGAACCTGCGGCGGCAACAGCCGCCCAGCGCAAATCGGCTACCTCGCGGACAAAGGAGAAAGCATAACCCGCGTTGACGCCAATGACGCGTACCCCTGTAGACAGCCGCGCGAAAGCAAGCTGTTCACCCGCATTGCCTGAGCGTGCCTGCTCATCGTCTTCCCGCGGCGCGACGTTGTGATAAATGATGGTGCCTGTGGGTGCTTCGTTCAAGCCTAGCTGCGCGATACAGAATCCCGCGGCGATCGTGGCGAAAGCAGGCACGGGAATGAGTATCGGCTCGGCATCCGGTAGATAGAACTTAATGCGCTGCGCGACTTCAGCAAAGGCAAGATCACCGGGACCATAGTCGGCAATGATGTGGACTAGCATCTAGATCTCCCTCCTTGAATATCTGGTAAAAGCTGCTTCTCCGTTCCGGCTTTATTGTCATACTTTTTGAGCTATAAATCTCGGGGTAGTTGCTCTGGTGCTGGAAGATGCTACAAGCTTGACGTGATATTAAGAGAGGCCTGGGGGTATTTGGCACAGGCGACCTTAGCTCAGTGCCACTGGTAAGCGGTGGGTCTTGCCAGTTCACGAAAGCCTTGATGGTGTATCTTTGGCAATTCGAGTTCTAGGGTTCGTGGCTTGACTTCGACCGAGAAAATATAAAATGAAGAGGCTCAAAAATGCGCTCACGGCAGCAACGACCCATAAACCTTGAGCGATCGCTCCGGAGCGATCCACGGCCCAACCTCCCAAGACGGGACCGACAAAGTAACCGACTGACCAACACTGATAGCTAATGGCAAGGTAGGCCCCGCGTAAGGGCTCAGGCGCAAGCTCTGCAACGATGGCAGGGGCAAACGGTTTGTAAATTGTTGCAGCAACTGACAAGAGGCTGAGGGAGGCAATTATCCAGACAATCTGCCTGGAATCAACCATTCCGCTCACCCATACCAGCAGTAATCCAGCTCCCCATAGCAGCATCGAAATCACCAAAACCCGCACTTTTGGTAATGAGCTAAGGGCTTGCACAATCGGTATCTGTAAGACTGCTCCCAACCCGACGTAACACCAGGTAAATAAGTTGGCAATACTCGTTATCGAATCTGATGCTGTTGTCTCAGGTACTGAAATAACATTCATGAAATATAGCGGCAGCGTACTATTCACTAAAGCAACATAGGTAGTAAACAGGACATTAACCAGAACAAATAGGATCAGCGATCGATCCCGCAACGCTACGGCAAACCCTTGTAGGGTATCCGAGTACTCTGGACTATCTTGCCGGGTCTCTGTTACTGCTATCAGAACTAAGACTAGAAACATCGACAGAATCAGGCTAGCCATCAGAAAAAGGGTTTTTATCTGATGGACCATAGCTAGTAATAGGCCACCTCCCCAAATCCCCAGCCCGCCTCCAAGGCTATCTGCCAAAACTAGAATTGCAAAGGCCTTGTGACGGTGTTCTGGAGTTGTCACATCAATAACAGACGCATCTGCCGCCGTCCAGTAACAGCCGGCACTTAACCCCATGAAGAGGTTAGCGACGACCAGCATGGGCAAGCTTTGAGTGAGCGCCAAGGCGATCGCTGCCAGGATCGATAGCCCGGCAGAGAACAATAGCGCCCGTTTCCGGCCATAGGCTGGAGAGTCTGCTAGGTAGCCACCCAGGAGATGGCCAACAAGCCCTGCTAGGGAACCGCTGCCAATTCCAATGCCTACAGCAGTTGCCGACAACCCCACTTGATTGACAAAAATCAGTGGAATAAAGAACTGGATCGATCCATAACCGGCTTGATAGAGCGATCGCCCAACTGCCTGTACCCAGACTTGCTGACTTGCGGGTTGAAGCAAGAATGGCAGATGCTTTACACCGCTATCAGTCTCCACAAACACCTCCTATACTCAAATGCATTATGAACGGTTGTGTTGCAAAAAGCAGTTGAGCCTCAGAAGTCTCTTTAGTTAAGAATCAACTCAAGCAGCGGCTCAAAAAAATTGGGTAGTGAATGGGTACGTCAAGAAATTTGTCTAAGCAAGGGAGCTTCATGCAGGCATACGGCCCAGGAACTCGATGGCAAAGCGAGACAGGTCCGATGGTACTAGTAAAGCTAATGAGCCCATCGACACAGGCAATGAAGATATCCTGTAGTCCCCAGTTTTTCAGTTCTGTTACTGATAGCCAAAACTTGGTCCCTTCAGTTTGAATGACCATAGGCCCAGTAACTCTTGATTCCCTTCGGAATTGACGCTTAAAGCCAAGTGATACCAGCCCTAGCTAGAAGGTGCTCTAGCAGCCGCGAAGTTCTACACAAGAGAGTCTTAAGAAACACCTGGCAAGTCGGAAGCATTAGAATCTTCTAAGAACTTTAGCTGTTCTTTTATGACTGGCGCTCCTGTTTCTCAAATTCGCAATTTTTCCATCATTGCCCACATTGATCACGGTAAATCCACTCTGGCAGACCGGCTGTTACAGTTCACTGGCACTGTTGCCGACCGGGAAATGAAGGCTCAGTTTCTGGACAATATGGAACTGGAACGAGAGCGGGGCATTACGATTAAGCTGCAGGCTGCCCGGATGAATTATACAGGTGCAGATGGGCAGCAGTACGTCTTGAATTTAATTGATACCCCAGGACACGTTGACTTTTCCTATGAAGTCTCGCGATCGCTGGCTGCTTGCGAAGGAGCCCTACTCGTGGTAGATGCCTCCCAGGGTGTAGAAGCCCAAACCCTGGCCAATGTTTACCTGGCGATCGAGCACAATTTAGAAATTATTCCCGTCCTGAATAAAATTGACCTGCCGGGGGCAGAGCCAGAGCGTGTTAAACAAGAAATCGAGGAGGTTGTCGGCCTTGACTGCAGCAGTGCGATTCTGGCTTCCGCGAAAGAGGGTATTGGGGTAGCGGAAATTCTAGAGGCAGTAGTGCATTTGGTGCCACCGCCCAAAGATACGGTCAACGAGCCGCTACGGGCGCTAATTTTTGATAGCTACTACGACCCCTATCGGGGTGTAATTGTTTACTTCCGGGTGATGGATGGGGTTGTCAAAAAAGGCGATCGCATCCGGCTGATGGCATCTGGCAAGGAATGTGAAATTGATGAACTGGGGGTGCTTTCCCCCACCCAGATCCAAGTAAATGACCTGCACGCTGGGGAAGTCGGGTACTTGGCAGCGGCGATCAAAGCTGTAGAAGATGCACGGGTGGGAGACACAATTACCCAGGCCAAGGCTCCAGCATCCAAGCCATTACCCGGATATGTAGAAGCAAAATCAATGGTGTTTTGCGGGCTATTCCCGGTAGATGCTGACCAATTTCCCGACCTGCGAGATGCCTTAGAAAAACTGAAGTTAAATGATGCTGCCTTAAACTATGAGCCGGAAACTTCCAGTGCCATGGGATTTGGCTTTCGCTGCGGCTTTTTAGGTCTGCTGCATATGGAAGTCGTTCAGGAGCGGCTAGAGCGGGAGTACAATCTGAACCTGATTGTCACCGCTCCTTCCGTGGTCTATCGCGTCACGCTTCTGAACGGAGAGGTGATCGAGATTGATAACCCCAGCGTTTTACCGGATCCACAGCAACGGCAAAAAATTGAAGAGCCCTATGTTCAGGTGGATATGATCACTCCAGAAGCGTACGTCGGTTCCTTGATGGAGTTGGGGCAAGGCCGGCGAGGGGTGTTCAAAGATATGCGGTATTTGACCCCCGGTCGCACCACCTTAGTCTATGAACTTCCCTTGGCTGAAGTCGTGACTGACTTTTTTGACCAGATGAAGTCCCGGTCACGGGGCTATGCCAGCATGGAATATCAATTAATCGGGTATCGAGAAAATTCGCTGGTCAAGCTGGACATCCTGATTAATGGCGATCCAGTTGACTCTCTAGCAACCATTGCCCACCGGGATAAAGCCTATCCAATCGGTCGAGCGTTAGTGAGTAAACTGAGAGAGCTGATTCCCCGTCACCAGTTCAAGATTCCCCTACAGGCTGCGATCGGCAGTAAAGTTGTAGCTAGTGAGAGTATTCCTGCCTTACGCAAAGATGTATTAGCAAAATGCTATGGCGGCGACGTATCCCGCAAGCGAAAGCTTCTCGAAAAACAGAAAGCTGGCAAGAAGCGAATGAAATCCTTAGGGAGCGTTGATGTTCCTCAAGAAGCCTTTATGGCGGTTTTGAGATTAAAGGAAGAATAAAATTTTTCCACGCACGACTAGTCTAGTATCTCGAATTCTCAGGAAGGTGGCCTGCAGAATGATTCTCCAGGCACACTTGCGTACTGCGATTAATAGCATCTCAGCTATCTGCTGCTTCACTTCGTTCAAGTAGCCCCGATAGGAATAGGCTCGAATAAATGTAGATCGCGAACAATCTCAATGCGGACTAACCGTGCTCACGATATTGGTACCACCATAACTTGGACATTGGACGGGTTCAAGAACCATAGGGAAACTGTAATTCAATGCTTTTGTTAGTCTCCTCTATTCCTACACGTCTAGGACACTACCCGATTGCTGTTGCACTACCTGAAGTACAGAACGGTTCTGCCTTCAGCTTAGATATTACACTTTCACAATGCCCTTACTTGTAGGTCATCGGCTTCTCTTCCTTGACCTACTTGTACTCATTTCTCTGAGCTTTTGCAAGAAGTCTCTTAGAAAAACGGTAAGTATTGAATCATCAATTAGGCATAACTGACTTAGGTAAATCGAATACTTCCCTATAAGGGGCTGAATAGGTCAGGTGAGGAACTGTGAATCCGAGCATTTTGGTAACTGCAGTAATGATCACTCTGATGTCAATTTTAATTTCAGCTAATTCCAGCACTCTTACAGGCCAACCTCAAGCGGAAAAGTCGCCAAGCTTGAATGCCGTATCAGTTGCCTCAGAGCGATACCGACTGCAACCCTCTAGAAATTCTAATTCAAGACTGCCGTTAAATCGACTAGCTGGGATAGCCAATTTTTTCTACTCATTTCATCCCTAGCAGTATAGATGCACTGCAGGATCACTTGAAATTTGTTGCGATCTCAAGTTAAGGCATAAAGATTCCCCCTGCTTAGTTCAAGATGACATGAATATCTGTAACCTTTTCAAACGATATGCAGCAGGAGAAAGAAAATTCAACAAAGTAGAGCTAATTCATACGGAATGGATCAGTGTCGAATTTAGCGGCATTGATCTAACTTGCGCTGATCTAAATTGGACAAACCTTAGTGGAGCCAAATTGGTTGAAGCTAATTTCAGTGGGGCAGAACTAGTTAACACCAACTTGATTAACGTAGATTTGAACCGTCCAGATTTGAGTGCAGTAGACTTCAGCCGGGCAACTTTACATGGAGGAGACCTGAGTACCGTAGACCTACGAGGAGTTAGCCCGATTGGCGCAGATTTAAGTGAGGCAAACCTGA
>JAUJON010000264.1 GCA_030447595.1 Thermosynechococcaceae cyanobacterium YX3bin19
CAGAACGCTGTTAGCTGAGCCCCAAGCGGTAGGCAATTCATTCACAGCCCTGGCCAATGATCTCCAGGTACAGGTAAGCACCTTTGATCCGATGGAAACAAGTGGACCAGAGGGATTGCAGCCAGACTACTACCTCAAGGTGATGCGCCAGAATGTTAAAAATCTCCAAACTGCCTTCGGTGGAAAGCCTGTGCAATCGCGGTTACCAGTCTGGTCGCCCGCCGCTGCCTCTGTTACTGGAGTGGCACAGCCAACAGGGCTAGGGTTGCACTGGTGAAAAAATCTATGGAAGCAGTACTGGAGGTTGAAGGGTTAACGGTCTATCGCGGTGCCTATGCTGCTGTGCGAGATGTTTCCTTTTGCTTGAATTCCGGCACAGCCACCGCTATCATTGGTCCCAATGGAGCCGGCAAAAGTACGCTGGTTCAAGCAATTCTAGGTATCCTTCCCTGGCAAGTGGGTAGGGTTTCAATCTTAGGCCAATCCCTTGAGCCCACTAGGTGCCTACCCTCTCGTATCCGTCAAAAGATTGCCTATCTTCCCCAGAGCTTCCAGTTTGACCGGGGCATTCCCATGACCGTGGCTGAACTCGTTGGCTTAGGTTGGGGAAAGCCGGGCCCTAGCCTTCCTTGGGTGGGACGTCGCGATCGCCATCAGGCAGTAGTCCAAGCCCTAGCCCAGGTTAGCGGCAGCCGCCTAATTCACCAACCCATTGGCAGCCTCTCGGGGGGCGAAACCAAACGGGTGCTACTAGCCTACTGCCTAGTCCGTCCCCGCAAGCTGTTGATTCTGGATGAGGCATCAGCGGGATTAGATTCTCGAGGTGAATCGGAGTTTTACCAGCTGCTCAACCAGCTGATGCGGGAGTACGGCTGGACTATTTTGCAAATTTCCCACGACCTAGACATGGTCAGTCGCCACTGCGACCAAGTGCTTTGCCTCAATCGTTCGCTAATTTGTCAAGGTTCCCCAGAGGTAACTCTGTCAGCGGAAAACCTAATAGCAGCCTATGGGCCAGAGTTTACTCGTTATCACCATCATCACTAGTGCTATGTCAATTGACGTTGAGGCTGTCCGCCTGCTTGAGCTGTTCCAACTCCCTTTCATGCAACGGGCACTTCTCGCTAGCGTCCTGACGGGTTTACTGGGCGGTTTGCTAGATAGTTTTGCCATTTTGCGTCAGCTTTCCTTCTTTAGTGATGCGCTAGGTCATTCAGCCCTCTTGGGGATTACCCTGGGAATCCTGCTGAACATCAATCCGGTTCTGGTGCTGCTGCCGTTTGCTGCACTGTTCGGCCTGGGGGTAACCTATCTGCTTGAGCGGACTCGGCTGTCAACGGATGCCCTGCTGAATGTCATCTATTCTGCTTCGCTAGCACTAGCCGTAATTGCTCTGACCTTCGTCAAGAGCTATCGGGGCAACCTAACCCAGTTCCTCTTTGGCGATATCTTGGCAGTTCGAGAAACAGACCTACTGCTGAATTCCCTACTGTTATTAGTCTGTGCTGTGTTTTTAGGACTAACCTTGCGGGCTCAGATGTTACTGACGCTGCATGAGCCTTTAGCGAAATCACAGGGCATTGCTGTGCAAACCCAGCGGACTTGGTTTGTGGTTGTGCTGTCCCTTGTCGTAGGTGTCTCTGTTAAGACTATTGGTGTGCTGCTAGTGAGTGCCTTTATTGTCATCCCAGCTTGCACGGCAAGATTGCTTAGTCAGAGGTTCACAAGTTACATGCTGCTGTCTACAGGTCTAGGAGCTCTAAGCGCGGTCACTGGCATGGGGTTGTCTGCTGCACTAAACCTTCCCTCTGGTCCCTGCATCATTGTCACTCAATCAGCACTGTTCCTGCTCATAATCGCCCTCTCTTATGTCGGATTAATCCCAAGCCCTGAGAGAGTTTGAGCACGACGGTGATAAAATAGGAGTCTTTACCCGCTCCCTGCCGCTTGAACTATGCCCATCGATGCTAATTTCGCTCGTCTCCTTGAGTTCTTGCAATTTCCATTTATGCAGCGAGCGCTCCTAGGAGGTGTGCTATTAGGTTTACTCGGCGGGCTATTGGGCAGCTTCGCCATCCTCCGCCAGCTTTCCTTCTTCAGCCACACTGTCGGCCATGCAGCTCTACTGGGCATTGTTCTCGGGGTGCTGCTGAATCTGGACCCGACGCTGACGCTGTTGCCATTTACGGTATTTTTCGGGCTGGCTGTCGTCTATTTGATTGGCCAAACTGATCTTTGGAGTGATACGGTACTGAACATTGTGTTCTCTGCTTCTCTAGCGGTGGCGGTGATTGCTTTGAGCTTTGTCCAGGGCTACCGGGGTAGTCTCATGAACCTGTTGTTCGGAGACATCCTGGCAATTACAGTCAAGGACTTGAGTTTGAGCCTAGCGGTGCTAGTCGTGAGTGTCGTGTCTCTGGGGCTGACCCTCCGGGCACAAGTACTGCTGACTCTGCACGAAGAGATGGCTCAGGCCCAAGGGGTGGCAGTACGAAGCCATCGAGCCTGGTTCGTGGTGCTGCTATCGCGAGCGGTGGCGATCGCGATCAAAGCAGTTGGTGTAGTACTAGTCATGGCTGTGTTAGTGAGTGCGGGCGCGACGGGAAAGCTTCTAGGGCAAGGTTTTGGGGGG
>JAUJON010000265.1 GCA_030447595.1 Thermosynechococcaceae cyanobacterium YX3bin19
GTGTAGTAGTAAGCGAATTGAGTATCTCAGCATTTGCTCTGACTTTGAGTAGCACAGGGTCTTGCGATGCAGCCGTGCCAGGTAGTGACGCAACCGAGTATTTTCGCCTTCGACTCGGGTCATGTAGGTTTTGCTGACAATCTGGTCCCCTGGTGGAATAAAGCCTGGATAGACACTCCAACCGTCAGTGACATAGAAGTAGCATTTCCAGGCAGACACCATCTCCCACAGTGGGGCAAATGTCTCCGCACTATGGTCTCCCAATACCCACCCTAAGACCCCTTGCTGAAAGTGGTCAACTGCCGTCCAGAGCCAAATTTTGTTTTTTTAGAACTGACAAAGGTTTCGAGTTCATCAAGTTCTCCCACCTCTGGAACTATCTGTGGAGCATAGGCATCCGGTAATTGTTCTCCCACACGCTTAACCCAGTTGATTACAGTGGTGTGATGGACTCCTGTGACACGCTCAATGCCTCGAAACCCCATGCCATTAACATACATCTTCAAACATTGAGCTTTAATCTCATCTGAGTATCCTTGAGGGGCTGTATAGACATCAATAAACTGACGACGACAATCGACACAAATGTGATTTTGCTTACCTCTCATCTTGCCGTTCTTACGGATATGGTTGGAGCCACATTCAGGGCACTGCATCAGATTTAACCTCGGTTCATAGCACTATTATGCAACGCCGTGCTTTCCCGATATCAGCACCAGGTTAACCCGGTAAAACCTAGTACCCAGGAAGACAAACTCTTCAACCTGAGCATCTACAATCTTGTGAACTAACCGCTCTCTGGCTGCCGTACCCATCCAGCCCTGGCGTGTCAGAATTACCCGGTCCAGAGTTTTATCAAAGGCACAGGTTTCAACGGGAGCAAACAGGATTGCCAGGTCTGCCAGGACGATGCAAGAAGCTCCAAAGAAATCGACGGGCGGCTCGCAAGAAATAAAAATCAACAGTCCGATCGCAGCAACAAAGCTACCCAACAACCAAATACCCACTGGGCGATCGCGGAGGGTCAGCTGGGTTGAGGTACGCTGGACAACTTGCATCCCAAATTACTGCCAAGATTAATAACTGAAATCCCAACTTAACCAAGAGACGCTTGAAACGGCTGAAGTAGTTCCGCTCTGCTCTTAATTGAGACGTTGTTGTAACTAGCTTGAGTTAATACAGTTCGTATTTCAGTAACGTGCAAGCTAAAGATCCGTTGTAGACAGGAATGCGCTGAGACGCTCGCAGCCCTACCCGTTTAGCTAGCTCTTTGTTTCCAGTCAAAATAAAGGCTGTCCAACCTTTGAAACGCTGCTTCAAGACATCACCCAGCGTTTTATAGAACCCACCGAGTTCTTGCAAATCTCCTAGACGTTCCCCATAGGGGGGATTGCAAATTAACACTCCAGAGTCTGCCGGAGACTCCAGTTGGGATAACTCAGTTTGAACCAGGGCGATGTGATGGGCCAAGCCGCAGCGTTCGGCATTGGACTGAGCTTGGGCGAGGACATTCGAGTCGCGATCGCTGCCATAAATTGGTGCTTTCAGCTCCGGTAACTGGCTGCTTTGAGCCTCTGTGAGCAATGATTGCCAGAGTTCCACGCTAAAGTCAGGCCAGCCCATAAAGCCAAATTTTTGGCGAAACGAACCCGGTGCAATGTTCAAAGCCTTTAAGCCTGCCTCTAGGGGTAAGGTTCCAGAGCCACACAGCGGGTCTATAAAAGGCAGACCAGTATCCCACCCTACCAGATCAAGCAGGGCCGCAGCGAGGGTTTCCTTCAGGGGAGCTGCCCCCATTGCTTGTCGGTAGCCGCGCCGGTGAAGGCTTGCCCCAGAGCTATCCAAACTGAGGATGCAGCGGTTTTGCTGAATGTGGAGATTGATCAGCAAATCTGGATGCTGGGCATCCACACTCGATCGCTGCCCGAAGATACAACGCTGTTGGTCTACAATCGCGTTTTTAACCTGTAGGGCTGTGAAATGGCTGTGGCTAAGCGCTGGACTACGCCCTGTGCAGTGCACCGCCAGCGTGTTGTCGGGCTGTAAGTAGTCCTCCCAGGCAATTTTTTGCACCTCGTGGTAGAGCCTGTCAGTGCTAGGACAAGAAAACTCATGGATGGGGACCAGCACCCGGAAAAGAGTCCTAGCCCAAAGATTCACTCGGTAGAGTAAAGCTTGATCGCCCAAAAAGTGGACCCCTGTGAAGTCGGGGTGAACTTCCTGCGCTCCTAATTGTTTCAGTTCCTGGGCAGCAACCGGTTCCAGACCCCGAGCAACCGTCGCAAAGTAGTGATTCAGGGCTGCCATCGATTGCTGGGATTAGTGATTACTCTCAAAGTTGGCTGGAGGAAATTGGCGGCTAAAGTCTAAACGCCAGCCCCGGAAATCTTTCCCCGGAGTGATCGCGTTCTATTAGAAATTTGTCGATGATTGAAGGAGCCTAAAGATTATAGCGAATCACTCATTCACAGTGACGAGGGCTAGCAGGGACTGTCGATGAGCCAAGCTGAATTTTGCTTCTGTGCCGAACTCAATGATTTTCTCCCAGCCGGCAAAAGGCAAGTGCGTTTTGCTCACACCTTTAAGGGGGGCATGTCTGTCAAGGATCGGATTGAAGCTT
>JAUJON010000266.1 GCA_030447595.1 Thermosynechococcaceae cyanobacterium YX3bin19
AAGGACTTTCAGTCTCGCTCAAACCTCTGCACTGAAAGTGCAGAGTGGTTTAGTTGCACTCAAGGCAGCCCTACATGCAGCTATTCAACAACCCCTCAACCTTTGGTCCTCAGTCCATAGAGCCCCAAGCTCAAAATTGCTAACCAAAGTAGGCCAATAAAAAATACCCAAATCCAGGAGGGACGGTCCTTAAATTCCTCCCCCCTTAAGGTCAATAGTGATTGATAAACTTCAGGAGTTACGATGCCAGCAAGAAGTATTAACACACTATCCTTTTTCAACCAAGCTAATGTAGCCGCTGTTAGCGCTAAAGCGGACCCATAAAGTACTTTCGGTGCCAGGTATTTTCCCGGAGTTTTAATCTCCTGGAAACAGAAGATAATCAGCAGAGAAAAAGTTGCTTCCACAGCCACCTCCCGAACAATCATCCCTGTAAATCCCAAAGCTTCCCCTTAATCCATTACAGTTTGGGAATCTTTTATCATAATTTAGGTGCGCTTTCAATAGAGCTCTTGCGTGAATCAAGCCCGTAGCTTCAACTCAAAACTGATGATTGCAGCAATGAAATCTACTCGTAACTCAAACCGCTTGCGGCGAGCGCGGTAGCGCTCTGCCAAAATTCGAAAAATCTTCAAGCGACGAATGTAATTCTCCAGTCTCGCTCGCAGGTGGACCAGACGATTATGTTGCCGTTCGTTCTATCCACCCTTGTTTCGCAGCTGCTAACTCATAGCCGGCAATACCAACTATCACTATTTAGACAGGCTACATTCTCCAATAGCAATCTCGATATCATCAGCCAAGTCTCGAACTGTAGTATTGAGTACAGGGGGCAATTGCAATTAAATCGTTAACATTATTGAGCATCGTATTACAAATGAGATCCAAAGGTAGGTCGTTGGGGTCGTGCCCGAAAGGTTCTTCAATCTCAGCGCCAACTTCATCGATGCTCAGTAAGACAAGAGCAACAAAAGTCATAATGGGGGCCGTCCACCAAGTCAAGCCATCAACCAAAGCCCAAGGCAATATTGCGAAATAATTTAATAGTAATATCTTAAGAAGAATGACATAAAGTATGGGCGCTGGGGTTTTTAAAATGCGCTCGCAGCCGCCTAAAATATCTACCAGATCATCTACTAGTTTCTGTAAAGTATTGAGTTGATAGACATTTACAGTCCCACGAGCATACTCATTCTGCAGATAATGTCCAATCCAGAAAGCAATTTCAAGGGGAGGGTGATTACTATCCCTAAGCCTGGAATACTGCAGCGATGACATCAACGGCACTAATTCATCGTTTACAGCTTCCCGTCGGAGTTGTAGTTTCATAGCAAAAGCAAAAGCAACCACGAGCCGCAGGGTTGCTTCTTTTTCCACTCGATTCTCTGGGCAACGTTCTTCAATAACAATCCAGATGTCCCGCGCTAAGTTGCGGACCGTATTGACTAGTGCTCCCCAGAGTTTGCGGCCTTCCCAAAACCGGTCATGAGCTGAATTTGTCCGAAAAACCAATAGTACGCTTAAGATAATATTAAAACTTAAGACAACATTAGGCAGAACCTTGCTGTCGCTGATTAATTTGCTAATAAACTCAGCATGGAAATGGTGGGTAATCGAAACCAACAGAGCGTATCCACCGTACAAAAGTGCCCAGGGAAGAATTGCTGGAAGTACTGACCCAATAAGTCGTGAGACGACTTGAAGCCAGGATAGTTGTTCACCACTGTAGCCTTTATATTTACACCTAAAAGATCTGTACAATACCGTAGGACGCTTTTTCTTGAGAAGAAATTGGTTTAAGCCATGTTTTCTTCGGAAGAACCGTAGTCTTCTAGTTATTAACCGAAAGATATTTCGCAACGATCGGCTTTTCTTCCTAGGTGATTTTTTAGGAGAACGAAGCTTGCGGGCGTTCAGTTTAAGCAATTTCAGACCTCCAGTAACCTAGGCGATAGTACAATTAAGCTCTTACACCGATTCTGCGCCTAACCGCGCCCGGGTTACTAATGAATATCCTCAGATAACTAACTTTTAGCCAGTGAAAATTAGGGAGTTAAGAGGGAAAAATTAAAACTTTAATCTCTGCGGGTCAATTCCCCGCCGCTCTGCGGCGTAAAATGCAAGGATGAGCGAGTACATCCACAAAAGTCATAACGTAACCGTTTTGCTATATCACTTAGTGTTTCCAGCAAAATATCGACGGGCTGTGTTTGATGAACAGGTCGATGAGGTTTTGCCAGAAGTTTGCTTGGAGATTGAGAAACGCTACGAGATCAAGTTTGTAGAAATCGGTGTAGACAAAGACCATGTGCATTTTTTAGTGCAGTCGGTGCCCACGTACAGTGTGACGAAGTTGGTCAAACTGATCAAGAGTTTGACGGCGAAGGAAGTGTTTCGGCGCTGTCCTCACGTGAAACAAAAGCTATGGGGCGGAGAGTTTTGGAGTGATGGTTATTTTGCTAGCACCGTAGGGAAACACGGGGATGAAGGGATGATTGCGAAATACGTCAAGAATCAGGGTAACGAATATCTCAAGCTACACCGGGATGAGCAGCTTACTCTTTTTTGATTCTGATACCCCGCCTGCTTGCAGCGGGGTAGTTCATTTA
>JAUJON010000267.1 GCA_030447595.1 Thermosynechococcaceae cyanobacterium YX3bin19
GCGCTCAGACGTGTGCTCCTCCGATCGACGAAGGAGCCGAAATCGATGCCGTCTTTCCGCCGGATGCAACGGCTTGAGCACGCTACTAACTGGTTAAGGCCGTAGTATGTGTTTGTACCAACAGTAGCCAAGGCCGGGAGTTTCTTGTGGCAATACTACACTATCTCATCCAAACAGGCTCGCACCTAAGCCAAAAATGAGATAAGGTGGTCTCTTGTTCAAGCTGCTATCGGGTTTATTTCTCCTTAGCTGTCTAATTCTTAACGTGAACTATGGATTAGCGAAGAGATGAGAAAAGGCATAAAAGGCTACAAAAGAGGTAATTTTGTATTGACCAAAACACAAAACCCTCAAAAGAGCCCTTTATGCAAGTCCAAATTAACGAAATAAAACTCATTGAACTATTTATTGATATAGATGACCTATTGAAAGGATTTACAGCCTATCAGCAGTCGCGGCAGGTAGGTAAATCACGTCAACCTACCCGTACACCAGCCTTAAGCGAATCAGAGGTCTGTACGATACTGGCAGCTTACCACTTGTCAGGTTATAAGTGTTTTGAATATTACTACCGACAAATCATTCAAGAGCGTTATTTGAGTTACTTTCCGAAAGCGCCCAGCTACGAACGGTTTTTGACGCTAATGAGCCGCTGCTACAAGCTTATGTGGCTCTGGTCCTTACATTGTTGTTTGAAAGCTAAACGAACCGGTTTATACATCATTGACTCAAAACGATTAGAGGTCTGCCACTTGAAACGGGAGCATTCCCATCGGGTATTTGCCAACAGTGCTCGCAAAGGGAAAACTTCCACTGGCTGGTTTTATGGATACAAACTGCATTTAGTCATCAATGACCGGGGAGAGATCATTAACTGGACTCTTACTCCGGGCAATGTGGCTGATAACAATACAGCCTTGCTGCAAAAACTCCTTACTGGACTATCCGGTATTTGTCTGGGCGATAAAGGCTATTATACTTCCCTTTTTGAGTGGTTCTATCAACAGAAACTACACTTAGTAGTCAAACCCAAACGAAACATGAAAAAAGATGTTCCCTGCTTGATTGACCACCAGCACTACCTCAAAAAGAGGGCTTTAATCGAATCAGTCAATGACCTGTTAATCTCTGTCTGTGATCTGGAGCATACCCGGCATCGAAAACTCGAAAATGCCTTTGCCCATATTGCTGCTACTATCGTCGCTTACCAGTTTCTAGAACATAAACCTGCCATTTTCATCCCTACCACCTCCACTAACCACAATATGGCTGCTTAACGGTTCCTTTATCTAATCCATAGTTCACGTTATGTTAGGTTGGTTTACTGGACTTTTCAGGGGTTGGAAGGGAAGGAGGATTTCTGGGATGAGTGCAAAAAGTAAAAAGCTAATGAGTAAATATTTGAAATACAGCGGGTATCTACAATATAAAAATAACTCAGTTGAAGCCTCGCTTATTGCTTGAAGGGTAAAAGAGGCACGTAGTAGAGGTATCCCAGTGATTCCTACTCCTTCACTAGTTTTTCCAGCACTATTCCATCCGGCGCGGTTACCTCTATTTGTAAGGTATACCGGCCAGGAGCGAAGGGCGCTATTTGCATTAAGCGGCAGTCCAGAGGCTCATCGCCTAACTCCTGGCCACTAATAGTCACCTTCGCGTTAGTACAGACCGGATGGTAGTGACCCTTTGCATCCACGTAAGGGGTAATGGTTTGTTTGGCTACTTTGCCAAAATCAAGCTCGGGACCCGTAACGGCAACCAGTCTTACGTTAGCGTAGTCAATCCCACTCACGTTTTGCACCCTGAGTAAGACCATTCCTTTTTCTTTCTCACAAGAGAACAGCAGGGCAACACCCAGGCAAAGGAGAATAAATAATGGTTTCATAATGTTTGAGTGTTAATCTGGAAAATACTGGATTTAATAAACTGGTAATTAGGGGCATTACTTAATGGACCCAGCAGCGAGGTAAAAGGTTGCAGGCATTAAGGGTGCCTTGATAGGCTTTATTGGTTACATAAGAAAAATTATTTCAATCAGGCGATTTAAGCTGTAGAGAGCTTACTCAAATTATCTACTCTTCAAACTACAGCTATTTCCTGAAAGCAATTACCGCTTATTGCCCATCGGAATCTCCGTAAGTTGCACCGTTTCAGCAGATTGGTCATGCGTACCGGCTTTATTATGAGTCAGCCCATCGGTGGGTTTGATTTGCAGGTTAGGCAGTACGGGCTTTACGTTTTTAATGCTTTTGGGCGGAACACGGTAATGGGTGATCCGTTTCAGGCAGAAGAATTGCTGGTTGCTGGCCCGGCCCGTAGAGGCGGTAAATCCCCAGATAACTTCTGTATTGCCCTCAAATACGTCTTTAATTAAATTCCGTTTGCCCTGATAGACGATGTTTCCGTCCAGAGATACGGTGATGTCTTGTTTTTCGGGGTTCCAGCGAAAACGGAAATCATGGAGTTTATTATCCTCCAGGTCAAAATCCATCTTGTTGTTATTCCAGTACTTGGTGTGGTAGTTGCTGCCATTTTCCAGATAGGCTACGTGGTCACATTCCGGGTCATTCTGGTTGTAGTTATGATAAGTGTCAAATTCAATGGCAATG
>JAUJON010000014.1 GCA_030447595.1 Thermosynechococcaceae cyanobacterium YX3bin19
GGAAAACGGCCAGCCCGTTCTTAAGCTTGATCAGGGGTTTAAGACTTTTGAGATGGGGCCAGATTTAGTGGTTGCCCTTCATCGGTCGGATAATGTACTTGGCTCTACCAAGCCACCTGCCTACCCCCTCCAAAAGGGAGATTACGTCGTTCTTGCTTCCTTAAAAAACTTCAGTGGCGCCCAAAGTTATCCTATTCCTAAGGACATCAATTTAGAAGACTACAAGTCTGCTGTTATCTGGTGCCGCCAGTTTAATGCCACCTTTGGTGTTGCCCCCCTCAGGAACGCGAATAGCACCGCTACACAGTAGCTTTCTGAGGTAGAAATAGCATTGACCTTGATATTTCTAATCTGTGCAGTCAAGCCTAATGTTTTCATAGCCGTTGCAGTTTTATCACTACTCTAAGGACACAGGAATCTTAAAGAAAGTCCAAGCCTCTGAAGTGTAGATTCCCTGCCTACGCCTGGCAGAAAACAACGAAAGACACTTGAACCGAACTGTTTGAGGAGTAGGGTCTATCTGGCGGGACTGATTGAGTCTGGCTGATTTCTTTGGCTAGATCCCAGCAATTTGAATACTGGCAAGTTGATGGATTACGTAAGTGATTTATGGTTAATCCGTTAGCCTGACATCGACTGCTATTTGTTCAAATTGTGATTAAACATTGAGGCTACCTGTTTAAAGTTTAGATTCTTTTAGAAAGTTGCCTTCATGGCTAAAAAAGAGGAGTAAAGACATAGCTGTAAAGAGTTGAAGGCTAAGCATAAGCTTTACTCAATTTACTCTTAACTACTAAGCTCACTCTTAACCGCCCAATCTGCACTAGTTAAAGCTACTTAAACAGGGATAATAAAGAAAGATTAAGATTGTAACTCATCTGACAATTTTCATCACAAGTGGCAATACTTCTTCATGGCTTCAAGGTTTTGAGGCGACTAAATTACTAAAAACTTTATTCAGAGATATCTGTAATTTCAGATAAGAGTTCAGCCTGGAAGTACCCGTAAAATTTGAGAGCAGTAGTCCCGATTTAATTGAGCCAATCGGTAACAGAAACAACACTGCTTATCAAGCGCAATGAATTGATTGCTACTTCGGATCATGAGGAGTTTATGGCTAAGCCTGTACTAGTTGCAGTAGACGACGATACTGACGTTTTGCAAACCCTTGAACAAGATTTACGGGGTGAATACGGTAGTTCCTTTCGGTTAATGTGCTCCTATTCAGCCCCAGGAGCCTTGGAAGCCGTAAAACGACTGAAATTACGCAATGACGCGATCGCACTATTTTTAGCGGATCAACGGATGCCAGAAATGACTGGTATCGATTTTCTAGAACAAACAAGGGAGTTTTTCCCAGATGCCAGGCGTGTCTTACTCACGGCTTACGCGGATGCTGAGGTAGCGATCAGGGGCATCAATAAAGCTACGCTTCATCACTACCTGTCAAAACCTTGGAGTCCGCCAGAAGAGAAGCTATACCCTATACTCAATGATTTACTTGAGACTTGGCAAGTGCCACTCCCTCCATCCTTCGATGGTATTCGGATTATTGGCCATCGCTGGTCACCGCAAACGCATCAAATCAAAGATTTTTTAGCTGGAAATCATGTTCCTTATCAATGGGTGGACATAGAAACGAATGATGAGGTGCAGTATTTAATCTCAGCCAATGGCTTAGATTCGCTAAAACTTCCGCTGCTGCTTTTTCCTGATGGCTCCCACTTGGTTAGGCCATCGAACGTCGAAATTGCGGAAAAAGTCGGGCTAAAGATGCGCGCCGAAAGGCCCTATTGCGATTTGGCGATTGTAGGTGCAGGACCAGCAGGCTTGGCGGCTGCAGTTTACGCAGCCTCTGAAGGGCTACGAACAGTGTTAATTGAAAAGCAGGCTCCAGGAGGCCAGGCAGGAACTAGTTCCCGAATTGAGAATTACCTGGGCTTCCCCCTTGGAGTGAGTGGGGAAGAGTTCGCCAAGCGTGCTGTGGCCCAAGCTTACAAGTTCGGTGCAGAGATTCTAACACCACAGCAAGTGACGAACATCCGTATCGAGGGCTTATATCGAACCCTTACACTCGCTGACAATACTGAACTATGCTGTCAGGGACTGATTATTGCAACTGGGGTATCGTACAACAAGCTCAACGTACCAGGTATTGACAGGCTAACAGGTGCTGGAGTCTACTATGGCGCAGCTACGACGGAAGCTTTGTCTTGCCGGGGTGATAATGTTTACATTATTGGTGGCGCAAATTCTGCGGGTCAGGGTGCTCTGTATCTCTCCAAGTATGCCCGCTCTGTGACCATTCTTGTGCGAGGAGATTCCCTTGATAAAAAGATGTCTAAATACTTGATTGATCAGATCACTGAGACCCATAACATCACTATCAAGGTACATACACAGGTCATTGAGGTAGCCGGTAGAGACAGACTTGAGACAATTACTTTAGCCAACCTCCGGACAGGAGAAATTGAACCCGTTTCAGCCAATGCCCTTTTCGTCTTTATCGGTGCGAAGCCAAATACTGCTTGGCTGCAAGGAGTTCTGGAATGTGACGAAGATGGATTTATCCTCACCGGAATTGACCTGATGCGGTTGCGGAAGCGGCCTAAGAGGTGGATGCCAGGGCATGAGCCCTTGTTTTTAGAGACCAGCGTGCCAGGAATTTTTGCCGCAGGTGATGCGCGCTACCAGTCAACTAAACGGGTTGCCTCAGCAGTAGGTGAAGGCTCTGTTGCGGTTCAGTTGGTGCATCAATATCTTTTGGCCTTATAGCATGTCATGCCCAGCGGCGCGAGACTTCGGTACTGCCAGACTGAATGAAGGGTTGGTTTCTACAAGATGCTAAGTCAGATCTCTTTATTCCAAGACTTATCCCCAGAAGAGCAGTTGCAGCTGGAGCAACTAGGGAGTAGTACTCGGCTTGAGCTAGGAGAGATCCTATTCAAGCAAGGAGATGTTGGGAAGTACTTTATGTACTCTTAGAAGGAGAGATCCGGATTTTCAGAAAAATTCAGGGACGAGAATTTTACCCTAACCACATACAGCACCGGCATGTTCTTCGGTGAGGTACCCATCCTGGCTGGAGTCCCCTACTTTGGCGAAGGAGGGCTATAGAGCGCTGTCATATTTTCCTGCTCCAAGAAGATGATTTTTTGGCAGACGTTGATGCTTTATCCCTCGCTGAAAGTTGTTCTCGGTCTGATGGCAAAACGAATGGAGGACGTACAAATCAGGTCTCAGTACCGCGAGAAGTTGGCAGCTTTGGGGACGTTAGCAGCTGGTCTTGCCCACTCAGCTCAACAATCCAGCATCCGCGGCAAGACGCACAGCTGAGCAGTTACGTAATGCGATACAAAACAGGCACAGCTTTTCACTTAGGCACCTTGAGCAACGTCTGACGCCCTCTCAGTTTCAATATCTTTTGCAACTGAGGAATGATGCGATGAGCATACTACCAAATCTTGTCGCTTCGAGCCTTTAATGCAATTTGATTTGGAAGAAGAAATGACAGACTGGCTAGAAGAGCATGACATTACTAGTGGGCAGAAGCTAGCTTCTACTTTGGTAGCCGGAGGGCTGGGAGTTGTGCAGCTAGAAGCAATAGGTGAACAGTTACCCAACAACATACTTGACGATGTCGTGACATGGCTAGGGTTAACCCTAGCTGAGCTGAATGCGCTGAGTATCCTTGATAATAGTACTAGTCGCATTTCTAAACTCATCCTAGCTTTCAAGGCCTACTCTTATATGGATCAGCCGCATCTCAGAAAGAAGATGTGGATTTACATGAGGTCTCGAAGATACACTCACTATTTTGGGCTATAAGCTTCGAAAAAGCGAGGTCTCGATAGTACGGGAATACGCTCCAAATCTACCCCGGGTTCGAGCCAGTGGCAGCGCCCCTGAATCAGGTATGGACTAACTTGATTGATAACGCGATCGATGCCTTGGGTGAACGAGGCATTGTTTGGGTGCGAACATCAGCGGAAGATCATGTCTTTATAGAAATTGCGGATAACGGTTCTGGCATTCCTCCGGAGATACAGCGCCGGATCTTTGACCCTTTTTTTACAACAAAAGAGATTGGTAAAGGAACTGGCATCGGATTAAATCTTGTTCATCGAATTGTAGTGGCTGAACATAATGGAGACATCCACTGCTTTCGGAACCTGGCTGTACTAGTTTTCGAGTTAGTTTGCCTATCAACGTAACGCTACCAGCACAAGCATAAAGGTGCTGGATTTAAGCTGCTTACAGGATGCTAAACCCCATTCAGGCATTTCCAAATGAGAGGATGGAGCGCAGACTAAACCAATGCGCTATGAATGGGATGAGGCGAAGCAACAAGCCAACCTGGAAAAGCACGGACTGGATTTCCTCGACGCGCCGCTGGTGCTGGAAGCTGAGGAGAGAGCCGTTTTTCCAGCGGGATACGAGCAGGAGGAGCGATTCAAAGCCATCGCGCGGGTAGGAAAAACCTATCTGGTTGTGGTATACACAGAGCGGAGCACCGCCACCCGTATCATTTCGTTTTCCGCCCCGCTAACCGCAGTGAACGCCGGGAATATGAAAATGTCAGACAACATCGTTAGCTATAACAGCGAGTTAGCCGCCATGCGGAACGGGAGAGCCGCACCGACTGGCAGCGGGTCAAAGCCATGACTGATGCAGAGATTGAATCAGCGATAGCGGCAGATCGATGCAGAGGAAATCACCGATGAGGATTGGCAGCGTGTCACGCTGACCATTCCCGTGCAACTTGACGCGGAGATGATGACGTGGCTCAAATCCCAGGGAGAGAGGATTACCAAGCTCACATCCAGCGACTTGTGCGCGAGGAAATGCAGCAAAAGCATACGGGCAGCAGCTATTGAACGGGCGCTTCAATCTCCGCTTAAATAACGGCAGGTAGTTATTTCTGCAAAATGCAAAATAGTGCCTGGGGTAGAGGGTCAAGGGTACCTTGGTATACCGTTTCTTCAATGGCATAGACGTTGAAGTAATTGCTGAAGATCTGCCCGATGTCTTCAGGGGTAAATCGATAAGGCCCTTCCTCCCCCGGCTGTAAGTGGCTAAAGCATTTGAGAAATAGATAGCCATTGGATTTAATTAAACGATCAATGACCTGAACATAGTCCTGCCGCCGCTCAGACGGAAATACATGGAAACACCCCCGATCCCAGACAAAATCAAATTGCTGGTCAAGCTGGCTGTTGAGAATGTCGTCCTGTTGAAAGGCAATATTCAGTCCTTCTGCTTTAGCTTTGTTCGCAGCCTGCTTGACCGCTGTGTCTGAAAGATCGGTAGCGGTTACTTGAAAGCCTCGCTTAGCTAAGGCGATCGCTTGGGTACCGGGACCAGTCCCCAAATCTAAAACGGTGCCACTGGAGAGGTTGAGCCGGGTTAATGCCTGCGCCAGATCGGGATCTAGATCTGGGCTGAACCAGGGCATAGATTCTACTGCCTTGTCCTGATAGAGCTGCTCCCAGTTAGGAAATTCGCGTTCTTTATTCATGGCTGACGATGGGCAAAATTTCTGTCTATTCGTTTTCACTTTTGCAAGCAAGCTGCTTTCCCCAGCCAGCGGCCCAGAAATCCTTTGAGCCAGTCTGCACTTGCCCGTTCGTAAGTGGCGTGGCACTGCATCTGCTCGTCACGGGTCTGGGCTCCAGGCAGGGTTAGTTGCTCGGCTCCTAAGGTTGTCCATTTATCCATCATCTCTGCCGTTATCTCGGGATGAAACTGCACACCGTAGGCAGTTCCACGGTAGCTAAAAGCCTGATTGCCAAAGGTCGCTCCTTCAGCTAGCAGAACTGCATCCTGCGGCAACTCAAATCCCTCCCGGTGCCAGTGATAGACCTGTAGTGACCCATTGAAGTGCTCTTGACCGGCTAGGGTTGGGGCGATAGGAAAGTAACCGATCTCAGTCATCCCCTGAGGATGGGGGGCAACCTTGGCACCTAGGACGCGGGCTAAGAGTTGGGCACCTAAGCAAATACCGAGCAAAGGCTTCTGAGAGTCAAGCGCAATGGGTATCCAATCTAGCTCCGTTCGGATAAAGGGGAGGGTCTGATCATCATTGGCGCTCATCGGCCCACCAAAGATTACTACGGCGTCGTGGTCATCCATTGTGGCTGGGAGTGCTTCCTGGAGACTCGGACGACGGGTATCAAGTACATAGCCTTGCTCTTGAAGCATTCTCCCAACCCGTCCGGGATCAGAGGTTTCTTGATGTACGATCAGCAAGATTTTTTTCACTGCTGTGGTATCGAGCTAAGTGAGGTTAATGGGTTAGCGGTCAAGAAAGCAGTTCAGTTTATCAGTGAGCGTAGTTTAGAGTATCTCTACAGGGCTGGCGTTGTCACTCAGTGAGGGGCGATGTTTTCCAAGTCACGCACCTCCTGGCAACCTGCCTCTAGGTCCAGCGGGGGCAAGTCCATTGGGAAAGGATCACGGCCCTGCTTAAAGGTGCTGCGCTGGAATCGCAGCCTTTCAACCATACTGCCAAGATAGGTGGTAGCTCGTATCAAAAATGCTTTCATGATCACTCTCCAGTTTAGGTTTGATCCAGCATTTGTGTCTCTGTAGTTCTAATATATCGAACTATTGAATTGCGAAACTGTTGTTAGAACCATGAGTGGATAGATCATGACATTACGGCTTTCCATCGAGCTACGAGGATGTCAGCAGTTGCCTCAGAGGCAAGCACTGCCTCAAACGACTCGTAATGCTGCCAACACCAGTCCTCAAACTCCTGCATTGCTGTAGTGAAAATATCCTGGGAAACTGACCAGCACAAACCGACAGCCCGTGACTGATACACGGTGAGCAACTCACTGACGGTTTGCTTAACTTTCCAGCTTGCAGCCGTGACCGTTTCAACGGTTGCACCCTCTGCCCTCAAGTCTTGTGCAATTCCCTCCTGGGTAGGACTAGGTTGTGGGCTTGAGTAGGATTGAGTGGTCTGCTGCAATTGGTGCTGTACCAGGATGGCTTTCAGATGAGACTCGAACTCCCTTTGATGCGGTGGCATATCAGGGTTTCACAAGATAGGTAAATACCTTGCGGATTTAGCACCCGGCGAAATTCTGAGAGCCCCACACGCCAATCCGGGAGGCAATGCAGCATATGCGTTGTTAAAACGACATCGAAGGAGTTATCTGCAAACGGGAGAACAGACGCATCCGCCTGGACTAGGGTTAAATTGACCGGCGTGCCACCCAGTTTGCACCGCAATTGCGCCATCATCTCCTGGGAAATGTCAACCCCTGTATAGGTGTAGCCTCTGCGAATAATCGGTAGCCCAATCCGCCCGGTGCCGATGCCGGGTTCCAGAAAGGTTGTCTCGGGTGTCGCTGCCACAAGCTGGAGAATACAATCAGCGATCGCCTCTGACACTGGTGAGGGTAACGGCCTCGTGGCATCGTAAAGATGGGCGATGCGATCGTAGTAGTTCAAGACACCAGTGCTCTCGCTGTTTTGTTGTATACAGGTTAGCGCCAGCGGTCCCGCTCCAGGTCATAAATCGCTTTCTCCACAGCCCAATTTACTGGCTTATGAGGATGATTCAGCTGGATTTGAGCTAGCAGGCGGCTGGCTGTCGCGCGATCGTTATGCAGCAGTTTCAGGAGTTTTCTTTGCAGTTGAGGACTAGCCTGGTCACTTCGGGGGCTATTGTCTCGGCCTACGGAAGGAAGCTGGAAGGGGCGTCCCTTACTGGCAATCCATAGGGCACCGCTGCCGGAGCCCCCAACTGCCGCTATTCCTAACAAGGTTCCGATTCCGCTATCTTCTTCCTGCGAAGTGTTGAAAGTGTTGAAACTAGATGCAATCAGGGCAGCGGGGAAGATGTTTGCCTGGTTGGTATCTGCGTTGAGTGTTTCATCTGCCATCCCGATTGCAGATAAATTGGCTTCCGCTTGACTCGCAGCGGCTGGTACAGACATCAAACTGCCAATGACTGGGATGCTAAGAACGGCAGCAGTGCCTAAACGTAAGAATTTCAGCATAGATCAGCAATTCCTTTTTGCTGTTGTCAATTTCAAGTAATGAGATAGGAGCATTGACATGGGAACAGCTCGTCAGGATGTCCACTCCCCTTGTTTGGCAGCTCCAGACGAACTATTAAATTAGAGCGATTAGAGGGTTTGAGCAACATTGAGGTCATTAAAGCCAGGTTGGAGCGGGGGGCTAGCCCCCACCCCCCCTGCTGAAGGACGGCTGCGTCCTCCAGACCTCCTCTAGAAAGTGTTTATTGCTTTGTTGTCTATCAACGTTTCAACCCGCTTGAGCAGGGAATTCTCCAGGTTGGACTGATAAGTTCACGTTCTGGCCACTGCGGTTGACTGCTAAGGGTAAGTTGCCACCAATCTTGCTATCGTCTACCACTTGCTGGACGTCATCAGCGCTGTTTACAGGTCGACCATTGATCTGCTGAATTACATCCCCCGGACGCAGGCCGGCTCTAGCTGCTGGGGAATTGCGGGCAACTCCGACAATTACCACGCCCTGCTCAGCTTGCACCTGTACACTAGAATCTTGGCTGAGGGACTCTCTAATGGTTGGTGTAAGGGTTGCCATTTGAATCCCTAGGTAAGGGTGCTCGACTCTGCCATCTGTGATTAACTGGTTAGCAATCTCCTGGGCTCGGTTGATCGGGATGGCAAAGCCTAATCCTTGGGCACCACCAATGATTGCAGTGTTCATGCCAATTACCTGGCCCTGCTGATTCAACAACGGACCACCCGAATTACCTGGATTGATTGCCGCGTCGGTCTGAATGAAATTGACTCGCTTATCAGGCACGCCCACATCAGCACCCGAGCGACCTGTGCCGCTGATAATGCCTGCCGTCACCGTGTTATCTAGACCTAGGGGATTGCCGATGGCGATCGCCCACTCTCCTGGCCTGAGTTGCTCTGAGTTCCCAACGCTCACGGTCGGTAGATTATTGGCCTGAATTTTAACGACTGCCACATCGGTCAATTCATCTTCACCGAGTACCTTGCCGGTGAAGTCACGACCATCTTTCAAGGTAACGGTGACGGTGTCGGCCCCGTTTACGACGTGGGCATTGGTCAACACCAGACCATCTGCCTTAATGATGAACCCTGAACCTGTGCCCCGTTCCACTCGGGAACCAGGAGGTGCAGCGTCGCCGGGGAACTGCCGCAGGGAAGGACCATTAAATCTGCTGCCTTGGCGCTGAACCGTCCGTGACGAATCGATGCGAACCACAGCGGGGCCAGTCCTATCTACGGCAGTGGCAATAAAGCTAGTGCTGTTCCCCGCCGGTGCAGGGGGTATCTGAGCAATGGACGGCTGGGGTCGTTGTGCTTCTGGGGGAAGGAGTTGGGTGCCCACTAAGCTTCCGGCTGCTCCAACTGCTAACAGAGATAAGTAGGTTACTGATTTTCGAATTGAAAACTGCTGAGACATGTCAAACTGGTGGGTAAAGGATTGATCCACAACACGTAGCTGCTCCCCACATCGCCAGGGTGTAACGCCGTAACTTTGTTATCGATGTCGCTGCATCCGTTCGGCAAACTGGCGGCGTTGCTCAGGGGTAAGTACTTCTCGCATTGCTAAAAGGCTGTCAAATTTAACATCTTCGGCTTGCTGCTTCAGTGCTTCAACTTGGCGATATTTGTCTCGCACTTGACTTTCAGAGGCCGTACCTGCCATCAGGTCAAATAGCTCTTGTCGAGCTTGCCGCGCCGCTTGACGGCGTTGGGAAATCTGCCCTTGATACTGGTTCTGAAGGGTCTGGAGCCGCTGGGTTTGCTCTGGGGTGAGATTTAACTCCTGAATCAAGCGAGCTTTATCCCAACCAGGTCCACGTTCAGGGCGACGCTGTTCCGGCTGTTCTTCCGTATTTTGAGCAGTTGCCTGGGGAAACCAATTTGACTGAGTGAGGGCAACAGCGCTTCCGAGGGATAGCGTTAAAGCCGCTAAAACTGAGGCATGACGCAAAAACATAAATATATACCTGTAACTGCTATCTCTAGTATCAGAATTAGATGTGACAAGAAAATGACAAGTTGAGGGCTGCCAGAAGGAGATATTCTTCGTAGGTAGCAACAGGTTCAAAACCCAACTTTGCGTAGCAGCTGATCGCCCCTTTGTTGTCTGCTTTAACATTTAAACCAATGTGATCCACGGTCGGTAGCAACGCTTGGCATAGCTTGGTGCAGGCCGCCGCTGCTAGTCCCTGTCCTCGAAACTGTGGATGCGTTGTGATATTTCCTAATGCTGCAACTCTATACTGCTGGGAGTAGAGATGAACACCTGCTACACTCACCAAAGTTCCACCCTGTCGTACACCGTAGTAGTATCCAGTTTTCAGCATGCGCGATTCAAACCAGTTGCCCGGATAGCTCATGCTGTACAGTTCTTGCAAGTCCTTCGCGTCTGAGATGCCCAATTGCTGGACAGCGGACGTATCAACCCTGTCCAAGTGGGAGCGGATGGTCAAAGCCATTTGTAGTGGATACCGTGGGATTGTATTTGGTAGTCCTCCGCAAGGACAGTCACCACGCCTTCGCTGAGGTGAGCGTAAAACCGTTTTGGCAAGAGGTGAAGGATTGAGTGCAACAACGCCTGCACTCCGGGGTTCTCGCTCAGCCCAAGCAGGACAGGCAGAGAAGTTCCGGTGTAGAGCAAAGCAAGCTGTTTGATCTGTTGGCTGTCTTTGAGCGCATACCAGGTAGTGCAGGGCCAAAAAAGTCATCCAGATCTCCCAGCGCGTAGAGATGCAGCGCCAGGGATTACGCGCAGGAATGCTTCAATCTCGTTCTTGTCGTGTAGAGAGACTGTTTTCACCCAACTCCCCCTGCAGCCGGTCAGCTTGCTAGATAGTCATAGATGGCAGCTTTGTGCCGGCGAAGTTCAGACAAAGCTTCTCGCTCAACCTGGCGCACCCACTCCCGGCTAAACCCCAGGCGTTCGCTGGTCTTGGCTAGCGATAGGGGCTGTCCATCGTCTAGACCAAAACGCAGGGTCAAGACCTGCTGCTGCTGTGGGGTCAGAAGAGCCATTAGCCGTTCTAAATCAGCTTTGAGGGAAGTCTGCAGTAGGGAGCTGTCTAGATCAGTGACCGGGTCGGCTAAAAGATTACCTAACTCCGTATCCTCATCATTACCGATCCTGACATCCAAGGAGACTGGTTGACGCGATCGCGCCAAGTACTCCCGAACTTGTGCTGGCGTTAACTGCACTTCCCTAGCTAGCTCCTCCACAGTGGCGGTCCGCCCTAGTTTCTGAGCGAGATGGCGCTGTGCCTGCTTAATCTTGTTCAATTTCTCAGTGATGTGCACGGGGATGCGAATGGTGCGACTTTGTTGGGCCACAGCTCGGGTAATCGCTTGACGAATCCACCAAAAAGCATAGGTTGAGAATCGATAGCCCTTCATTGGGTCAAACTTCTCCACTCCCCGCTGCAACCCCAGAGTGCCTTCTTGAACTAAATCCAGCAGCTCGACATTTCGTTTGGTGTACTTTTTAGCAATCGAAACCACCAGCCGTAAATTTGCCTCAACCATCTTTTGTTTGGCCATTTCACCTTGAGCGATGGCGATTTGTAGCTCTGATTCAGACAGTTCAGCCGCCGCCGCCCACTCGCTCGAGAGGGGTTCGTGACTAGAATGAGCTGCAAGAGACTCTTTTAGCTGGTTCAAGGCAGTCATAGACTGCACCTGTTTGCCATAAAGAATTTCCTGCTCGTGAGTCAATAGGGGAACTCGCCCGATTTCTCGTAGGTAAGTCCGAACCAGATCTGTAGAGGTATGGGTATTCATATTCGCCTCAAAGCCTGTCTTAACTGAAGGAATAACGCTAGCTTGTCCAGACTCGCAGGAGGCACCAGCGAAGAGAGAGTACTGATTGTTGACTCAGGGTGCTAAGCCACCGTTGCCACACCCTGAAAATAGTTCTGTAGGTGCTGGGCGTGATCGTGCGAAAGCTCTTTCATAGGAATATCTTGAGGTCTAAACGCCCTTACCTGGCTCATTTCCAGCGTGTCCTGTATTTGCATCCGGCCCTGCACAGATGCTGCAACCACCACACAAATGGAGTGAAGTCTCGGATCTCGTCCAGGAGTAGAATAAACACCGACCAAGCGGCGCACGGCTACCATCTCTAGCCCAGTTTCCTCAAAGAGTTCTCGCCGCACAGTTGTCGTGATATCTTCACCCCACTTCATCATGCCGCCCGGTAGTCCCCACCGCCCGGTGTCTCGCCGTCGCGCCAAAACGATCCGGCCATCTGGCAAGATGGGAATTACGCCTGTACCGAGAACCGGATGCCGAAACAGCAGCCCCAGAACAGCAAAAGTGAAACGCTTGAGACGACGCATAAAAAGAGTTTACCGGGGTTGTCAAGCAGGGAAGCCCTAAACCGAGTAAGCAAAACTTAGGACTGGATAAATTGAAATGACTGAGCATTCGTAAGCGGAATGCATGGTGGATAGGCAACATGAGCGATAAACTCCTGAGCGCTGGTTACTTTTAGTTTGAGGGCCAAATATGACACAAATATGTCAGGGAGCCCAAGACTGCTCAACTGGCAAGATTCGCGTCCTCCCAAGATAAGCGGCCCTCAACTCCAGCAGTTGCATTCGCTCCCAGGAGTCGCTGGAGAACATCAAGCCCAACTTTTGCAGTCTCATCCAACAGCCTTGAGTGAACTGTTCTGTCGCTGGGCTGGTGGTAGTTGGGCTCCTGCCCCCGGTAGAAGAAAAGCACTGGCACACCAGCACCGGCAAAGGGAGCGTGATCGCTGCCACTATAGTTGCCAAAGATGGAGGCTCCTGGATCAGCCCTCTGGGCCAGAATGGTGAGCGTCTTTGTGCCACCCACACGCAGCTGGTTGTTCACCCCAACCATGTCAAAGTTCAGCATGCCCTTGAGCCCTTTGAGAAACTGTGGCTCAGCCTGACGAACAAAGGCTCGCGACCCATGCAGGCCATCCTCCTCTCCATCGAAGGCAACGAACCAGGCTTGACGGCCCACGGGGGTGTCAGCTACCTTGCGGGCGATCGCCAGCACCACCGCTGTACCAGAGGCATTGTCGTTCGCCCCAGGAGAACCTGCCACAGAGTCATAGTGACCGCCCAGAATCACCCGCGGCTGAACTACCCCCGGTAGGTGAGCCACGACATTGCGTCCCGTAACTGAGCGCTGGTGCGTATTAACTGCCAGGCTGGCCGGTGGCGACACTGGCTGCTCCAGCAGCAGGTTCCCTTGCTCATTCGACAGAGCCAGGACCGGAATGTGTGCCTCCCCGCCTAAGGCGCCATCCAGGTTGCCGGGTTGATTATTCACAATCACCAAGCCAGCGGCGCCAGCAGCAGCAGCGTTTCGCGCCTTATCCAGAAAGCGGATTTCTCCCCGCCGGACAATCGCGATCGCTCCCTTTACATTCACTGAGGTGAAGTCAGCAGCGCGTCCTGTATTAGGCACAGCTACTAAAGGTGCGATGAGCTTCCCCGCGATTGAGCCATTCAAGGCCTGACCCTTAATTGTTTTGTCGTTAACGGTAAGGCTTGAGCCTAAATCCTCAAACTTGGGGTAAGTAAAGGTCTGAATCTCTGTAACGTAGCCCGCTCGTCGGTACTGCTGCATCAGGTAGCTGCTGGCCTTGTCCATCACTGGGGTTCCTGCCACCCGGGGGCCAAGCTGAACTAGGGCTTCCACATCTGCACTGGCGCTACTGGCGACATCCCTAACTTGAGATTGCAATGGGCGTTCCTGGGCCTGCACCGCTTTGCGTTCTGGGTTACACCCTATCATCCCCAAACTGGCAGTACTCACACCGACGACTAGTAGCTTTACGGTTGGCGCTAAACGCATCGAAGTTATTCCTTGCAGTTGTTTTCTGCCTTTACTAGCAACCCACGGTGCAATGACTTGTACCGAGCGCTTGTACTTTACGTTAGACGCACTGCCAGCTGCGAATGCTTTACTTTTCAGTCTGATGGAGAACTGTGACACAAATGTGTCAAGTGGAGTATCCCTTGGCAGAACACACAGGTCAGCCTTGTGTCCAGCACCGCGGAGAGACCCTGAAGCTTGACAACTTAATCAATTTCAACCTGCTTGGTTCTGGACGATAAGCCTGACTTAATCTTAATACTTGACTTGGGTGCATCAAATTTCTCAGCTAGAAGCTTGATCAACTCATCATTTGCCTTCCCGTCTACTGGTGGAGATTTCAAGTAGACCGTCAAGCTCCCATCTGGCTCTTCGATGATGTCCTGCCTTTTTGAGTTGGGTTTGACCTTAATGTGTTTTCTCATGCATTTTCAGCCGAGGTGCGATCGCCCAGGTCCAGCTTAAACCAGCAGTGCCCGATAATAAAAAAGGTTTAAAGCTGAAATCAAGCTCATGATGCAGTACCGGCGATTCGGACGCACAGAATTACAAATGCCTGTCTTCTCTTGTGGGGGTATGCGCTACCAGTACAAGTGGCAGGATGTACCTAGTGTGATGATTCCTCGCGGCAACCAGCAAAACCTGGAAGCAACCATTCGCCGGGCTTTAGAAGTGGGGATTAACCATATTGAGACTGCCAGGGGTTACGGCACCTCTGAGCTGCAGCTGGGGCGAATTCTGCCGATACTGCCGCGGGAGCAACTGATCGTCCAGACTAAAGTAAGTCCCACCGCGGATCCAAAAGAATTTCGCCAAACCTTTGAGAAATCTCTCGCCCTCCTAAAGCTAGACTATGTCGATTTATTGGGGATTCATGGCATCAATACCCCAGAACGGCTCGACTACAGTGTCCGGCCTGGAGGCTGTCTAGATGTAGCCCGTAAACTGCAAGCCCAGGGACGGGTGCGATTTATTGGCTTCTCGACCCATGGACCGACCGACTTAATCGTCCGGGCGATTGAAACCAATCAGTTTGACTACGTGAACCTGCACTGGTACTACATCAACCAGTTCAACTGGCCGGCAGTTGAGGCGGCAGCTGATCACGATATGGGTGTGTTCATTATTAGCCCCTCTGACAAGGGGGGCATGCTCTACCAACCACCGCAGAAGCTTGTGGATCTGTGTGCGCCCCTGAGCCCAATGGTGTTTAATGATCTCTTCTGTCTCAGTCATCTACAGGTTCACACGCTGAGCCTGGGAGCATCACGACCTGAGGATTTTGATGAACACCTAAAGGTTTTACCGCTGCTAGAGCGAGCGGCGGAGATCCTGCCCCCGATTGTGAAACGTTTGGAAGCAGCGGCGATGGCGACGCTGGGAGAAGACTGGTACCGCACCTGGCATATGGGCCTGCCCAGACCAGAGGAAACACCAGCAGGACTAAACATCCCTGTACTTCTGTGGCTGCGAAACCTGGTGATCGCCTACGACCTCAAGGAATATGCCAAGGTGCGTTACAACTTGCTGGGCAACGGCGGCCATTGGTTTCCGGGGCAAAAAGCCCAGGACGTTGCCCAACTCGATTTGCACCCCTGTCTCGCCCATAGCCCCCATGCAAATAAAATTCCCGCCCTGTTGGCAGAAACCCATGAACTTCTGGCGGGGCAGGCTATGCAGCGATTGTCTCAGCAGTAAGCCCCGCTTACTGCTGCGCTAGCTCCATCAGGATTCTCTGAGAGCTGCGCTCAGGCTCTTCTGGGGCAGGGCGACGCTGCACGTATTCGCCATCGGGCTGTAGCTCCCAAGCTTGACAGTTATCCGCCAGCATAATTTCCAGCGTTTCTTGCAGTCGCTGGGCAATCGCCGGGTCTTCAATCGGCACCATTGCTTCTATCCGGCGGTCGAAGTTGCGCGATCGCCAGTCGACGCTGCCAATCCACACCTCTGCTTCACCACGATTGTGGAAGTAAAAAATCCGCGAATGCTCTAGGAAGCGGCCAATGATACTGATGACACGAATATTTTCACTCACCTGGGGCAGGCCAGGGCGCAGACAGCACATCTCTCGCACAATCAAGTCAACCGGCACCCCGGCTTGAGAGGCTTGGTAGAGGGCGACAATGATTTCCGGGTCCGTCAGCGCATTCATTTTGACCACAATACGGCTGGGCAAGCCCTGGTGTTGGTGTTCAATTTCCCGGTGAATGAGAGCTAACAGGCGATCGCGCAGGTTGACAGGCGCAACCAAGAGCTTGCGGTAGACCCGCTGGCGAGAGTAGCCCGTCAGGTAGTTAAACAGGTCGCTCAGGTCAGCTCCTAAATCTTTGCGACAGCTAAATAGTCCTAGATCCGTGTAGTATCGGGCTGTTCTAGGGTTGTAGTCTCCGGTACCAATGTGAGTATAGCGGCAAATTTTCCCCGCTTCCCGCCGGATAACCATCGCTATTTTGGTATGCGTCTTCAAATTTGCCAACCCATAAACCACGTGGACCCCAACTTTTTCCAGTTTGCGGGCCCAAAGGATATTGTTCTGCTCATCAAAACGTGCCTGCAGCTCAACCAAAACGGCAACTTGTTTGCCATTTTCCGCTGCGGCAATCAACGCATTGACAATCGGCGAGTCTCCCGACGTTCTGTAAAGCGTCATCTTAATTGCCAGCACGTCCGGGTCACTGGCTGCCTGGTAAATAAATCGCTGCACCGAGGCAGTAAAAGATTCGTAGGGATGGTGAACCAGCAAGTCCCCCTGACGAATGATGGCGAAAATATCCTCGGCTCTACCTTGGCGCTCCAAGTCTTGTAGACGAGGTGGCACTACGGGTGACCACTGAGGTTCCTTAAGGTGAGGAAAGGGTAACTCATTTAAATTTGTTAAATCACTGAGGCAGAGTAGACCCTCGACTTCGTAAATGTCCCGTTGCTGTAAAGCCAGTTCTCGCATCAACATCTGGCGGATGGCGATCGGCGCCGACGCTTGAATTTCCAGCCGCACAGTAGAGCCAAACCGTTGCCGCCGCAGCTCTTGCTCAATGGCTAACAGTAAATCATCTGCTTCTTTTTCTAGCTCCAGGTCAGCACTGCGGGTAATCCGAAAAGGATGATACGCCAAAACCGTCATGCCAGGAAACAGAGACTCCAGGTTGTGGGCAATCACCTGCTCAATCGGCACACCGCACCATTCCCGGGCTGGGTTAGGGTGAGATCCATCCGGGATCGGAATAAATCGCGGCAGTAAATTGGGTACCTTGACCCGGGCAAAATGTTCTTCTCCCGTGACCGTATCTTCAATTAGGACCGCTAGATTCAGGCTACGACTGGAAATATAAGGAAAAGGATGAGATGGGTCTACCGCCAGGGGAGTCAGGACCGGAAAAATTTGGGCTTCAAAATAGTGATCGAGAAACGTTCGCTGCTCTAAACTCAGCTCGTTAAAGTTGAGCAGGCGGATGCCCGCAGCGGCAAGCTGGGGACGGAGTTCCTGTTCAAAATAACGATGCTGTTCCACCACGACCGGATGTAACTGCTGGCAAATCGCTTCTAGTTGCGCCTCGGGGGTTAGCCCGTCAGCCCCGTGGGAATGAATATTTGCTTCAACTTCTTGCTTCAGCCCAGCAACCCGAATCATGAAGAACTCGTCCAGATTGGCACTAAAGATCGCCATCGCCTTTAAGCGCTCTAGCAGAGGTGTGCGAGGGTCAAAAGCTCCCTGTAAAACGCGGTTATTGAATTTTAACCAGCTCAGCGCCCGGTTGAAGTAGTACTGAGGATCGCTGAGATTGACTTCCGGGGAGGTTTTTTGAGTGGGCATAAGGCGAGGTCTTGTTCATTCAGCAGGATATCGGGACAAAGAAAGCTTTCTGATGGGGTTGTAGGCAGTTGCTGCCGCCGGTACGCTTTTGAACTAGGTCGTGGCGACCGCGGTCCTGCAGTTGCTCGCAGATGAGGGATTTTCCTCAGTACTCTATTAAAGTATGGCCCAAAGCCCAGGCATCACGCTCAGGTGGGGCAGAATGTTCCAGCAGCGGCCACAGAAGTCGTAGATTAAAGCTGTGGAACGAGTTCGCACTGCTACAGGTGCTGTCATCAGGGTAGAAATACAGTCCAGGACCGGGCTGTTGCAAGGGAGGCTAATCTCTAGCCCAAATCCAGTTAGTACCGCACTGGTGAATTTTTGACACTCCCACGCCTAAAGGCGGTGGGATTCTGGTTCAGCGAGACTAGTTGCTGAGACAGGTTTGCACCAACCCCAGTAGAGCTAGTTTCTCCCCAAGCGTTTTGACTGTCTAGCAGCCAGGTTCCCACATGCCCTGTGGTGCCCAATCCCTGACTCAGGATATTTCTAGCTGCATTGTGGTCCCTGTCTAATACACATCCACACTGGCAAACATGTGTTCTAGTGCTAAGAGTTTTCTTGACCACAGCGCCACAGCTAGAGCATTCCTGGCTGGTTCCTTTAGGTGGTACGGCAATAGTGATTTTCTTAAACACATTGCCGAAGTATTCCAGCCACACTCGAAACTGATACCAGGATGCATCGTTAATTGACTTGGCTAGACAATGGTTTTTCACCATGTTCTTAATTCTCAAGTCTTCGTAGGCCACTACATCGTTAGATGTGATTACGCACCGTGCCAGTTTCACAGCATGGTCTTTACGTTGGCGACTTATCTTGAGATGGCGTCTTGCTAAAACTTGTCTAGCCTTGCCTCTATTATTAGACCCTTTGACACGTCTACTGACACGTCTTTGAGCCTGTTTGACACGTCGTTCTCCCTTTCTCAAAACCTGGGATTACCTTCTGTTTGATTATTGCTATCGGTGTAGAAGTCGTTAAGTCCTACATCTAAACCGATGGCCGCTCCTGATGGTTCTACCTCCTCCTGACGGTCAACTCTAATGCAGAACTGCACATAGTACCCGTCAGCTCGTCTCACCAATCGGACTCGTTTAATCTGTTCCGGCGGATAGAAATGCAAGTCACGAGTCCCTTTGAGTTTCAGTCTGCCTATGCCTTTCTTGTCAGCAAAGGTGATAGCCTTTCTGTCTCGCGCCAACATCCAGCCAGAGGTTTTGTACTCAACAGAGCGGTTGTCTTTCTGAAACTGTGGATAGCCTTTCTTGCCAGGTAGACCTTTCTTGCAGTTTTCATAGAACCGACTAATAGCACTCCAAGCACGTTCTGCACTAGCCTGCCGCGCCATTGAGTTAAGTTCATTGGCAAATGGAAACAATGCAGCTAACACAGCACATTGACGCTGTAGCGTAGCCTGACCCACTCTTTGTTGTCCATCCAGAAACGGATGCACTTGTTGCGGATAAATTGCACAGTCCGTATTGCCCTCATTAATGGCACTGATCTGAGCCTTATTCCCGTATGCCCTGAACTCAAGAACTATCATTCTTATATTGTACCCTAGAATATAAGAGTACAATATTTCTCATCCCACCCCTAAGGGGAGTGGGCTTTCACTTGTTGTAATTCTGCCGCAACGATGCGAAATCCCACAGTTCCAGTAATGGGTAAGGCCAGAATACCCACTACCAAGCTTTTAAGTGCACCATTGCATTGTTGTCAGAGGTTGAGTTGCAGTTTGGGCAACAGGCTGAAAGCTGGCCAACTCCGGCCTATCCCTAAAGATTGATGAATTTCTTCTCATAAACCAGGAAAATAAGTAACTTAAGATACAAGAAAATCACTGACATAGCTTCCCTATAGCTACCTTTGCAAGACTTAGGTTCTGCTTGTAGCTGTAGAAGTTCGGTTGTTGTTAATGCAGGTAAGGTAATGGCTATTCAGGTTGAAAAGAGCGTCGCAATTCAAAGGACACGGAAGAACTATATCGCTTCTGGCGAAACTTTGAAAACCTACCGCATTTCATGAACCATCTCCAATCCGTACAAAATCTAGACGAGAAGCGCTCATTGGGTTACCGCAGCTCCTTTAGGGACGAAGGCGGAATGGGATGCTGAGATTGTTGAAGACCGAGAGAAGAGTATATTGCTTGGCGATCGCTAGAAGGTTCAAATATAGAAAGCACGGGTTCTGTCAGCTTTGATAAATGTCTGGGGTAGCCGGCACCAGAGTCACCGTCAGGTTGGAATATAACCCACCGGGTGGAATGCTGGGAGCAGTTGTTGCTAACTTCTTTGGGAAGCGCCAGATCAACAGCTCCAAGAGATCTTTCCGCCTCAAGCAAGAGATTGAGACAAACAAAGCGCTACAGACTAAGAGTTAATCACCTAGCTAGAGAGCGAATCGCACCCTAGGCGAGTGACTTGGCGCTAGCCAGCAGGGTAAACCCAGTCTCTACTTCCCTCAGCCTATGCGCTTCATTCAGACAGCGGCTGCAGTTCCGCCATAGTTTGCTCTTGTCGCTGTGAACCTGCCAAGGCCGCCACAATCGCGTCAAACACCTTAGCCACCGGGACAACTTCCAAGTCTAGTTGGGGCAAAGTCTGGCCCTTAGGAACAATTGCCCGCTGAAAACCCAATTTAGCAGCTTCTTTCAGACGCAGTTCCAATTGCGACACCGAGCGGACCTGGCCACCCAAGCCCACTTCGCCGATAATGACGGTGCCTGGGTCGACAATGCGATCGCGAAAGCTGGCAACCACGGCAACTGCCACACCTAGATCTGCTGCGGGTTCCCCGACAGTCAAGCCTCCCGAGGAGGCGACGTAGGCGTCCAACTTTGACAGCGGAATTCCCAGGCGTTTTTCCAGGACGGCGAGAATCTGCAGCAGCCGATTGAACTCAACCCCGGTAGTAGAGCGTCGCGGTGAACTATAGCTAGTGGGGCTGACCAAAGCCTGGAGTTCTACGACAATTGGCCGGGTCCCTTCGCAAGCGACAATGGTTGCGGTACCCGGAGCCGCTTCTGTACGATCGCCCAGGAACAGCACTGAGGGATTAGATACTTCCTGCAGTCCCCGGTCTACCATTTCAAACACACCAATTTCATGGGTGGCCCCAAAGCGGTTTTTCACGGAACGCAGCAGCCGATGGCTGGCAAAGCGATCGCCCTCGAAGTAGAGAACTGTATCTACCAAGTGTTCTAGAACTTTAGGTCCAGCGATCGCGCCTTCTTTAGTGACATGGCCGACAATAAACAGCGTGATGTTTTCTCGCTTAGCCACCCGCATCAGGGCAGAGGTACACTCCCGCACCTGCGCCACTGAACCGGGAGCAGAGGTCAAAGAAGCAAAGTAAAGCGCCTGAATACTATCAATAATCGCCACGTGCGGCTTCAGAGATTCCAGTTCAATTAAGATTGCCTCCAGGTCTGTCTCCGGCAGCAGGTACAAGTTACTTCCCTGCGGGGCTGGAGAGACTTCCAATCGCTGCGCCCGCAGTTTCACCTGTTGCCCTGACTCCTCTGCACAGACGTAAAGCGTGCGGTACTGCACTGCCAGCCGGTTGACCGCCTGGAGCAGCAAGGTGGACTTGCCGATCCCTGGATCACCGCCAATCAGCACCAGGGAACCGGGAACGATGCCACCCCCTAGAACGCGATCAAGTTCTGAATAGCCCGAAGAAAAGCGGAACTGATCAGAATCAGCAATCTGATTCAGGGTCAGCGCCGCATTCGCGGCGACTGGTGCCTGCCTGCCATTGCCTTTGGGTCTAGCAGGTAGGCGGAGACCCCCGCTGCTAGGAACAGCCGGGGTAGCCACAACTTCAACTAGGGTATTCCAACTGTTACAGGTAGGGCATTTGCCAAAATACTGAGGGGATTCTGCCCCGCAGTCCTGACAGACGTATTGCGTCCGAACTTTTGCCATAGCTTAAGAAAACGCAAAGTAGCGTTAATGTGTGCAGAGCTGTTCTAGGTCAGGGATGTAGCTGCCTGAAGCCCCCGGAAGACAATTTAACTTAATGATAAAGTATAAGAAAATCTAACTTTAAACATTTACGCCATCTAAGGGGAGTGCAATTTGGAAAGCCACAAAGAAAAAATCTTGGTAGTCGATGATGAAGCCAGTATCCGGCGAATCCTAGAAACCCGGCTTTCAATGATTGGCTATGATGTTGTCACAGCTGCGGATGGAGAAGAAGCAATCGATAGCTTTCACAACGAAGCGCCAGACTTGGTTGTTTTGGATGTGATGATGCCAAAACTAGATGGCTATGGTGTGTGCCAGGAGCTGCGTAAGGAGTCTGACATTCCGATCATTATGCTAACAGCTTTAGGGGATGTGGCAGATCGGATTACCGGCCTAGAACTGGGTGCTGATGATTATGTGGTCAAGCCATTTTCACCCAAAGAACTAGAGGCCCGGATTCGCTCAGTCCTCCGGCGAGTGGATAAAGTCGGCTCCTCCGGCATCCCTAGCTCCGGCGTGATTCAGGTTACCAACATTCGCATCGATACCAACAAGCGGCAGGTTTACAAGGGGGATGAGCGGATTCGCCTCACGGGGATGGAATTTAGCCTGTTGGAACTCCTGGTGGGGCGTTCAGGCGAAGCTTTTTCGCGCTCGGAAATTCTTCAGGAAGTCTGGGGCTACACCCCAGAGCGGCATGTGGACACCCGGGTAGTGGATGTCCATATCTCACGTTTGCGCGCCAAGCTAGAAGAAGACCCCAGTAATCCAGAGCTGATTTTAACGGCTCGCGGCACAGGTTACTTGTTTCAGCGAATTACCGAACCTGGAGAGGTGGTTGAGTCGCGAATCTAACAGGCTTGTAGGTTGAGTAGAGTAGGGACTTGATTCAAAACTTCTAACTCGATAGACTGAAGCACTCAAGTATAGAGGCCGGATGAACGTTCCCCGCTTACATCCAGAGACGATTGATCAAGTTCGCCACGCTGCTGATATTGTGGAGGTCGTCTCTGATCACGTCGTGCTGCGTAAGCAAGGAAGAGACTTCGTCGGCTCCTGTCCCTTTCATGAAGATAAATCGCCCAGTTTTAGCGTCAGCCCCGGTAAACAGTTTTACTACTGCTTTGGCTGTGGGGCGGGGGGCAATACCATCAAGTTTTTGATGGAGTTCGGGAAGCGTTCCTTTAGCGAGGTAGTGCTGGAGCTGGCACAGCGCTACCAAGTTCCCGTCAAAACCTTAGAAGGAGCAGATCGCCAAGCGCTGCAGCAACAACTTTCAGCTCGAGAGCAGCTCTACGAAATTTTAGCGCTAGCAACCCGGTTTTTTGAACACGCCCTGCATCAATCGCCTGGAGAAGCTGCGCTGGCATACCTGCAGTCTCAGCGGCAGTTAGACTCGTCAACCATCCAGCAGTTTCAATTGGGATATGCCCCAGCGGGCTGGGAAGTTTTATCTGGCTACCTGGTGGACCAGAAGCATTTTCCTGTGGCGTTGGTGGAGCAGGCCGGATTGATTGTGCCGCGCAAATCTGGCGGTGGTTACTACGATCGCTTTCGCGATCGCCTGATGATTCCCATCCGGGACCTGCAGGGACGCACCATTGGCTTTGGCGGCAGAACCCTGACTGATGAACAGCCCAAGTACCTGAACTCCCCGGAAACTCAGCTGTTTGACAAAGGCAAAACTCTGTTTGGTCTCGACCAGGCACGAGCCGCCATTGTCAAGCAGGACCAGGCCGTGGTAGTGGAAGGTTACTTTGACGCCATCGCCCTTCACGCTGCCGGCATCACGCATGTCGTTGCCTCGATGGGTACGGCCCTCACCCTGGATCAGGTGCGACAGCTATTGCGCTACACCGAGTCCAAGCAGGTGGTTTTGAACTTCGACGCCGATGCCGCGGGTACCAAGGCGGCGGAACGTGCCATTGGGGGAATTCAAGAGCTGGCCTACCGGGGAGAAGTCCAGTTGCGGGTGCTCAACCTGCCGGAGGGCAAGGATGCCGATGAATTCCTCCAGACTTACTCTGCTGAACAGTATCAAGCGCTGCTGGCTGAGGCTCCCCTGTGGCTGGACTGGCAGATCCAGCAAGCACTGAGTGGCCAAGATTTGAAGCAGGCAGACCAGTTCCACGTTGCTACCCAGCAGATTGTTCAGCTCTTGGGCAACTTACCCAACGCCAGCCTGCGGACCCACTACATCCACGATTGTGCTGAACGCTTGAGCCAGGGAGATTCCCGGCTAGCTCTGCAACTAGAAGCTGACCTACGAACCCAGGTGCGGGGCCAACGCTGGCACGGGCGATCGCAAAAATGGCAGCGCCCTGCAGACTACAGCCTGCGGGAAGTCGCGGAAGCCCAACTACTGCGGATCTATCTTCACTGCCCGGACTATCGCCAAGATATTTGCAACACCCTGAACCAGCGGGACCTGGAGTTTGGGTTGTCTCACCACCGGTTTCTCTGGCGGCAGATTTTAGAAGTTGAAGCAGGAATGGAGTCCGCTGCGCCTGTAGCCCTGACGAATGCAAATGAATTGAACTACTCAGAGGACGATCACGGCCCAGTCCTAGATCTAGTTACTACCCTGCGCGATCGCTGTACCGATTTCCCCCAGGAGATGCAGCAGGTTTATCACCTGTTTCAACTGGATGAAAAAACCCAACTGGATATCCTGCGGCCACCGCTGATCATTCAGGCTGCAGCTGCCAGTTTAGAGCGAGTCATGGCTGAAAAGCGCTGCCGCCACCTACTGAAATTATGGGAAGAAGCAAGCTGCGCTGGTGAAGCTGTACCAGGCCAGGAGCCATTGCTTGGCCACTACACCGCTATCCTTGACGGTGAACAGCACCAGGAACTGGCCGATGAAGAGGAATATCACCAACAGCTTCAGACCACTGCTAACCCAGAGGCGCTGCGGCTACAGTGGCTGTTTTACAAAGAAAAACGCTACCTGCAACAGCTCGACCAGCAGCGCTATGTGACCCTGCCCGATCTGGCCCAAGCCCCTTAATCGCAGTTCAGCGTCTCCCGGGTTTGGCGTCCCGTTCGGGGGTTGACTCCTTTAGCAGTGCTGCATAATTCTTTTTGCGTATCTCTGCGGAGATCTACGTCAGTAAAATCTGCACCGTCAATAATGGCGTCGTCAAATTGGGCATTATAGGCAAATGCACCTTCTAAGACTGCATTGGTTAAATTTGCCCTCGTAAACCGGGCTGAGTCTAGGGTGGCACTGCGAAGATCCGCTCCCTCGAAATTTACTGCCTCCAAGTTCGCTGCAAATAAACTCACCCCTTTGAGGTCAGTGTGGCTAAAGTTACTGTTACGAAGGTTGGCCTTGGTAAAACTGAGTCGGTGAGGACACGATTTGAGAAATCAGAATTAATCAAAATTTCTTTGTTATAGTCTTCAGCTAAGGCGGGCAGGGTCATGCCAATGACGATGAGGACGAGTAAGCTAACAAAGCCAGCCCAGAAGCGGCTTCCAAGTTGATTGTGGACGAACTGAAACATGGGATTTTGACTGCTCATGGAACACTTGAGACTCGCACCAATTTTTTGGCGCTGGCGGCTGAATTTAGCTCAATGCAGGAATGCTACCTGGGTAAGTATCATCCCAATCCTACCGCTTACCTGGGGCTTGAACCGCTTCTACAGATTTTCATGGCACAGGATGTCGGTCATTTAGGGGAAGATCTGGTTGCCCACTGGTTACAAGCGCAGGGGTGGACTATTCTACATCGTCGCTGGCGCTGGCGCTGGGGAGAGATTGATTTAATTGCCCAAGTTCAATGCTCCCAGGCTAACGACGTTGCTCAGGCTTCCTTGGCTTTTGTGGAGGTCAAAACTCGCAGCCAGGGCAACTGGGATGCCAATGGTCTGTTAGCAGTGACGCCCCAGAAACAAGCAAAGCTTTGGAAAACCGCTCAGTTCTTCTTAGCCCAACACCCCGCCCTAGCAGACTTACCCTGCCAGTTTAATCTGGCCCTGGTCTGCTGTCAGCGGCTTGCCTCAACCGCGCCTGCAGCAATCAGGGAAGCAGCTTCACCCCCTTCGCTCCAGGGTTGCCACGCCTGGGCCAACCAATTTACTTGGAGGGCTATCGGCTGACCTTGCAAAGCTATATCGAATCTTTCTTTTAAAGCGGGGAATTCAACTCATATCCAACCAAAGTAGGAGGGCTACCCTGATGCGCCAATTTAGGATGCGATTGTCAACCCTAGATATTTCGGTAACCCCTTGCAAGGAGAACAATCATGACTAAGATCAATCCCATTGACCTGCAGAAGCACCTCAAAGGCGTAAACTATCCAGCCAGCAAAGAAGATCTGGTGAATCATGCTGAGCAGCAAGGAGCCGATCAGAACCTCCTCTCTGCCTTAAAGCAATCTGCGTAAAACAGAGCAGCAGTATGAAGGGCCAACTGCTGTGAACCACGCGATCGCTGAGGCGGAATAATAGCTGCAATTGAGCCTTCCTGGTGTGCCACTGAACTGGATGAGGCTATAAACTGCCAGTGTTCAGCGGAGAAGTCGCACCAGGTATCTGTATGGGTATTGAATTTGGCAGAGATTGCAGCAGTCTGGGTATCGCAGAATCCCGGGAGTGGTTAGTGACCAACGGGATTGGGGTTATGCCTCTGGTACAGTAGCAGGATTGCTGACCCGTCGCTATCACGGTCTGCTTGTCGCCGCCCTAAAGCCGCCGCTGGGTCGCACCTTACTCCTCGCTAAGCTTGATGAAACTGCTCTCTATGACGGGCGGTTCTATCATTGCATGCCAACCGTTGGGCTGGTAATACGGTTGCTCCTCACGGTTACTGGCACATTGAGCACTTTCAGCTAGAAGGCACCCTGCCAGTGTGGCAATTTGCCTGTGCCGACGCCCTGCTAGAAAAACAGGTGTGGATGCAGCAGGGAAGCAATACCACCTATGTTCGCTACCAGCTACGTCGGGCCACCCAACCGCTGACGCTGACGCTTAAAGCGCTGGTCAACTACCGCGATTATCACGGCAGCACCCAATCCCAAGACTGGCAGATGGCGATCGCCCCTGTAGCCTCTGGGGTTTGCGTTTCTGCTTACCCGCAGGCTGTACCCTTCTATTTGTTGAGTGACCGCGCGACTGCCTCGCTCAACCATATCTGGTACAACGGCTTTGAGCTGGCAGTAGAGAGCTACCGGGGGCTTAGCGATCGCGAAGATCATCTCCATGCTGCTACCTTTCAGGCAACGCTGGAACTTGGAGAATGTGTCACCTTTGTCGCTAGTACCAAGCAGCTACTGGATAGCGAGGCAGCATTCCAATCCCGGCATCAGCATGAGCAACAGTTAATTGACTGCTGGATAGCCCGACAGAACCGTGATACCCCGACTGGACCCAGCAGTTGGTCCTGGCCGCCGACCAGTTTATTGTCAGCCGCCCTTCACCGGAGGAACCTGATGGCAAAACCATCATTGCCGGTTATCCCTGGTTTAGTGACTGGGGCCGTGATACCTTGATTAGCCTGCCAGGGCTGACACTCTCAACGGGTCGCCCAGAGGTAGCCCGCTCAATTCTGCGAACCTATGCCCGCTATGTAGATCAGGGGATGGTACTACCCAATCGTTTTCCCGATTCCGGCAAAATCCCGGAATATAACACAGTTGATGCGACTCTGGTATTTCCAGGCAGTTCGCGCTTACGATGCGGCTACGGGCGATGATACGCTGCTCCACAGTCTGTTTCCGGTGCTGGCAGACATGATCGACTGGTACTGTCGTGGCACTCGCTATCGCATTCACTGCGATTCTGCCGATGGCTTGCTCTCTGCTGGGGAGGCGGGGGTACAGCTCACCTGGATGGATGCCAAGGTTGGAGACTGGGTAGTAACGCCCCGCATTGGCAAACCTGTAGAAATCAATGCCCTTTGGTATAACGCCCTCCAAGCAATGGCAAAGTTTGCCTACCGGCTCGGCAAACCGCACCAGGAGTACAAAGCAATGGCTGAGCAAGCCTTACAGGGCTTTGCCCGCTTTTGGAACCATACCGCTGGCTACTGCTATGACGTTCTAGATGGTCCCAACGGCAATGATGCTTCTCTGCGGCCCAATCAGATCTTTGCGGTGTCCTTACCGGAAAGCCCCCTCACAGCCATTCAACAGCGGCAAGTCGTTGACACCTGTGCCCGGACGCTGCTAACCTCCCACGGGTTGCGATCGCTCGCACCCGACGATCCACAGTACCAGGGGCACTACGGTGGCAACCCCAGCGAGCGTGACGCTGCTTATCACCAGGGAACAGTTTGGGGCTGGCTGATTGGCCCCTTTGTCTTGGCTCACCTGCGCGTCTACGCTGATCCGATGCAGGCCCGCACATTACTCAGGCCCATGGCGAACCAACTGTATACCCATGGGATAGGCAGTCTCAGCGAAATCTTCGATGGCAATGCCCCCATGACCCCCCGGGGTTGTATTGCCCAAGCCTGGACAGTTGCGGAAGTGCTGCGGGCCTGGCTGGCAACCAGTGACTCCCCCAAGTGTTCAAACAGCAAAGATGAAAGTTGCTCTAAGTTGGATTGAAGGGAAATTTTTAATAAACGATCAAGAAGCCACTTATGAAAACCCAAGAAGCCACGATTCAAGCCCTTAATGGCGATCGCTTCAGCGCCTACTTAGCCATGCCGGACTCTGGCTCCGGTCCAGGGCTGATCGTGATTCAGGAGATTTTTGGTGTCAATGAGGTCATGCGCCAAACTGCTGATTCATACGCGGAAGCCGGTTACATCGCCGTAGTTCCAGACCTATTTTGGCGCCAAGAACCAGGTATAAAGCTTAGCGGCAAGGATGAGGAGGAATGGAACCAAGCTTTTGAGCTGTATCAAGGGTTCAACGAAGATTCAGGCACAGATGACTTGATTGCTACTTTTGACTTTCTCAAGCAGTACCCCGGCTGCACGGGAAAAGTTGGCAGCCTTGGCTTTTGTCTAGGCGGTAAACTTGCTTATTTGATGGCAACGCGATCGCAAACCGACTGTAATGTTGGCTATTACGGGGTTGGCATTGAAAAGAATTTACCGGAAGCCGTCAATATCCACCGGCCTCTGATGCTCCACATCGCTGAGAATGACCAGTTTGTTCCTCCTGAAGCCTGGTTGTTAGTTGAGGCGGAATTGAGCCAGCACTCATGGGTCACAGTTCACACCTACCCAGGCGTCAACCACGGCTTTGCCCGTATTGCTGGCTCAGACTACAACCCGGCAGCAGCCGAGCAAGCCAACAAGCGCACCCTGGCATTCTTCACTCAATATCTTGGTTGAGCCGACTCGCTGGCTATATGCTAGAAATGTTCATTATTAGCAGATAGTGAATCAGGATTAATAAATCTTAAGAATATATGCCTGCTCTAGTATTCAGCAGTAGACAGCGCCCGCCGAGCTACTCACTGTAAGAGTTCACTGCAGGGAGAGTGGAGGAAAAGTTAGGATGTCTCAAAATAATGCTCTTCAGTCCTTGGAGGAGTCAGCTGCTCAATCTTCCAAGAAGAAACTGAAAAATAAGGTGTATGAAAAGGAGCTGGCTCAGCTACAAATCGAGCTAGTCAAGCTCCAAAATTGGGTCAAGCGCGAGGGCCTACGCGTGGTAGTCATTTTCGAGGGCCGAGACGCAGCGGGTAAAGGCGGCACCATTAAGCGGATTGTCAGAAGATTGAACCCCCGTGTTTGCCGGGTGATTGCCTTAGGGACACCTTCCGACTATGAGAAGACCCAATGGTACTTTCAACGCTATGTGCCTCATCTGCCTGCTGCCGGAGAAATGGTGCTGTTCGACCGCAGTTGGTATAACCGTGCCGGTGTCGAACGGGTAATGAATTTTTGCACCGAAGAAGAATATCGGGAGTTTTTGAACTCTTGCCCCGATTTCGAGCGGATGTTGATCCGCTCCGGGATTATCCTCCTCAAATACTGGTTTTCCATTAGTGATGAAGAACAGGAGCGTCGTTTTCAAGCCCGTGCTGACAATCCGCTCAAACGATGGAAGCTGAGTCCGATGGATCTTCAGTCTCGGACTAGATGGGTGGAATACTCCCAAGCCAAGGATGAAATGTTTGCCCATACCAATATTCCGGAAGCGCCCTGGTTTACGGTTGAAGCAGACGTTAAGAAACGTGCGCGCCTGAATTGCATCCACCATATTCTGAGCAAGATCCCCTACAAAGACTTAACCCCCGACGCACCGGAGTTGCCCCCTAGGCAGCATGCTGGCAACTATGTCCGCTCTCCGAAAAGTGAACAGTTCTTTGTGCCGGAGGTGTATTAAGGGAACTAGCTAATCTTCTAGGAATTTCCTGAGAGTTGACCTGGGACAGAAGAATGCAGCGCAATGCCAACTGCGATCGCAGTAGCCTAATAAGGGCAAAGGAAGTATTCAGCGTTAATGCAATCCGATATTCAACAGCTCCCCCGTCATCCTGCCAAACGGATGCGAGAGGATGGCAAGCAGTATTACGTGGATACACGCGGTACCCCACTCCCCAGCGTCACTACTATCCTCAATGCCACTAAACCCCAAGCGGATCGAGAAGCGCTGCTTCAGTGGCGACAGCGCCTAGGCACAGCCGAAGCGAATCGGATTGCCGGAACAGCCAGCCGCCGGGGAACCGGAACTCATAAGCAGATTCAGCGCTACCTAGAAGGCAAAGACTTAGCAATTTCCGAGACCGTTTTGCCTTACTGGCAAAGTATTGAACCGATCCTGCAAAACATTCAAAATGTCCGGCTCATAGAAGGACCTGTATTCCACTATGAGCTAGGCTATGCTGGGAAAGTAGACTGTGTTGCCAGCTTTCGGGAGTTCCTGTCTATGCGAGTGGAAAACTGCGGATAAACCGAAGCGGTCTATTGACCGGCTGTACGACTATCCTCTACAACTGGTTGCCTATTGTGGTGCCGTGAACCAGTATTACCAGGAATACGGCATCAAGCTGGAGCACGCTCTGCTCGTGGTCGCAATTCAGGGACTTCGGCTGAAGTCTTTTGGTTTGAGCCAGAGGGGGTAAAAGCCTACTGGGAGTTGTGGGAACAGCGAGTAACAACATTTTGGCAACGTCGCGGCGCCAGCTATTTGTAGCTGCTATAACTCAAACAGTACGTCATCCAATCTCCGCGATCGCTCCCTTTGATCTATGACTCCCTTAGACCTGCTGCAACCTCAGACCAACCAAGAATCTACCTCATTAAAGTTAAAGGCTTTGCGCTCCCTGATGCTGAGCCATCAGTTGGATAGTTACTTGATCTTATCTACTGACGAACACTTGAACGAGTACCTGCCTGAAGCGAAGAAAGCGACGGGCCTGGACCAGTGGCTTTACTGGTTCTGTCGGAGACTTGCTGGTAGGTCGTGAGCAAGCCTGGTTGTTTGTGGATTCCCGCTACCACGAACAAGCAGATTTAAGTTGACCTGTCCCTGATTCAGGTTTCCAAGCTCGGTCTCGATGAGCAAAAGACTCTATTAGAGACCTTGGAAAGCTTAGGGGAAGCGGCTGCTAAGGACAACCCGTACCGCTTGGGATTTGATCCTTTTACCCTTGCCGTCGAGCAGTTCCGCACCTTGGAAAAGCAGCTTGAACCTGCGGGGATTGAACTAGTGCCCGTACTCAGAAAACTTGGTGGACCAAGTACGAGTTCAATATCCCGGGGTAGCAACAGACCCAGCTATTGGTGAATCAAAGTTGTTCTGCTTACCGGATGAGTTGACGGGAGAAGCTGCAGCGCAAAAGCTCATCCGGGTCCGGGAAGCGATGCAAAAGGCAAAGACCGATCTGCTGCCAATTACTAAACTCGACCAAATAGCCTGGTTGTTTAACCTGCGGGGGCAAGATATTCCCTACAACCCGGTCTTCATTGCCTATGCCGTGCTGACACTAAAGGAAGCGTTTCTATTAATTGCAGCGTATCGAACCAGCGGTTCAACAAGCCCTCCAGGAACAGGTGACACTACTGCCCTATGAGCAGTACTCGCCAACCTTGAGGAGGCTGCTCCAGTCAAACCTCCGAGTCCTGGTTGATGCCAAACAAACTACGATGGGAACCTATCAACTGCTAGCTGAGGACAGGCCGGATCAGGACAGTCGGGTGAACCTTGTAGAGACTGCCAACCCCATTGAAGGCTTGAAAGCGCGAAAAAAATTCAATCGAAATTGAGCAAATGCAAGCTGCAAACCTTAAAGCGAGTCAGGCAAAACTCGGACGCTGAAGTGGTTGGCCGATCACCTTGATCAGGGGGCGCTGAGGAGCTGGAGGTTGCCAAGACCATCGAGCAGTTCTATTCGAGGAAGCGGACTGTCAAGGTCTGAGTTTTAACACGATCGCAGCGACTGGACCCAACAGCTCTATCGTTCACTATGGGACCCCCGAGCCCGGAGGCGACTTTGCAGCCAGGAGAATTCTTGCCGCTCGACTCTGGGGCTCAGTACCTGGGTGGCACCACGGACGATACAAGAACTTTAGTGATTGGCAATCCCACCCCTGAACAGGTGGAGCGCCATACCGAAGTCTTGAAAGCTCACATCAACTGTGCCAGGCAACGTTTTCCTAAAGGCACCACTGGCGTCCATTAGATAGTATTACTCGTTCATCGTTGTGGTTGACGGGGCTGGTGACGCCACGGCACTGGGCACGGCGTGGGAGCTTTTTGAATGTTCATGAAGGGCCGAACGGGATCAGCAAACGAGCAGGAACCCTGGAACCAGGAATGATTACCAGTATCGAACCCGGTTTCTACCAACTGGCTGGGGTGGTATCCGCATTGAAAACTTGTACGTGGTTAAAGACCTGTCCGCAGTCCACGACTCGCCACCCGGTGCAGCAGTGACAGCGTGGTACGGATTTGAACCCTTGACCTATATCCCCTTTGAGCCGCGCTTGATTGATTGGAACCGCTTAGAACCCCTGCAACGGCAGTGGTTGGAGCGCTACAACGCAGCTGTAGTGGAAAAAGCTAGCGCCTACCCTAGACTCTAGTGAAGCCGAGTGGTTGAAAGCAGCCTGCAATCTGTAAGGCACCATTTGTAGGGCAGTGCAGAGGCAAGGGAATTTTAGTAACCACTCAGCGCTAACCTTACGGTATAGCGTGCTTCCTATCTCACAGACTCCAGCGATGTCGTGGATTTTTACGTCCCCCCCCCGACTTACAGAGTCTCCACAGGCTGTATCCCTGGTTCCCAAGGACAATAGTCGCAGTCCTTCATTTCTGATGTTGATGGCAGCGTTTGTATCGCGGTCATGGTGTGTTGAGCAATAGAACAAGTCCAGGACCTGATATTGGGTGCGAACTACCTATTTGATTGAGACAGACGCTACAGGTTTTACTAGAGGGAAAGAATCTATCTACTTAAATAAACCTTTCCTTCCCACTCAGCCTTGTACTTGAGCATGGTCGTGAACATTCCCCAGCCTGCATCACTAATTGACTTGGCTAAGTTATGGTTGCGTACCATGTTTTTCACAGCTAAATTCTCTGTCACTATGACTTGGTTTTCGTCTACTATCCTGCGTGATAGCTTGTGCAGAAAATCTGAGCGACACCGGGAAATCTTATCGTGAACGCTGGCGACTTTAGTTCTAGCCTTTGTTCTGTTAGTTGAACCCTTTTTCTTTTTGGATAGCTGTTGCTGCTTGCGTTTGAGGTTACGTTGATGGTTCCTGAACCACTTGGGGTTGTTGAACTTAGAACCATTGGAAGTTACCACTAGGTCAGTAAGTCCCACGTCTAGCCCAATCGCCTGACCCTCTGCTGATGGCTCCGGTTTACCGATACCATCCTCAACCAAAACTGAGGCATAGTAATGGCCTCTAGAATTCATAGAGACTGTGACGCTCCTGACGCTCCCCTCAACAGGTCGATGAATCTCGGCCTTGATCTCACCCATTTTGGGAACTTGAGGCTATTTTCTAACACCTTGACGTTTTGAGGATAGCTAATGGACTGGTTCTGATGTTTTGACTTGAATCTAGGAAACAAGGCTCCTCCTTCAAAGAAATTGATAAACGCTCTGGATAGGTTCAAGGCAACAACTTGCAGGCACTGTGAGTAGGGTTCAGATAACCATTCATGCTCTTGCTTGAGTTCGGTAATAGCCTCTGAATCTCAAATCTACTGAGTCCCCTTCCAGTCTCCTTATAGGTTTGATTCGTCAATGCTAGGCCGTAGTTCCAAGCAAATCTACAACAACCAAACGACTTAGCAAGATGTTCTTGCTGCTCCTTAGTTGGATAGATTCGGTACTGGGTAGCTCGCAGCATTAGCAGGAATTGGGTTTATGATAAGAGTCTAACACAGGGCGCTATTGGGGAATGTCCATGTATCGAGAGCGCCAAATCAAATAGATTATGGCGTGGGTCTTATAGCCCCCAAACCCCCACCATTAGTTAAGATGCGGGAGAAAGGTGCGAAAGTATAAAGCAGATGCATTCTTGGCTTTAGATTATGCAGCGGACTCTCCTTCTTGGTAAAATCCATAACTGCACCCTCACAGCAGCCAACCTAGACTATGTCGGTAGCATCAGTATTGATGAGAGTTTGCTAGAGGCAGTAGGTATAGTGCCCTACGAGCAGGTTCAGGTTGTCAACGTGAACAACGGAGAGCGATTGGTTACTTATGCCATTCCTGCTCCAGCCTACTCCGGTGCTGTTGAATTGAATGGAGCTGCCGCCCGTTTGGGCGCTAGGGGCGATCGCGTCATCATCATGACCTACGCCCAATTAACGTCTGAAGAACTAAAAACTCACTCACCTATCGTTGTTTTAGTCAATAGTCACAACCGAATTGTCGAAGTTCGCCGCTACAGCGATCTACTCGCAGAAGTCAGTCCCGTTGTTTGAAGTCAGTTATACCAGAACAGCGCCCGGCTGGCAGACTGCTTTGGTAATTGCTTGCAGCTGCTTCAGGACTTGACCACTGGTGAGTAGCGTTTCGGCCCGCGCTAAACCCGTTGCTAGGTCCGGGCAGAGACCACAGCGCCAGAGATAGAACCCACCATTCCAAATTGCCGACTGCATCAGGGCTGAAGGTTTTCCTTGCAGTACTGCCTGCATATCCTGAACCAGTTGGTTGGTTGCGGCCAGGGGAACTTCGCTGCCCCCCAGCCCATAATCACGGGAGGATAGCAGCAGGTGGTCAAATGGCAGGTCGGTTTCCGGTTGGTGGATGCCGATAATAGCTGTGCGATCGCGGGGCAGGTCACAGCTTCCTTCCAAGCCCTTAACCGTGGTAAACCGCGTCACCCCCCGCATGGCGAATGCTTGCCGGAATAGCTCCTCGGTGGGTGGGTGAACATATCCCGCTATCAGGTGAAACCCACTCGCATAGGGAGACCACATCAACTCAAGGGTGGCAAAGGGCGGACGTTTGCCCAACTGCTCCCGGTAGGGAACCAGTCCGTGAGCTAAAGGAAAATGGTGGGGTAAGTAGACAAATCCCATCAGTGTCTGGGCGAAAACCGGCTGCACTTGGGCCAGGGAAAGGGTATGCCACTGCACTCCCAAACCCTGCCATAGCTCCATTAAAGGTACACCCTGTTTGGTGGGCATGCGATCTCCCCCGTGCATGATCACAGGTTGCCCAGCCGCCGTCAGAATCAGGGCAGTGAGAGGGCTCACCGGGGCGGTGCGCGATCGCCCATCGTAGGGAATGCCAAACACAAAAATTGGTTGGGAGTGCTCAATCGTTCGTAGGCACGGTCCCAGTTGCTCGTAAGCGTCCAGCATTCCTGCCAGTTCCTCACCCGTAGGCCGCTTGATTCGGTGGGCAATCATAAAAGCGCCAATTTGAGCCGGCGTTGCTTCTCCCTGTAAAATCATTCGTGTGGCTGCTGCTGCCTCAGAACGGCTCAGGTCCTTACTGGTATGGGCTCCACTGCCAACTTTCTTCAAGAATTCTCTAAAATTATTGCTCATCGTTGCAGCCTTTTTAATCTCAGTAGAGTTAACCTAGCAGCCAGCCCCACGTACAGCAATTTTCCGCTGGGACATGGCGGCTGCCTGACTTTGCAAAGCTACTGCTGCAGGTCATCTTGCATCATAGGGGATACCAGGAAAAACTCCTGCAGGTCTCAGAAAAGTATTAAGAAGGGGTATAGCTGGATACTTCATGGTTTGTCATTAGCTCAGGTACGAAGAATTCATGAACCAGCCGGCGGAAGTAGCGAATCGGAGGAATTAACAGCCGATCATGGGTCGTAACTAGGACCACCTGACGCTTTAAGGTTGAATCAGCAGTAGATTCTCTGGTTGCCGAGGCAATATCTCGAATTGCTAACGTTGGGTCGTTCCGGGCCTCAAGTATTGCCCCCTGAGGCAGTAGCGCCACTAAATTACTCTGCCGGACAATGCCGCGAAAAGCATCAAGACTGTTTAACTCTAGAACAGCTTTATACGGAACACCTTGCCGTTTGAACTGCTCTTGGACGAAGCGCTGCATTCCATAGCCATCTTTGAAGACCACTTGCGAGTGTCTCGCCAATTCCGTCCAGGGGACAACTGAATATTCTGTTAAGGGGTGATTAGCAGCCATCAAGATTTGGATTGGCTCATCGTATAACCGATCCACGATTAGCTCCGGTCCAGTTGTTAGCCAGCGGTTATTCATCACCAGCGCCAGGTCAACCAGTCCATCCTGCAAAACTTTTAAGGCGCGATCGCCAAACAGGGAAGTGATCAGTTGAATTTCTGGATAGTGCAGACGGCTGCAGCACGGGAGGTAGAAAATGAGCGCAAACAGAATGAATGGCAGCAACACACAGTTCTGACTGCTTACCGACCAGCAACCCTGGTCACTTCGTCGCTCCATCCCATTCCTGAATGATCCTGCGAGCATACGGTAACGTCGTTCACCTGCCGCGTTAGCTTCGTCTGACCTCCTCAATGAAATAGCGGTAGGCCCACATCGGTTTCTAACCCTGGATTTGCCGGCTAACTGTGGATTGAGTAACCTCGCACTTCTGAGCAGCCTGCTGGAAGTTGCACATCTCAGCAACTGCCACAAAAGATTGCAATTGCTCCAACCGCATCGCAGAGTAGCCCAAATTACACTAATCCCCAAACTGTAGCTGATCTGGAGTAAGGATTTGGTACAGACTGATACAGCCTAAGGTTTGACTGCCACACAGGTGGCGGGGTGCAACTTGTCAGGTAGCGGCACAACCTAAAACATAGGGGCAGCAAGTGCTACCCCTGTGTGCTTTTCCTCTCCAGAGCTGTTTACAATCTAGAAGGTGAAGCTGGTACGGATGACGCCAACGTAGACGTTATCGTTAGCTTCATTGTGCTCTGGGTTGAGAATGACATAGGCACCTGGAGTAACGGAGATATTGTCAGTAACCTGGATACGGTAGAGGCCCCCAATCACATAGGAGGTATCAGGGTCTTCAGCAATATCGCCATCAATGACCTTGGGGGGTTGACCAAGGTGATTGCCGCTAGGTTACCTTCTTTACCCAGGTCTGGGAAGCCTAATGTCACGGCAGTTAAGAAGGTTGGCTTGGTTATCTGTGGTGTTTTCAGCATCGGCAATGGCATAGCCTGCCCAACCGGAGACATTAGCGAGAACCCATGCTGCTGGCATTTGCCCAGCGAAGGAATTGGCTGTCGTTGGCACGGCACCAAAGGGGTTATCCGCAAGGGCGCTGCTAGTGCTGCCACTAACATTCGTTCCATCCGGGAAGTAGGAACGCACGTAAGTGAGACCTAAACCAACATTCTCACTGGGTTCAAACGTGAGTTGGGCGATCACCTGGAACCCGCCGTCAGTCACACCAGTCCCTACAGTGGTGGCATCATCAGTGTCAGTTAAATAACCTAAACTGAGACCAGCCTTACTACTGAAGCCAAGGTTGGCAATTACGCCTGTCCCGTTCTCCTGTAGCCGGTAGATCGGGTTAAACCGCGTAAACCGGGAGAGAGCGCCACGAGGCTCGCTTTCAAAAATACTGAGCGTTTCAATGCCATCGTAAAACTCAGATTCAGCCGCCACGATATAAATATTACTGTTCCCGCCGATGGGGAAGCGGTAGTACAAGTCATCAATTTGAAAACCGCCATCTGTATCCGTGTCAATGTTCAGGCGAGCCATATCTGTGCCCACGACATTGTTGCTGTTCTGATTATCTGCAGCTACCGGCGAACCTCAAGCGGTCTTCACCGGTGAAGCTAGTATCAAAGTTGAGGCGAGCCCGTACTTAGGAAAACGTTAGTGTCTAGGCCCTCATCGACCTCATCGTCATCATCAATGTCCTCTATATGGCAGTATCGGGATAGACAGGCTGAAAAATTGCTTCCCCTGTCAACTTGGTAGTGGTGGAGAACTGGTTGGCTTCCAGTTCGTTGGTCGAGCTTCTAGAGCATCGACGCGGCCCCGTAGGGTCGCTAGTTCGGCAGCAAACCTCTTGAAGTCCTTCAAGAGTCGCTAGGTCGTCCCCTGAAACACCTTCTAAGCGCTCAGCTAGGACTGTTCAAAGCATACAAACCCGCAGCAAACTTCCAGCGGGTCAACGCCCGGTTACCCCGAAAGTGCCGTCTGGATAACCGGCAATACAGATCCATGGCTCAATCAAGGACTGCAGCGACTGGAATGCCCAGCTACTGGGGTCAACATCTGCTAGCTGTGAAACGGAGGTCACAGGAGCACCCTGAGCAATCAGATCATCGCTAGCAGCGGCAGGTGCTTGAGGGGCTGCTGGCACTTGAGGGGCCGCTTCGGTAGCTTGAGCAACTACAAGGGCTTCACTATTCGTTTGTACAGGTACGGTTAAGCCAGTTGTGCTGGCAACGACAGCCTTATCGAGATTAGCTAACTGGGAAGCGCCTGAAGGAGCATTTGCCTTGACTGTAGCCGGCTGCACTTCCCCGCAGCAAGTCGAGATGACCAGTGATGCTCCCAAAACTGCTGGACCTGCCAGCAGAGCATTCCATAAAAACTTGGACATTTCCTTTACTCCCCTCACATTCACCTAATCATCCACAGAATTCCACACAATCCTATTCGCTATCGCCGAGGCAACTGCACGTCAAGGTTATGGGTTATTTAAGTAGATATTAAACTAATAGCACTTTGGCTTCTCATTTGCAGCAGTTCAAACTTTCGAGTCTGAGTCAACTTACTAATGGGAGCACAACTAGAGCCTAAGTTTTCAGGGCAATGGTGGAGATGGCGCAGGTTTGATGAACATGAGCAAGCAGAAATACGTTGTGCTGGTGGCAGAACGAGTTGCTGCCCAGACATCAAAGCCTATCCCTGGTGAAGAACTAGTCTGGGGTAGAGACATGGTCAAACTAAAACCATTAGTGCAGAGGTTTGGAGCGAGACTAAACCCTTTACTCCAGCAGTAGTATTGGACGGATGGCGATGTGGCAGAATGATTCCTGCTTCCAGTACAACCCATAGCTAATCGCTGTGAAAGTTTTCAGTAGGTTCTGTCTTGTTTTGTTGCAGGTCGAAGGTTGAGCCGTTGCAGGATGAATATGAGGATACTCAATGAGCAAATACGTTGTGAAGCTGAGAAACGCGTGCGCATATCCTCAGCATCAGATTTGGCAGAGACATCGCTTTTGAATCTCACCCTTGCGACGATAGCGATATTTTGTCACCCAGACAATATGTCGTCAAGCGAGTGAGCGTGTGATTCCCCTCGTCGATTCTCAGCCATAGACTTTTTGAGAGTGAGGCTGGAGTAGAGTTGGGTAGCACTAAAGTCTCGCACTGAAAGTGCGTGTTTTGCACCAGCTAGTCACAGTAAATTTTTCCATAGGGCTGAGACTGACTGATCTTCACGCTACAGGCGATGCAACAGGTGTAGAGGCATCAACCAGTGAGGGACCAGCCTGTTCTTGACCACTGACTGCTAGGTCACTATGGCAGAGGTAAACCCGTTTCCTGGACTCGGCTCAGTAGGTCTAGAAGTAGCCGGAGCTGCTCTTGGTCAGCCTGCATAGCTGCCTCCGTGGTCCAAACCTGCCCCGACCAGTTCTTAAGAAAAAATGAATTTAGAAGAACGACGGCACCGCCGCCCTGCCACAGCGACGAGCCAGTGTCTAACCAAAAGTGCCATCGTGAGCGCCTGACGCACAGAGCGATACTGAAAGGTAGTTGCCAGGGTTGGCAGCTTGTCGCCTAAGACCCCTAGCTTGAATCGGAGAGGGGGTTTGCTGTGATCGTCCCACTCCGCAGGAGTTGAACAAATACACCAACGATTGTTGCAGGAGGAATCGAAACAGGCCAGGCTGGTTTTGACGCAGCGGGCATCAACCTCAAGTAATGTTGAGGCGTTTCCATCAGCTCCTGCAGGGCAGCAAGGTGGTCGTAGGGAAGATTTTGCGGCCAAAGGAATCGTTTGAATGGCCGGTCCAGAATCGATTGGGCTGAGCGTTCCGTCGTTCCCGCTCTGGTTGCTGTGCCTTAGCCACTGGACAATCCCGTCATAGGTAGTTTTTGCCTGGTATCCTAAGCGATCCCAGCGGGGAAATGCAGCCGCGCTTAACAGACGGGGGTGCTCTGGATGAGGTTCAAAGCAATAGTCTGCGAGTAACCCTGCTCGAACTGGATCAATGGCTCACTCACTCGACCGTTCCAGCATTGGCCCCAGTGGGTTTATGTCTTTTACTCGAACAATCAACATTTCCGCTACATCGTCTCGGGCCACTAGATGGCCTAAACCGGGGTAGATCCGAGGCTAGTAAGGTCAGCAAGGCGCGAATTATTGAAGTACTTGCCAGAGGACGCTGATCGTTGAGGGACTCAACCGCAATTCTTTTTGGGTAAGAATTTCGCTCAAGGTGTAGCGGGCGTCGTTCAGTCCCGGGCCGATCACGGCAATATCCTGCGGCTCAGCCTCACCTGAGCGGACAATCTCAACAATGATGTCTGCAGTTTGCCGCAACAGTTGCCTCAGAACTGGTTTGAATGGATTGAATAGATTCCGGCAGGCTCAGGCCAGGGCGAACCATTCCTCAATGGGATAGCCAATCTGCCGCCTTAAGCACGGTTCAACCAGTTGCTCTAGAAGCCCCAGAACTGTACAGCGCTGTCAAGCCTGGCGCGATATGAATACTGGGGATCGGCACCCAAACCCAGCCGCACTCCTCCTTCCGGGTTGAAGGTAAACGCCCCGCTTGCCCCTTGGTCGAGCAGTAAGTCGACAAATGTCCGGCGATCGCCGGGTAGTTATCCATCTCGTCGGCCAGAACTGCCCAGAAAAACGCCCTATCAACTGCTGCCGATAAGCGGGTAGGGAAAGCAAATACCGCCAGGTAGTTTCAGAGAACACGGTCAGCAAACCTGCTCGAGGCACCAGTCGCGCCAGCGAGTCAGTAACTGCCCATAGCAGTCCCAAAATAATTCAGGTAAGGCTTGTTGCCCATGTCGTTTACCTTAAGGGTGGCATCTGCTCAATTGCCGTGCCGCCAAAGCCGCTATCTGCAGACAGCGTCCAGCCGACGCACCTGACGATAGGGAGGAACCTCTGCAAGTTAGAAGTAATCCAGCCTCTAGCTCTGATCTCCCTTTAAAGTTGGGTAGCTAGCTCCTGCTCAGCCTCAGGGCGCAGCCGGAGGAAACTGTTTTCAAGTTTAACTGCTGAACTAAAGTGGCCAAAATAACAATACCTCATCCTGAAAAAACCCCAGGAGTGGTTAAGTTAACGGGATATTGTCCTGCTGCCACCTCAGCAATTCGATTAGCTAGATCTACCCGGTTAATGCATTTGCAGAAAAAATGAGGATTGCCCGCTGAGCCGTTCAAGGAGCCCCTAACCCATTGATTGTTAGCAGTACCCTCGGGGGGATTTCAATACTTCTAGCCAGCTTTGGTACTGGGCAACCTTTGGTTTTGCCAGTCCGAACCAGCCCGTAATCCATGGACTGGTAAACAGGATTCTTTCGATTGAACGATGGCAAGACGACCTGTCAAGGGTACTGATTTATGTGCAGGGACACTCATCAAACCCTGTTCCACCAGGCTCTGATAGGCTTAGTCAAGAAGCACCGAGTAGAGCCATGCGATCGCGGTTCCAGTTTTAGGTCAAATAGAGGACAATACTGTACAGCCTCAGTTATTTATAATTTTAGGCATGACTGCTAAATTTACAAGTTTAGCCCTACTCGTCAGAAAGTTTTTTTGTCTGACATCTGCCTTCAATAGAGCCCAAGGTCTTTGTTTTTGCACGCCATAATGGTACCTGGGAACATCCGAGAGGCGTTGAACCAGGCTTATGATGCTGCCATGGCAAAAGTTGAAAACGAACACTTCGGTGGTAATAAGATCTCCCTTGATGCGAATTATGGCGACAGTGTATCTGCTTACTTTCCAGGCGAGTTGAAGAAGTATCGAATTGCTCGGTTCGAGTTCGCGGAGTTTAGAGCCACCAATTCAATGGTGAACTTGCGAAAGCTTACAATCAATCAATGAAATTACAATGAAGAGGATTGACTCAAATAAGACAGCAACTTATCTGACTGACTACACATTAAAACCCGATCAATATACATCGGAAGTGACAATTAATAATAAGCCTACTTTGATTTTAGACAAACTAAGATTTATTGATAATGTTCTAGCTAGATATAAAGCGAATAAAGTCGAACCAATTTCTTTACCAACAGTAGCCAATTCCCCTGACAAAGAGATTGAACAGCGCAGAAAAGTAACTCTTGAGCTAGATGGCTTACTCGACGCGAGTTCAATTCTATGTTTACAAAGAATGGTTTTATTCCTAGATCAATATTTAGGACGGCCAATAAAATCAACCGAGACTTAGACACAAGTTTAGAATCAGAAGAAGAATCAATCAAGATTCGCAGAGCTAAAAACAGAACAAAAATTGCTGTCCGATTTATTTTGCTTCTAGCTATTGTTCCTCTTCTTACACAGCAAGTTACTAAAAACTTTATTTTTGGGCCTATCGTTGATTACTTCAGTAATAAAGAACAAACGAAGTACCTTTTGTTATGAGTAAGTTAAAGAAAAGATTTTTAAATCGAGCTAGGAAATTTGAAGAGGAAATAAAATTTGAAAGATTGACGGGTCAGCTTCCTAATCTTTCCACGGAGGAGAGTCAGAAAAATGCTTAGACTGGCGGCTGCTGAGCTTTCAGAGATGTATAAGTGGGAAACTACTGAGCCTGTTAAAACATCCTGTCTGATGCGTTATCTTTAGCGCTTTTGCTTTGGTTATTACTAGCAGCAGGCGAGAAATCGCGTTTTAAAGTCTTTTATTGATGAATTAGTTTATGGATTAAGCGACAGTGCGAAAACCGGAATTATTCTGTTTACAGATGTTTTTGTTGGATTTCATTCAACCCATGGCTGGGGAGGTAATTGTTGAAAATGCTTTAGCACTTCGGCTTACCTGAAACCGGGATTCTACGTTTATGTTCATTGCCACGTTCCCGGTGGTGTTGGATGCAGTGTTTAAATACTGGATCTTTCGTTACTTGAATCAAATATCACCCTCTGCGGTTGCTACTATAGGAATATGAATGAATAAGTTTTTTCATTGAGGTCGGTCTTACTCAGGTTTTCGGGGAGAATGTGTAGCTAGTTTCGAAAATGGCCTGGATTTGGTATTAGAAATGCAAAATCCTTGTAGGGAACCCTTTAATAACTGCATTTCAGGTACATAAACGGGGGGTAATCTTACTTG
>JAUJON010000268.1 GCA_030447595.1 Thermosynechococcaceae cyanobacterium YX3bin19
TCGACGCCGAGCTCGGCGCCCAGCTCGCACACGACGCGCGCCCCCTCGACCCCCGCGGCCACCATGTGCAACTCGGCCAGCACCACGGCCAGCGCCCGACCCCGGCCCAAGGCCACCCCGACCAGGTGGTTGCGGCTCTTGGAGCTGATGCTACTGACAACCAAGTCAGCCTGACCTGCCCTACATCCGCAGCTTAGTGACAAGGCGAAGAGTAAGCACACCCATCGGAGTCTATGATCCAGAAGAAAGAATTTAGCAGCAGGCTTTCTTCCTTGGGTGGCTCCGTATATAACTGATAGATGTAGCCGAAAGCGTACAATATAATGATAACGCTCTCCAGAATAAAGCTAAATGTATTTTGAGAAAAGATGCCCTCAATACTTATAGAATAGTAAAGAGAGACAGCCCAAAAAGTTATAATTAAATATGTAATTATAACTTTTAAACGTGCGCTGCTAATAACATGGCGATAAATAAGCGATAGTACAGTAAATTCAATTGGTTGGTAAAGGTGATCAAGCAAATGATTAGCCTCTGGAGGTAGTAGAACGCCACCTAGTTCAAAAAGGAGTATAACAAAAAACAAGTATTGGAAGTACTGATAGTAAACAGGTAAATATTGCTTGTTTAGCAAGTAAGCCGCTAAACAAGCAATAATTATTAGCACGTAGATAGAAAACCATACCATTGTGTCTTGAAAATAAGCTTTGCTTAGGCTGCTAAAGCTTTAAATCATCAAGATATTTTTCGATTTTTTCTTTTACATTAACTTGAGGATTGGTTTGCGTAGGATTGTTAAGACCGAGTATTTTGTCAATCGTGTCATCATCAGTTGGCCAGCGTTCTTCCCCCTGATAGCCTTGATTTTCTAAAGGAAGAGCCTTTCCAAATTCATCATGAGGTACTAAAATGATGGTTTGATGATCTGGTTCTCCAGATGCTTTATCTGGTTCAACTGCAAAAATACCTAATAAACCTTTACTATTTTCATCCGCTAATAACGCTTCAATATCTTCTCTGGAAATATAAATGACTAAAGCTTCTTTTTTTAGATCTGCTTTAAGTTTTAGATTTGCTTTAATGGAAGCATTGGAAGCAAACGCCTGTACTCTTTCAACGTAAGCGGCCGCCATTGTTTTTACTTCATCCTCCGTAACAGGTTGTCCATTTCCAGGGCCATTTCTTTTACTAAACGAATTTGATACGGCAACTCCCCATATAATGGGTCTTTGTCTCCGTGCGTTGGTTGATGGTCCAGCATTCTGCGGGTTATTTGGTGCCATGGTTTAGTAATTTTTTGGTTGAAGATTAAGTAGTTACGATTCCCAAGTTATAAAAAAATCAATCTGAATCACACCTTGGGAATATTCATCAAAGACATTTAAACTATAAACTGCTGAATAACAGATTATTGAATTAACAGAATGGGTGATTTTCTCCGTACAAGTGGGAAAAACACCCTAAGGTAGCACTGTACTTCCCGCTTCCCCATTGGGAATGGCACAGTTCTACTAACCGCTGAAATACGGGTCATTTAACCAGCTTTTCCTCCTTACTTCTGCCTGCTCGAAAGCCCATCTTTGTACTGCCCGTTGCAACGCAGGCATTCGTTCATTTAACTAACCAAAACTTATTTTACTGTTATGACAAACCAAGAAAACCTGACTTTTGAACAAGTCGACGAATTAATCCGGAAGGCTGACCTTTCCGAATATCAGAATGCTGATCTGGCCGCTGCTGATATTGCTACCCAACTGCGCCGGGTATGCGGTGTTTACCGAACAGTAAGGCCTATTCTGAATTTAGTGGTAAACGTCCCACTCATTCCAAGCAGTTGGAAGAATGCCATCAGGACTTTCGTTTCGGTATTAAACTCCATCTGCGTTTAATGCTTATTCTGCGGGTAGGTTATGGCAGGTAACCGCCATAACCTACTTGTTAAGCTATCCATGCGATTACTTTGTTATATGGAGAACCTACATGCCAACGCTTGACCCCACCTCATTACCCCAAACGGCTTCATTCATTGCGCTTGAAGATACCGAGTACAACGTTGAAGACGTGGCACGGTTACAGGCCCTTTCCATTGCTCAGGTGCAATCGGAGGGCATAGCCGGAACTGTTATTACAGCGGGCGCCGTTCCTGGGGACGAAATGGCAACCGCGGTACATCAAGCAGGACCTAACCAGCTAATTGCCGGAGGGCTGGTCAGGGCAGATTTACCGAATATGCGGCAACGAAGCGTGAGTGGCCGGTATCGGGGACGCTCGGCAAGCGGTGAACTGGAGTTAGAGTTGCGGGTAGATGTTGACGGCCGGCGTCCAATGCGCCGGGTGAGTGGTGACTTTTACCGCACTACCGGCGGCACGGTTACTTATATCGGTTCTTTTATAGTTACCACCCCCAACCTTAAGGTTAGCCTAACGGAAGTGGTAATTGAGGGACAAGGCGCCTACACCTTTGCCACTGGCTCCCCGCGCCTTCGCATCAGTATTCCTCACACTGGAGCATTAATGCCACCTGAGCCCGCAGTAGCACAATTCTTAACGGCTACCGGCGTCCCAGGTGCGCGTTATACCTGCCGGTTTGAATCCT
>JAUJON010000269.1 GCA_030447595.1 Thermosynechococcaceae cyanobacterium YX3bin19
CGCTGGTTGAAGGACACCTGCTGCTAATTGCCAGCGAACATTACACTTGCTTTGGCGCCCACAGGGGGCTCACGCCTGAAAGACTGCTTGCAGTTCAATCGAAGGTGCGCAAGCTCCTATCGTCAGCGTACGGCAAGCCTACGATGTTTGTGGAGCATGGCCCAGTCCAACCCCATGAGGCAGGAGCGTGCGTTGATCATGCACACTGGCACTGCTTGCCGATTTCGCTCCCAGTGAGGCAGCGAGTGGAAGTACTCTTGGGCCAGGGAAGGGAGGGTTCGCTAGATGCATTGCAGCGATCCAACGAGAATGGCGAATCCTATATCTACATTGAGGAGAGTGACGGCAAGTCACAAATCTACACTGCCGACGTGCTCCCTTCTCAATTCCTTCGCCAGATTTCTAGCGTCTTGCTCGGTGCGGCACCCTGGAGATGGCAGGACAGCTGTAGCCTGCCCAAGAGCAAAGAAATATACCGACGTACGCTAGCTAGACTGCTTCCACTGGCGGATGAGCTAAACCACCTGACCCCCTAATCCTGCCATGCAAGCCAGTGGAAACACGTTGACCCTCGGGCAGCTCGGAGAGAGACGAATCCTCAACGAGCTAATAGCGCCACGCTTTCCTTTAGCAGTACCACCATCAGGAACTGCAGACGACTGTGCAGTCCTGCCGAGAATTGCGGCCGGCGGATCGATTGTGGCGACAATAGACCCTTGCCCAACACCAATCATCTGCATCATCGAAGCGGTTGATTATTATCATTACGGTCGAATGACTATGCTCATTAACGTGAGTGACCTGGCAGCAATGGGTGCTACCCCTCTTGGCATTCTGGTCTCAACAACGATGCCGGAAGATATGCTTGTCTCTGATTACAATCGGTTTCTGGAGGGAGTAGACGATGCGAGTCACGAGTGGGACTGTCCAGTTATCGGTGGGAATATCAAAGATGGTTCCCCTTTTACTGCCACTGGTTCCGCATTCGGGTCAGTTATAGGCTCTAGTTTAATGCGGAGATCTGGTGCATTACCTGGGGATCTCGTCTGTGTGGTCGGAGACATGGGGCTTTTCTGGTCAGCCATCTTTTCGCGCAACATCGCTTCTGAAATCGCGCCTGCCCACAGAGTTGATTTGGAGAGAGCGCTGTATCGTCCTGTCGCGAGGATTGTAGAAGGGATCAAGCTAGCAGAGCTCCGTTCTGTCACATCTTGTATTGACAGTTCCGACGGCATAGCTGGCTCGCTGTATCAACTCGCAGATGCGAGTAAGGTAGACATCGTTGTGGAGGACGAGTTGTTGAATCCTCATCCTGCTGTATATGAAGTCGCACGAATGGTTGATATCGATCCGAGAAAACTGATGATGTCCTGGGGAAACTGGGAATTGGTTTTCACCGTTCGCGCGCAGCACCTTACACGGGTCGCTGAGATGTTCAGTAGGGTGACATCGCCCTGGAGTGTCATTGGGAAAGTCACGCTAGGATCAGGGTGCGTGTGGTTGAACACTTCGGGGCGGCTGCATCGTCTTCGCGACTCGCGTTCCGAGCGATTCACCAAGGTCTCTTATTTCACGCACGGGATTGCTCCATATATGGATCTCTTACGCAATGATCCACTGATCGAGAGTATCTAGCTAGTGTCGCTGGAAGCTTGGGTAGGGGGATTTGATGAAGTCATTGACCGTCGTTCTGGACACGTCACCCCATGATGGTGATGTAGAGCTTCTTATGAGGTCGGCGTTGGAGCAATTCGGGTCACCCGATGAGTTGCACGTTGCTCGCGCACCGCGACTAGGAATGTCGGGGGCGCGTGTATATCGCGCTAAGGCGAGGACAGGTGGTATATTTACTCGCTACTACTACGCAAAAATCCACTCTGCGAAAAGCCTGATTGGCGAATTTAATGCGTACGAGCAGTTCGTCCGACATCATATTCCGACCGTTGCTTCGACTTGGTATGTCGATTCAGGTGACACTGCCTGTCTTTGTTGCTTCACTGCTAGTTCCGACGCAAAGCAGGATCCGGTGCCTCTCGCTGATCTCTTGGTGCATCCATTAGGAGCCCCACTCAATAAGATATGTGCCGCAACCAAACGCATGTACACATCTCTAATCTCGCCATGGTACGAATCAGCGATAAGCTCGGAGATTGGCTGGTTCGAACATTATAAATGGTACCTAAGGTGGGATCGCACATGTCGGTTCTTGCAGGGCTGCCTAAGCGCGCTGGAGCAAACGAGCCCATCAGTTAGTGCATCAGGTCGTGATTTGGTATCACCGCTCCATCAAGTCGAACGCATGCACAATGAGAATTGGCGCTCGAAGGTGCGTCTCAGGCCGGTACACGGTGACCTCCATCCCCGTAACATCATTCTGGAGCATGTGGAAAGGGAATTCAAGCCGTGGCTAATCGATTATGATTGGACCCGGAAATTTCATTATGCTGCGGACTATGCACTCTTGGAAGCTTCGATAAAGCTTTTCCATTTCGGCCGCTTCTTCTCTGAATCGAGATACCTAGAGATGCATGACTTGCTGGATAAGCGTAAGAGAACCGCCGCATTAGAGTGGAGTGTTCCAGAGATACA
>JAUJON010000270.1 GCA_030447595.1 Thermosynechococcaceae cyanobacterium YX3bin19
GTACAAGTTCCGGCCTCACCATCCCTCTCACTTCAGGAGCTGCAGCAGCGAGTTGATACGGCCTGGGGGCTGACAAGTGCCGAGGTGCGGGAGCTGTTTGCCGACAAGCTAGTACTCGCTAATTATGCCAAAGCTGAGTGTATTGCGCGGCAGATTTCTTCCTGCAATAGAACCACTCAGACAATCTTTAGAGGTCTCCTGAGCGGTAATCGCTCCTACAACATCGGGCTTAACTTCGACTATGACCGCCTGACATCTGCCTTAATTCAGATAGAAGGATCGGACACCTCTAACAATTTTGTTGATTTGAGGTCGCGGCTGGAGTCAGTCTACGGACCTGGTACTGCTAAATATACTTCCCCGGAAGGTTCAAGCGTTGCCCGTTGGGAGTGGCGTCTTCCTACCACTGCGATCGCTTTAAGTTACTTGGAGGGTGTCGATGGCAGCACTGACTTGCTTTATTACCCCACACCCGAATCTGAACTTGAACGTCCTTAAAGCTTGGTCTAATTCCGCTGCACAACCTTAATGGTTGTATCTTGGCTGCCACTGGCAAGGGTTGCCCTAGAGTTTTGAGTTCTGCCCGGAGGAACCGCGCGATGAGGCATAAAGGTAACGGAGTTGATGTGACCCGCATGCACCCTGAGGGTTCGCAGCAGTTCTCCTGTTAGCGGGTTCCACAGCTTCACTGTGGCATCATCGCTGCCACTGGCAAGGACCTGGCCTTGGGGACTATTCGCATCACTCCAAGGGGCATAGGCAATGGTATTCACGTAGCGATCGTGGGCGTTAATTGTGTGTAGCAGTGTACCCGTGGGTAACTGCCAAATTTTGATAGTTTTATCCCAACTGCCGCTAGCAAGGGTCTGCCCATCTGGACTGAAGGCTACGGCTCTCAGTGAGTCTGTATGTCCAACAAGAGTATGCAGCGAATTTCCAGTTGAGAGATCCCACAATCTAATAGTCCTATCCTTACTACCACTGGCGAGGGTCTGTCCATTCGGGGTAAAGGCCACGGATAAGATATCGCTTCTGTGCCCCGCGAGGGTGCGCAGGAGTTCTCCAGTCTTGATATCCCACAGTTTAATAGTCTTATCATTACTGCCACTGGCAAGCGTCCGCCCGTCAGGGCTAATCGCGACAGACCAAACTTCATGGGAATGCCCCGCGAGGGTGCGCAGGAGTTCTCCAGTCTTGATATCCCACAGTTTAATAGTCTTATCATTACTGCCACTGGCAAGCGTCCGCCCGTCAGGGCTAATCGCGACAGAAAAAACATCACTGGTATGACCCGTCAGGGTACGGACTAAGCTGCCGGTCGGAAGGTCCCACAGCTTGATAGTTTTATCCCTGCTGCCGCTAGCAAGGGCCTGACCATTGGGGCTAGGCGCGATAGACCAAACCCAATCGCTATGTCCCATGAGTGCATGAACTTGGGGAGACTGCCAGGTGGCTCCAGACTGGCACTGCATCAATAACTCTCCGGTTGCAGATTTACGGCTTAACCGTTCGGGTAGTTTTTGTACCTGCGCCAGGCACTGCTCGTAGTCTTTCTGGGCCGCAAGAGCCCGGACCTTGTTGAGCTGGTGGATATCTTGCCACTGACGAGCCAGACTATAGATTATCCCGGCTAAAGCCAGGACCAGAGCAGCTATGCCGGTAATCCTGAGTAATAGGGGCCGGGTTGCAGCTGGAGGAGAATCGGCAATCAGCGTAGCGGCAGTAGTGGTTGCTGGAGGGGGCATGCGGCTGGCTAGATGCACATTTCTGGTTGACAGAATTGGCGTTCTAGCTTCGTGAAGCTGCGGCCCTAAGGAACTGGCGAGCACTGCTTGATGCCTGAGGCTTAAATTACTGTCAGGTACTTTGGCGAGTAAGATCTGGTTTCTTCTGGGTGGATAAATTCTCAGTTCAGTTGCCGGAGCGACTCTCTGCACCTTTCTGCAAGTGGACTCATAAAGCTCATCAAGAAAAACTAGGCCATCGTCATTGAGATCGGCAGCTCCAGTCCTGAGTGCCTCAACTAAATAGTCTGCGTAACTTGAAGGATAGGAGCTTTTGTCATTCTGGATAGACGTTAAAGCAGTGAGAATAACTCGCCCAGGACCACTGAGCTGCTCGACAGGGACAGAGGGATTCTGAGTTAACCCGTTGCTGGAATTCTTTATAGAGAGACAGTCAAAAATCACGACCTGCTGCAAGGAGTGACTGTCGTTCATCACATCCTCCAAGAAGGCAGCAGAGACGGCGGTGGACTTAACCAGTTTTCCTTGAGCGTCTTTACGGGTAGTACGGGTGGTCAGGTAAAGCTTGCCCCGCTCATCTTGGATAAGCTGACCTGAAAAGTAAAGCATTACCAGGTCATTGGGCTGGCGATCGCTAAACAAGGTTTCAATAGCCTGTTGGATTGCCAGGGGCTGCGGATTATCTAATATTCTTACTTCGGTAAAGTAACCAATCCCTGGGTGCTGAAGCACTTGTTTCAAGGCAACGATAGAGTTTTCCTCTCCTGGCTGTGATGCCCGGGGGCTATTTTCCCCAATCAGTAGCGCTAACTTCACCATTTAGGATTTTTCATA
>JAUJON010000271.1 GCA_030447595.1 Thermosynechococcaceae cyanobacterium YX3bin19
CGGCCGCTCACCTATGGCATTGCCAACTTTGTCAATTCTTACGTTTTGTAAACCTAATTCGGTAAAACGCTGGCGAAAATATTCTGCGCGTTTTGCTTCTTTAAAGGTCGGAGCGGGAATTTCTGTTATTTTTATCTGTTCTTCGATTGTTTGTGGTTCAATTTCACGCAGGAATTCAAATGCTCGCCGCACTTTCTCGTTTTTCATCAAATCCGAAATTTGAGTATCATACTGCCTGGCATTTTGAGCTTTTAAGTCTGCGGTAATAATCAACAAACAAAATAGGCAAAGGGAAATTTTGAAAGGCTTCATCATAAAAATAAATTATTACCAACCACGCTCAATACCCCAGCGGTCAACAATGCGTTCTCCTTCTAAAATGTTATAGTGCGAATGTTGAGCTGCTGTTAGGCAAGAATGATTTGCTAAAATACGTACACGAGCGCCAACAGTTAGCCGTTCGAAAACTTCTTCATTTTCAACCTTGATTATTCCGTGCTCTTGAGAGAGTGAATTAACCCGCAAATTAAGATTATTTCCCCATAAATCGAAAACTCTCCCATACCCACAATGCGAATCAAATTCTATTGCCCCCATGTCTTTGGAAAGAGCAATAGCACCGGCGTCAACAACTATTTTACGCCGAACAGGATCGCGATGAATAACAGCTGCTAAAACAGTAAGAGCACAATCGTCAAAGCTGCAGCTACCAAGTGTTGCTTGAAAAGCATCATAGAAAATGTAATTTCCAGGACGTGCTTCATCTATTCCGTCTAAATGGTCAACGCAACTCAACGTAGGCGTGGAACCGATACTTATACATGGGACTTCTATGTCTTTTGCCTTTAAGGCAAAGGCAAATTCTCTCATTAAATCCCGTTCATTCTTACCTATTTCAAGAAGCTCATCTTTTGAACGGGCATGATAAGAATGTCCCGCGTGTGTCAAAATGCCAGCAAATCGCAGGTTGGAAGAATCAGCAATCATCCGGGGAATCTCATAAGCATCCGGCGAATTCACTTCAACTCCGCACCGGTGATATCCGCAGTCCACTTTTAGAAAGACATCAAGTTTTACATTTGAGCGTTTAGCTGTTTCATTGAGTAAGCCAGGAACTGTTGAATCGTCCGTGATAACAGCAAAGCGTTCACAATCACGTGAAATCTCACAAGCTTCAACAAATTTACCTGCTTCAATCGGAATAGCATAAGTTATATCTCTAAATCCTTTTGACACAAAAGCTCGTGCTTCGGCAAACGTTGAAACTGTCAGCCCATTGAATTGACCAGCAGTCTGAATTTGAGCAATCTCCACACATTTATGAGTCTTTATATGCGGACGCAAAATCGCTCCAAAACTTCTAACGCGATTTGCCATATTTTCTGCATTTCGCTTAACCCGGTTTATATCAAGCACTAAAGCTGGTGTTTTTAGATTTTGTATTTGCATAATAACTTGTAATGCTCCCCATTAATCAAGCCTTCGCAAAGAGAGTAACTTGATTCTGTTTGAACCATTGGTTTTCAAAGGCGTTCGGCGTTTTGTAACCAAGTGCCGAATGTAAATAATTGGCGTTGAAATATTCGACAAACTTTTCCATCGCAATTGCCAGTTCCTCGACCGATGACCATTCTTGAAGCCAGCACAGTTCTTCTTTGATGGTGCGAATCAAGCGTTCGGTATCGGCATTGCCCTTCGGATTGGCATAGGCAGTAAACGCTTGTTTGATTCCCAACTGCCGACACCCGCGCATAAAGCTCAAAGATGTCGGCTGCGACCCGTTATCGCTCATCAGATTCAATTCGAGTTTTTCCGCCTCTCGAATACCGACAGCAAACTGTCGGCAAACTGCCTGATTGATTGCTTCAAGCCAATCGGAAGCGCGACTGCGAGTGCCAACAAATGCGCCGAGAATCTTCTTGGTGAACCAATCATTGACCACTACGACATAAGCCCAGCCATCTTTGGTTAAAACCTTTGTCATATCTACGCCCCACCAATTGTTCGGGCAAACGGGACGTGGTTTGCTCGCGTTCGACGCGCGGCGAGCTTTCAATCTCTCGTTACCTTTGACCAATAAATCGTTTTCTTTGAGCAGTCGGTAAACGCGCTTTTTGTTAATCCGCAGCCGCTCGACAAAACTCAAATATGCCCAAATCCTTCGATAGCCCCAAAACGGATGCTCCGCTTTGAGTCTGCGGATAATTGGCAAAACTGCTCGGTCAGATTCTTCGACTGCCGCGCTGCGCTGCCTCTGAGACTTTACCAATCGTTTTTTTTAAGTTCTATTGTTAACTCGCCGACCATCGTTTTAAGTTTTTGATTCTCACGCTCGAGTCGCTCTTCCTTTTTTGACTGCGCTTTTGTTTCAAAGACTTTCGACACGTTCTCCAAAAACTGTTCGCGCCACTTGTAATACTGTGTTTGATGAATCTGATATTCATTACAAATCTCAGATACGGCACGTCCTTTCAACCCTTGAACGACAATTTTCGCTTTCTCTTCCGCCGTCCAACTTCTGCCTCTTCCCATAAAAGTATTCTCCTGTTTTATTAGAATACTCACTCTGA
>JAUJON010000272.1 GCA_030447595.1 Thermosynechococcaceae cyanobacterium YX3bin19
AAACCCTGAATTAAACTAACGAGGGTACTCTTACCCGAGCCACTGCGACCAACAATGGCGATTGTCTGCCCGGCTTGCACCTCAAAAGATATGTTTTGCAGGGCGTTGCGGTCCTCCTCCTGTTCATAGCGGAAGGTGACATCCTCAAACCGAACATGACCCTCTAACTTTGGTAAGGCCAAGAGTGGTTTTTGGGGGCTTTCCTCTGGCTGAGCGCTGAATACATCGTCTAGGCGTTCTACAGAGATGATCACCTCTTGAAACTCGTACCAAAGGTTCACCACAGCTAGGATTGGACCAATCACGTTACCGATTAGCATATTAAATGCAACAAACTGGCCAATTGTGAGTTGGTCTTGAATCACAAGCTTTGCACCATACCAGAGGAGGGCAGTGCTGCCAACAGCATTAATTAAACCGCTTACGGCTTGTAAGCCGTTGCTCACTTTTTGTCCTTTAAATTGGGTATTCAGGGTACTGGTTAATAAATCCTCCCAACGCCAACGTAAGTCCCGCTCTGCTGCTGCCGTCTTCACGGTTGCTACTCCATTCAGCATCTCGACTAGGGATGAATTTTCTGCGGCTTCTCGATTAAATATCTCTCGCGACAGGCGTTGCATTATCGGCGTGGCCACCAAGGTCAGTATCACAATTGGAGGAATAATTGCTAAAACCAGCAATGTTAAGCTCCAGTTGTAGTAGAACATCAGTCCCAAATAGACAAAAATCATCGAGGCATCTAACCAGACCGCCACCGCTTGACGCGTTAAAAAAAGCTGGATCTGCTGGTTTTCTTGCACTCGTGTTAAAATATCGCCCACGTGACGTAGTTCAAAAAACTTTAGGGGCAACGTCAATGTGTGGCTGATAAAGCCACTAATCAGTGTGAGGTCTAAGCGGTTAGACACATAGTCCAGTAAGTATTGGCGGATCGCCCCTAAACCAATGCTCCAAATATTAAATAGGAGAAGCCCTACTGCGAACACATGCAAGGTAATCAGGCTTTTCTGCACCACCACTTGATCCAGAATAATCTGGGTAAACAAGGGTGTAACTAGGCCAAAAACCTGGAGTAACACCGAGGCCAGGATAATTTGATAGAGGGCAGAGCGGTGAGGCCAGAGGACACTCCAGAAACGGCCTAAAGAATTCTTTGAATTCTTGGCAGTTTCGCCAACTTCACTCAGCTTTGCAGTCGGGTCTAGCAATAGGGCATATCCGGTCCAGCCTGCTTGAAACTGTTCCACTGGCAGCGATCGTCGTCCCATGGCTGGGTCGGCAATTAAGACACGATTATTTCTAACCCGGTAGACCACCACATAGTGATCGCCTTGCCAGTGAGCAATCCAAGGATTGGTTTGATCTTGCAAACGGTTAAAACTTGCCCGCACAGGTCGAGCATGGAATCCCAAACTTTCTGCTGTCTTAGCTAAGCTTTTCAAAGAAGTACCAGACCGCCCTACCCCGGCTAGGTTACGTAGGAAGTTGAGGCTAAATCCTTTCCCCCAGTAACGCCCAATCATTGCGAGACAAGCCGTACCACAATCGGCTTCACTTTGCTGCTCTACATAGGGGTACCCTTGGTGAAACAAGCGGCCCAGGCGCTTTGGACGCCTAGGTTGGGCAAAAGTAACAGGCTCAGCCGCTGCCTGCAAGTTGCTACCCTGAGCTTCAGGCAAGATGCTGCGTCGCTGAGGTTTTAGTCCTTGGCTAATCGCAGGACGAACTGCTGGCGTAGAACGCTCTATCCGCTCCCGCTTAGATCCAGCTTGACGGTAGTTATTCTGGGTAGCAAGCTTATTCAGTTCAGGCTGTTCCGCAGAGAGATCTGCTAGCACTGGAACAATACTTTGCGCCACCTGCCAATGCTCAACGGGTAGCTTATAAAGCAATAAAGATGTCTGGGCAGTCCAGTCTTCAGGAGTTGAATGAGGATACCCCCAACTGTCTCCTAAAGCAGGAGGTTGAGATTGATTATTTTGACTTTGAATCTGACCACTGCGGAGCCAGAAGCGGCCTGAGCCTGAAGGGGTTAACTGACACAGCGGCTCTCCAATTGCCACATGTTGCTCACAAACGTAAGACCCAAATTGCCGAAGTAGCTGGCTGGGCAGCGCGTGAAGTGTCGTTACTGATTTGAAGAAAATTAAGCATTCTCGCTCCCGCACTTGCCGAGCCAGATAAGCTTCCAGGTCTGGAAGCTGCTCTAACCAACGCCGGAGGTTGGCAGTAGAAATCCGTGCAGCGATCCCGGAACTGGCAGCGATCGCTCGGTATGGCAGGGACACATTTTCAAACAGGTGTTCTGCTCCAATGGTTTCTCCCTCGTCAATTAATAGGGCTGAAGCTTCTCGCTGTCGTTTGTCGTCAAAGCAAAGCAGGCGCACCCGGCCCTGACAGATTAAATAGAAGTAACCATTCCTAGATTCATCTCCAGTGATAACGGGTGGAGCATGATTTATGAACTCCTCACCAAGCTCGAAAGCATACGTTTCAAAGGACTGGCTCAAAGCTGAACCTGCACCAGTATCTACTTGAGCCAACGTTAGCAATTTAAGCACCGCTGCA
>JAUJON010000273.1 GCA_030447595.1 Thermosynechococcaceae cyanobacterium YX3bin19
CGTAACAAGGTAGCCGTATCGGAAGGTGCGGCTGGATCACCTCCTTTCTGGAGCTTTTTCAAGTAGGTCGCAAGCGCAAGCTTTGAAAGGCGCGAGCCTTCAGACCGAACGACACCAAGCTCAACCAATTCACGCACATCACTGGCACCTCGGTTTGACCTGAACCGAGTACTCGAAAGAGACAACGTAAACGCTATTCAGTTTTCAGCGAGCGAGTCGCTCCAAGCAAAAGCCACATCATCGAAAACTTGATGATGTGGCTTTTGCTTTTGTGCTACAATGCGTGTTGAACAACAGGTTCGATGGAGGCCGCGCATGATTGCCAAGCGCAAAGGATTCACGTTGATTGAGCTTCTAATCGCTGTAGCGATCATTAGCGTGCTGGCGGCGATTTTGTTTTCAGTATTCGCGCAGGTGCGCGAAAAAGGGCGACAGGCAATTTTATAAGACCGCCGTTGCGTGAGTTCGCACGGACATAGACGCAGTTATCTATGCTCTGTTGCCTTATGCCGTCAATCACATGTCTGGCCGTAACGAGGCAAGGCATTCGAGGGGAACCACCTAATACAAAGAAAGCAGTTCCAGCCAACTTTTCATTTTCTGCCTTACCCAGATACATAAGGAAAACAACGGATTTCCTCAACTCATCAGGGACTTGCATAAGAGCCTTCTTTGGATTAACTAAATAGCGGATAGGGTTGCCGCCAATTCGCCTATCAATATCATTAGCACTCGTTCTAATTCACCTCCTTACTTGCTGTCAAGGGATAATTACCAAACAAAACTTCCTGATGAAAAACTTACGGCTCAGGGCGCTTATATCAGCGGCACCAAAGCCAATAGCAACCAACGGCAGTCGAGCAAGGCGCTGCATCCGACCGCCTACAGCTTCGGCTTTGCGCTCCGTTCGTTCCTCACTTCGCTCCAAGCCTTCGCTTCCGGCGGCGGGTGAGATACTGTGTTGAGCGTCAAGGTGTTGAGGCACAAAAGGCTGGATCAAAACGCTGTCCAGACTTCAACACTCCATACGCTAGATGCAGCAGTTTCCTCATTGCTGCTCCAACGATGAGCATCTTGCTTTTGCCTTGTGCGGATAACCGAAGGCCGAAAGCTTTGATGAGCGGATTGAAGCGTAAAGCAGTGATAGCAGGAAAATAAAGTGACTTGCGCAACCGTGAGGAACCGACTTTGGACAGGCGCGACCGACCTGGCACCGACGTTCCTGATTCACGGATGCGAGGCACCAGACCCGCCAAAGCCGCGACCTGGCGGGCGCTGCTGAACTGAGCCACATCCCCCAACTCGGCCAACAGCAAAGCGGCCGTCGATGCTCCGATACTGGGGATACTTTCCAGCAGTTGCGCTTGATGCTTCAGGTCAGGATTCTGGTCGATGTGGTCTTTGCTGTGGAGGCGTATCTTCTCGATCTGCTGCTTGAGGTAAGCGAGGTAAGCGATGTGTTCTTCCAGAGAATCCTTCACCGGCGCACTAATGCCACCCGAAGCAAGCGAAGCAAGCCGGTTCTCTTCCATCAGCAGCATCTCTTCGAGATGCTCTAAACGCCGCACTAACCCTTGTAGTTGCTCAACCTGCGACGACAGCGGCGTCCAAACAGGCGGCTGCTGCATCTGGCAAAAGCGGGCGATAAGGCGATAAGCAGGGCATCGGCTTTATCCGTTTTTGTGCGCTTGATCCCGCTTCTGCCAAAAGCATGGATCTGAGCCGGATTCACCAGGCTCACGCGGTGGCCGGCTGCATCCACAGCGAGTGCGACCTCCGAGGCCCATGTTCCCGTGGCTTCGAGACAAGGAGACAAGCATGAATGGCCTCCCCACCTTGCTCTGTCAGCCAGGATAGAAGTTGTGCATGGCCGGCAGCGTTGTTGGCAAACACCTTGTGGCGTGTTGTGGCGTGGTTTGATGTTCTCGCTTGATAGAGCCACATCGAGTAATAGAGCCACATCGAGTAATAGAGCCACATCGAGGGTCTTCTTGCTGACGTCGATTCCCACAAACATGACAGCGCCTCCTTCAAATAGACTTATCTTGTTCGGGGCCAGCCTTGTGAATGCAAGCTCCATCCGAAGCAATGGGCTTAAGGACACCTTCCTAACATTCTAAAGGTAGCCGACTCTTTCGAGGCAGCCGCGCAGCACATGAGGCCGATACCGCAGTTTGGCCACAGCCAGTCTGAGTTCATAGCGCAACTCGTCCACATCATCGCAGCAGACATTGGCCAGTGCCACCCGTTTGAGCCAGCACCAGACGCCCTCCACAGGATTGAGTTCGGGCGCATAGCCGGGTAAGGGCAGCAGCCGCAAACGCTTGGCCGCACCTTCACACAAAAACTGCTTCACAGCTCGACAACGATGAATCATCGCGCCATCCCACACTACCAGCAATTGGCCTTGGACCTGACGCGACAGATGCCGGAGAAACGCCACCATACAACTTCCGTTGATTGTCTTCTGGTGTGTCCACGTCAGCAAGCGGCCTTCTGTGGTGAGTGCACCAATGGCGGAAAGATGATCTCGCGACAGAGGCAACGAGAGCAGAGGCGTTTGGCC
>JAUJON010000274.1 GCA_030447595.1 Thermosynechococcaceae cyanobacterium YX3bin19
GGAATCTGTCGAGCGCAATTACTCACCGAACTACATTCAACATAATCAAATGGTTGCAGCATGGGCGACTGCACAAGTATTAAGCCCAATTGAAGGAGTGAAACGATTTTTTTCTGGCTTCTTTATGGCTTTCCCAGATTTCGCGCCAACCATTGATCATCTTTATGCTGAAGATGATAAAGTCTTTGCTTTTGTGACGTGGCGTGGTACTCACCAGGGTGAATTTCAAGGTGTTCCGCCGACTGGCAAGCAAGTTGTGATTAAAACCGCTGAAATCATGAGAATTGAAAATGGTCAATTTGCTGAGCATTGGGATGTAGTCAACGACCTGGAGATGCTGAAAACATTAGGTTTAGCTACAGTTAAGGGACCGAACCACGAGTAGTTCACCTTTGCAATCTACACCGTTGGCACTCATGCTGAAAGTTAACGATGCCACTGCTTCACTTGGTTTGCAAGCCTGAAAGTTCTAATGTCAAGCTTATTGGTCTGAGTGCAGTATCCAGTTGCCGAGATGATTGTCAATCGGATAACAACCTGAGACTGCTAAAGAGCGATTGGATAATGGCTGAGTAATTTAGGATTACTCTACTAGCGGCTCAGGTGCAGCCTGAGGTTGTACTGCGGGCAATTGAGGTAGCCCTCTGCATCTATCAAAGGGCTATTGCCCCGAACATATGAATCAGATCAGCCACTCAGGGATGCATGATTTGCGTCAGATTCAAGGTTAAATAGGTGGAGCCCTCTACTGTTCCTGACTGGTGTCTAAGAACCTAAAGCCTCGTTCAATTGCGAGTATTGCTGGAATTGTGGCGATCGCCACTCTGATTAGTAAATTAGCTGGATTAGTGCGTCAACAGGCGATCGCGGCTGAGTTTGGGGTCGGAGCGGCGGTTGATGCCTACACCTACGCCTATGTCATTCCCGGTTTTCTGTTCATCTTGCTTGGCGGTATCAACGGTCCGTTTCATAGCTCCATCATCAGTGTGCTGTCCAAGCGGCGGCAAGAAGAGGCAGAACCGCTCATTGAAACGATAACGACCCTGGTCGGTGGGTTTCTCCTCTTACTGGCAGTAGGCTTGGTGGTCTTTGCGGAACCCCTGGTCAAGCTCAGTGCCCTAGAAGCCGAGCCAGAAGTGCTGGCGATCGCGGTAGAGCAGTTCCGGATCATGGCACCCCTAGCTGTATTTTCGGGCTTGATCGGCATTGGTTTCGGCACTCTCAATGCTGCAAACCAGTACTGGCTGCCCTCGGTTAGCCCGCTGCTTTCTAGCGCCACCCTCATTTTGGCAGTTTGGTTGTTTGCCGATCAGGTGGGTCCGGCAGTCTTGGCCTGGGGCACTTTAGTCGGCGCAGCCCTGCAGTGGCTAGTGCAAATCCCGGCCCAGTGGGCTGCAGGCATGGGAACACTGCGGCTACGGTTTAACTTTAGTAGTCCCGCAGTCAAAGAAGTTTTGTCGTTGATGGGGCCTGCCAGCCTTTCATCTGGCATGCTGCTCATTAGCGTCAACATCAGCCTGCTATTCGCCTCTCAACTACCTACGGGCGCTGCCTCAGCTCTCAGCTACGCTCAACTTTTATTTCTCACACCCCTGGGAATTCTCTCCAACGTCATTTTGGTCCCCTACATGCCAATTTTTTCCCGGTTAGCGGCACCAGAAAGTTGGCCGGAACTGAAGGAGCGAATTCGCCAAAGTTTAGTTCTCACTGCGATCACCATGATGCCCCTGGGAGCATTAATGGCAACCTTGGCTCTGCCAGCTGTGCGAATTATCTACGAGCGGCAAGCCTTTGACCAGTCAGCCTCGCGTCTGGTTGCCTCCGTTCTCCTAGCCTACGCAGTGGGAATGTTTTTCTATTTGGGCCGGGATGTGCTGGTGCGAGTCTTCTACGGTTTGGGCGATGGAACTACCCCACTGCGGGTTAGTTTAGCGGGAATCTTTTTGAATGCCCTATTCTGTTTTTTATTTACCAAGACCTTTGGCGCCGCGGGTTTGGCCCTAGCGACTGCAGGCGTCAATCTCGTCTCGATGGGAGTGCTGTTATGGGTCTTAAACCGGCGTTTGCGGGGGCTGCGCTGGCAGGAAATCGGGGCACCAATTGTAGGATTGGCAGCAAGCAGCATTATCACAGGTCTCGTCTCTTGGGCAGTCCTCACTGGCTGCCAGCGGATTTGGGGCACTGAGCGTCTACCGATTCAATTGCTGGAAATTTGTCTCGCTGGGCTGGCAGGCTTGGCGGTTTTTGCTCTAGCTGTCGTCCAACTCAAATTGCCGGAGGTCAACTTACTGCTTGGCCGGATTCGCCAGCGCTTCTCGCTTTAGCCCACAAAAAAGCGCCCTGAACCAGAGCGCTTTCCAAGTTGTTTAAGTAATCGTTATTGGATTAAAGTGGCCTTAGCCGTGGATTGCCGGGGCAGTGAGAGCTACTGGAGTAATTTCACCGCTGGCTAGGTCTAAGGGGAAGTTGTGAGCATTGCGCTCGTGCATCACTTCCATCCCCAGGTTGGCCCGGTTCAACACGTCGGCCCAGGTGTTGACGACGTTCCCTTGCG
>JAUJON010000015.1 GCA_030447595.1 Thermosynechococcaceae cyanobacterium YX3bin19
CCCCCACCACCGCCCCCCCGAGACCGGCGCGCTAGCCCTCACCCCACCTCTCCTGCACTGCAAACAGGTGATTGACTGCGTTGCTCAGTACACTCGGGTTGTGCTATCGAGCAACACCCCAGAGGTCAGCACTCAGGTCAAATGAGCCGTCGGTGTTGCGGGACCAGCCGAGGTCATATTCACCTTCAAGAACCGCAACGATGTCTGAACGAACGCGCTGACCGTTGTAGCCACGAACATCTGCATCGTTTTTAACAGAGATGCCTAGATCACGGAGAGAGGCTTTCAGGATTTCAGCATCAGTGATCTTGGTACGTAGAGTGCTAAAGTGAGACATTGAGCATTTTCTCCATTAATAAGGTTGAGAAGAACAACGTTTGAACTTACGAAAACCGCTTTTTTTGCGTTTGCAAACCCTGCGGCAAGGTTATGGCATTACTAGCAGTTTGCTAGCCTTTCCTCCTGTTGGGAGCAGGAGAAAGCTTTTAGAACTCAAGTCGCTGGTACTCCGCGACTGAGGACGCAGCAGGTCGCGCACGCTGCCTAGCCCAGTCCCTGAGGGCCGTCACCTGCTCTGTCATAGTTTTAGAAAGGGGTAGTGTTGCTCTGCTGGCAGCAATAATGTCAAGCTGGGTAAATTCACGCTCTTGGGCAAAGGCTTCGTACATTGCCGCCACGATCGCTTGCTCAATTTCTGCGCCAGAAAAGCCATCACAAACATTGGCTAATTGGGCAATATCAAACCGTTCTATGTCTCGACGCCGCTTCTGAAGGTGGATCTTAAAGATATCCTGGCGCTCTTCAGCATTGGGTAGATCGACAAAGAAAATTTCATCAAAGCGCCCTTTTCTAAGGAATTCTCCCGGAAGTCTCTCCACCCGATTAGCGGTGGCCATGACAAATACAGGAGACTGCTTTTCCTGCATCCAGGTCAGGAAGGAACCAAAAATTCGGCTAGAGGTACCGCCATCAGAATCCGAGGAACCCGAACTGCCCGCAAACGCTTTGTCCATTTCATCAATGAACAGAATCGCTGGAGATATAGATTCCGCTGTCTTCAAAGCACTACGCAGGTTTGCTTCGGAGCGTCCTACTGTGGAGCCATCGTAGACGCGGCCCATGTCTAATCGCAGTAGAGGGAGACTCCATAGCCGGGAGGTAGTTTTGGCAATCAATGACTTACCGCAACCGGGTACACCCAGAATCAACATCCCTTTAGGTTGAGGCAGACCGTACTCTCTAGCTCTTTCAGTAAAGGCATTAGAACGTTGCTGTAGCCACCGCTTTAACTCTTCCAGTCCGCCAATCGAGTCGATGGTTTCATCAACTTCAATGAATTCAAGAATGCCGTTACGTCGAATCAGCTGCTTCTTTTCCGAGAGGACGATTTCAACTTCTGCTTCAGTAAGGCGGCCTGCAGTTACGTGAGCTTTCCGGTAGACCTTTTGGGCTTCGTCTCGGGTGAGCCCCAGGGTTGCTTTGAGTAGCTTCTCGCGAGCTTCAGTAGTGGTCCGACGAGCACGAGCTTGTTCTAGCTGGGCTGACAGAACTTCATCAAGCTCAGCCAGATTGGGTAATGGGTAGTCTAAAACGACCACTTCTTTTTCTAGCTCAATCGGAACCGTTTGGTCCGGCGACATCAAAATAATGGTTTTTTGGGTGCCTTTAAAGCTAGCGACCGCATCACGAAGCCAGCGGGTGGTCGCAGGTGAATCAATGAATGGGTGCAGATCCTTGAAGATGTAAATACCAGGATCACGCTGGCGAATTACCCATTCGATCGCTGCTTCTGGAGACACTGTGTTGTGCTGGGTCAAGCTCCGGGGTTGACCATACTCCACAATGCCGTGGGTGACAGTCCAGATAAAAATTCGCCGCTGAGGTTTGGTCTGAGCAATTGAGGCAATTGCCTGCTCAGAGCGTTCCTCTTCAGAAGTCAGGAGGTAGATGAGGGGATATTGAGCTTGGATGAGGATACTGAGCTCTTCTTTCATGACCCTTGCCCCACGGTGTACTTAGCAAACGACCTTCTAAATCAATAGCGGTCTCTGTGCTGGAATAGTCAACTATTGCTTTACAGCATTCAAACCCTAGCAGGAACTAGTTCTTCTGAATCTAGAGCTCGAACCGTTAGCTCTTCTTCACTAATAACGCTGGGCTGCTGCTTGAGGGAGACAACTTCACCTGAACGCAAAGTCATTGGCGTATGACATTCTGGACAGTTATACATCTGATGAGCTGCACCATACACCCCACGAGAGGCTTCGACTTGCTCAACAACGTCTGAATGGGCCAGGTAGAAATCAATGGCCTGCTCAGCAAGTGCCGACATGGGTTCTGAGTCAACTGCTGCACGAATCTTCAGCTGTCGGTGAAGTTCTGGTGGAAGGTATAAAGTAACTTTCTGCTTGTCTTGCATATCCTTGCATATCTCGGTTCATACCCAGGTATGGTTCCCAGAATATCTACTGCATCGCTAGCTGTCAAGATGGCATGACGGTATGACGGCAAAATTGATACACTTCTTAACAATCCGCAGCCCTATTGCTCAAGATGAGGTCCGACTGAGTAGCTGGATTATGGGTGCGTGTTCCAACTGGCAGTAAGGGCGACTGTAAGACAAAGGAGTTTCTAACGCATGCTGATCCAAAAAGTCTGGATCACTCATTACTTGTTCAGTCGGACCATCATAAACAATTTCACCCTGGCTTAAGACAACGGTGCGATCGCATAGTTCTAAGGCGAGATCGAGATCATGGGTAGCAATCAGTTGGGTTTCCGGTAAGGTTTGGAGTAGCTCAATTAACTGGCGACGGGAGCGCGGATCTAACTGGGCCGAAGGCTCATCAAAGACCAGTACCTGTGGCTGCATTGCCAAGACCCCTGCGATCGCAATGCGTTTTTTCTCTCCCCCAGACAAGTTATCTGTATTTCGTGAGCCGTAGTGCTCCAAGTCCATATCCACGGCTGCCATTGCCCACTGAACTCGTTTTGTCAGCGCTGCATCCCGCAAACCTATGTTCATCGGGCCAAAGGCGACATCCTCCCAGACGGTTGGCATGAATAATTGGTTGTCTGGGTTTTGGAACACTAACCCGACAAAATTGCGAATTTCTCGCAAATGCTCAGAGGCGACCGGCCACTCCCCAATCACCACCTGCCCTTCTTGGGGCAGCAAAATACCATTGAGGTGGAGCTGCAAAGTTGATTTTCCCGAGCCATTGGCACCAATCAGGGCTACTCGCTCCGTTGCCTGAATAGACAGATCAATTTCTTTTAGGGCCAGAGTCCCATCAGGGTAGGTATAGCTAAGGTTTTCAATGAAAATGGGATTGTGGTGCATTGAGGCAATTTCGGATTTTAGACTTGTGACTTGAAATTAGGAGGTTCGTTGCATTTCTACCTGTCATTTCTAACGCAAATAGATTACCTGCCCTAAGAGACCTAAAGCTACAGTCAAAGTCAAAGCCACAAGGTCACGGCGGCTACCCTTTGGTATTTTTTCCATCGGCAGCACCCCGGTGTAGCCCCGTGATAGCATCGCCTGAGAAATCCGCTCGCCCCGTTCATAGGTCCGAATAAACAGCGAGCCAATCATATTGCCAATCACTACCCGCTGCCAGTGGTTGCTGCCAGATAGATTGCGCGATGCTGCCGCTCGGCGCATCGCGTTAAACTCGCCAATGGACTTAATGTAGCATTTTGTTATTGAGACTTATAATTGCTACGAGTAGTGGAGGTGTTCGTAACAAGGTCAAGGCATGCAGCAGTGCCGGAACCGAAGTTGTCAGGATCAATACATTCAGAGTCAGCAGTGACAGTAGTGCCTTAAGGGTCACACTACCCAAAACAACCAATCCTTCTGTGGTGATCTGTAGCCAGCCCCAAGACCACAGCAGTTCACCACCACGCTGAAACAAGGTACCGAGCAGGACAGTACCAATGAAAGCGAACTCAATGGCAACTCGTCGCAGTAGTACCAGCAGCGAGACTTGAGCAAGCAACATTACGCTCACCACCCCTAAGCCATAAACTGCCCAGGTCCACCAGTGGCCGTTGGGTGTCAAGGCAATAGCAAATACGCTGAGCAAAGCGCAGAGCAACCGAGTTTGAGGCGCCAGGCTATGCCAAGGGGTTGCCCGCTTGCTATCAACATCTAGATGAAAGGACCCAACGTGCATCAGCATAAACTGAACTTCCTATTAACTCAGTAACCTGGTGGTTCAGCGCTGTGGCTGGAAGGATTAATCCCGGTCAGAGGAACCAGAACCACGGACCACCAATTTGCCAAATCCCCAGGCTAAGCCAAAGGCGACTAATGTTCCTACCAGACCTGCTAGTGGAGTTGCGACTCCTGCCGGTACACCTTTAAGGGCATAACCATCAAAAACATTTGCGAAAGGAAGTTGCTGAGCAGGAGGGTTCTCTACCTCACGGTCGGTGAAATTGAGGTCCTCGGAAACCCGGTTCAATCCGTCGGGATCGGAGCTGGCTAAAGGAGATAGCAAAAGTGCCACCATTAATGCAACCCCCAGTCCAGCAATCACGAAAGCACGGTTACGTGAGCGAGATATATTTCTACTCATAAGCGGTTGATCTCTATACACTACCTGACGCGATAGGCGGCTGTCATGACCTTCCGAGGCGGATCAAAGAATAGGTCTGGTCGAGTCCGCCAAACAAAACTCACGGCTACTACCGTAATCAGGGCTTCACCAATCCCAATCAGAATGTGCCAAAAAATCATTGCTGCCAAGGCTACCCCTAAAGGAACGGTTCCGGACAAGGCTAGTTGAACTGCAACCACAACTGCGGAAACCACGACACTAACCCAAGCTGCAACTGCTGTACCTGCCAGCATGCCTCTCCAGGTATCGCGCCCTAGGGCAAAGCGAATTGCTTTGTAGAGATAGTAACCACCAAACGTCCCAATTAGACCCATATTGAAAATATTGGCTCCAAGCACTGTGATGCCACCATCCTGAAACAAGACCGCCTGGACAATGAAGACGACAGCGACAACTAGTGAACCAGCCCAAGGGCCTAACAACGCTCCGGCCAGCGTTCCCCCCACTAAGTGACCTGAAGTACCACCTGGAATAGGAAAATTAATCATTTGGGCCGCAAAAATAAATGCCGCACAAACTCCCATCAGAGGTACAGCCCGCTCTTGGTAATCTGACTGCACCCGATTCAACGACAGCGCAATTAGGCCAATGGAGATAACCCAGCAGCTAAGGCTAACCGGCAGGCTCAAAAAACCGTCTGGAATATGCAGTGCCAGGTGGGATTGAGTTGACCACTGTAACAGGCTTGAGGACAGAATGGTGGAAAACGTGACTGTGGTCATAACTAACAACTGCCCTCCATAACCAAAGAATTCTGCTAGAGGTAACCTTCCAATAGAACCTGTTCACTTTGAAAACTGCAATCCTCTGGGGGGGCATTGCATCGATAGCTCCGTTACACACGGAACTACCAGCGCTCTCTGACTTCAGCAAAGCATTGGCAGCCCTCTAGCTTCTCCCCAGATCTAGACCAAAGTAAACTTCTACAAAGCCCAGCACTCGTTGCCGCTGTTCCTCAGCAAGTGCCCCATATCTGCAAGCGATTTGATCGATCTCGATATCTCTTAGGAGTTTTGACCAAACCGCAATTTGATACAGGCACTCGTCACGTTCCTGCTGGCTGGTTGCCTTTTGGTAGCGCTCAATTTGCATCAGCACAGCCTGCTTATTCATTGATTCAATCAGTCAAGCATCTGCATTAACCGATTCAGAGCTGACCGTAGCATCGACATTCTTTAGATCCTGGGTGGAAAAGACTTATCAAAATTAGAGCTTTTACTAGCTGGAAAATGTAATCCCCTACCGGGGCATTGAAGAATGATTACTTTAGCTTTTTTTGCCCTTATTCTGTTTAATTTGCCTGAAGGTGAACGCTTAGATGCCCCGGTGGGGCATTGCATCGGTACCCCTGAGCAGTTCTACTCTTAGATCGTTTGGTGCGGGTGCGGGGGATTCTGTTGCAAGCAGAGCCTGATTTTGCTTTTTAAGACGGAGCTTTACAGGTCACAAGGGCAAGTAGACCCTGCAATCATGTAAGTCGTGAGGAGTGAGAGGATATGTCTCAAGTTTTGTGGAGTGCGCTGCTCGTTGGCGCAACAGTTCTCGGAGCCTTTTCAATGGTTTCTCCTGTGGCAAGCGCTGCTGAAGTACCAGCAACCCCAGTCAAAAGACTCGCTTGCCAGTAGTACTCAGAGTGCTCCTCCTCCCAACCCACTGCTGCTGCGCCCAGGTGGCTCAAGGCGCACCCGTTACCGCTGTATCCCAGCTAGCGGATGTGCAACCGAGTGACTGGGCCTTTCAAGCTCTGCAGTCTCTGATTGAGCGCGAAGGCTGCTGGCTACCCTGATGGGTGCCTGAGTGCTAAAATCAAGCCTGACTCCGCTACGAGTTTGCTGCTGGAGTCTACGCCTGCTTGAACAGCTTGGCAGAGCGAACCGGGGCTTGGGAGAAGACCTAGCGACCCTCAGACGGCTACAGACAGAGTTTGTTGCAGAGCTGGCTACCCCTCAGGGGCGGGGTTGACGCCCTAGAAGCACGCACCACCGAACTAGAAGCTAACCAGTTTTCTACCACGACTGCACTGGGGAAGTGATTGTTGCTCCCCAGTACGGCGAGTCTGGTGGGTAGAGACGAACCCCAATCTGATCAGCCGCGTGCGCCTGGACTTCAACACCAGTTTTACTGGGGAAGACCTACTGTTTACGCAACTGGAAGTGGGCAACGAGGGCGAAGATACCATTGGGGTTTGCTACAGCAGATTCGCCCTTTACAGAGTTTGTTAACACCGGTGTCGACTACTCATACAGGTGCCCACAGCAGTGACCTTGTTGAAGCTGCACTACACCTTCAACCCGACCGAGAACTTGGCAATCACAGTCGGCCCCCGCATCGAGGCCAATGATTTTGTCGATGTTAACAGTTATGCCAACGATGAAGTAGCGGATTTCAGCTCTAACTTCTTCATCAACAACTCCCTTGATCATCAAGAATCTGGAGCGAATGGCGGAGCCGGTGCTGCAATTGACTGGAATGTGCTGGTGGTCCTGTACTTGCGGGCTGCCTATGTCTCTGCGAGTCCACGTTCTTAGCCAATGAATTTGGCGGTGGGCTGTCGGTGAATTCTACCAAGCGACAGGAGAGCTGAGTTTGGTTCTCTGGGATGCTTTTGCCCTGCGCCTGCAGTACACGACGGCAACGATTGCCAATGTCAAGTACTCCAACTATGGGGTCAATGCTGAGCTGACCTTGGCAGAGTTGGTCTCTTTGGTCGTTACGGCAATGGTGGCGACCTGGGGGAGGTTTTGCTGAGCGGGCGGATGTAGACTTAAGCCCACAGACGTTCATGGCAGGTATCGGCATCAGAGACCTGTTCAAGGAAGGGTCGTTGCTGGCTTTTGCTGTCGGTCAGCCTTTATTGAGGGCACGGTTGGGATGCAACGCAGACCAACTATGAAGCGTTCTACCGGTTTACTGTAAGCGAGAATATCTCGGTGACGCCAGCGTTTTTGGTTATCACTGATGCCAACAATAACAGCGACAGTGACACTATCTATCAGGGTGTGCTGCGAACCGTCTTCTCCTTCTAGAGGCTGACCCAGTAAACGACAACTTGACTATCCCAGTAACACCTACATTTTTTGCTATCAGAGCTGGTATTTATTGTGCCGGAACCAAGTCAGTGAGATTCTATTGACCTGTTGGCCTATTGTTATACCTGGAATTCACGATACTGTTGGCGTGCCTCTTCCGCCGGGACTTGAATTCCACCCGGCGGCGGTGTTACCTACGAGCACGGTGCTGAGCATCGCGGTAGTACACACCGCCCGTCCTTGGCTAGGTCGGACGCCCCCTCCCCCCCCTGAGCTTGCCTGTTTTTGGGCCGGTTGTCAAGATACGACAGTGCTGCGGCTCCGCCTAAAAGGGCCACTTTTTGAGTAGTCGATAATCCTTGCCTAGCCCTAGGTGATGTAGGCTGGTCAGGGTAGGTTTGTCCACCATAAGTATCATCAACGGGTGGCAAGGTACTATTTCGTGAACCTCCACAGCCAGCCGTAAGTGGCAACGTTAGCAGCACTGTAAGCATTAGCGCTGTTGGGCGTAGAACTTTTTTACGCCAAAGGTACAGTTTATTCATCATAATCTCCGCTGAAGCTTTATAGCGATCTTTAAACAGGCACAAAAAATTATAGAAAAAGCCAACTCGGTAACCTAAGCCCGGCTTGATGTCTGGCTCAATGTAATGTTGATCTTCCATTCAAGCAGGCAACTTGCTTTATTTGTTGCTAGGCCAAAACTAATCCTTGACGTTGATTGGCATCACCATCTCTGTTGGTCAGCCGGATCACCATAAGGGTCTTGGCTAGCGGGACGGATGTTGCCATACTGACCCTGAGCTGGCGAGCCGCCTCCTGACATCATCTTCTTAACTGCCATAGCAGCTATACCCGCCATCGCTCCCTTTACGAGCGGGTTGCTGAAAGCATTAGTGCCTCCACCACCCATAAGGCCTCCTGCAGTGCCACCCATTAATTGACCCAGCAGATCTGGTTGCTGTTGGTGCATCCGGCCTGTTACTTGAGCAAGATAGTTGGGGTCTTGAAAGCGATCATCCTGACCGTCTTGGTCTAGGTCAGGGAAATTGAAGTTTTGCTGCCGCGTCTGCTGCCGCAGATATTGGCCATACTGCATACGTTCTTGGGGTGACATCCGGCCAAAGGCTTCCTGGGCAGACTCCTGATAAAGGTCATGGGGCATTTGCCTAGATACTTGCTGATAGCGGCGTGAAACTTCCTCATCTGAGTACCCCTCATGGGGAGCACCTTGCTCGTAGCGATTAACAAAATCGTGGTAGTCATGCTCTGATCCCTGTCCACCGCCGAGTATGTTTTGTAGAAAGTTCATCTGTCTCTCCTAAAGCTTTAGTAACCAGGTTCCTGTGGGTGAGGAACTCGACTGCTCAGTACAGTATCTAGCCTGCTCCTTGGAGAACATCTACCTATAGGGTCACCTTTGGGCGCTCTAAGCTGCTGTGAAATTAATTTCTAGTGCGGGTCATCCTCTAGATACAGTGGCTTTCGATTGGATAAACCAGCCAAGTGCATCTTGAGTGGATGTAGTCTCAAGGGATCTAGCGAACAAGACTGGCTCCCGCCTGGTTGAGACGGATGCTGAAGAGATGACACAATAACTTTACAAGACTACAGAAACGTAATGCGAATGAAAGAGCTTGACCGGGAAACGACCAATGACTTACTGAACTCAATTATGGAATTTGAGCTAGCAGGGGTGGTGCGCTACACTCACTACTCGCTGATGGTAACTGGACCAAACCGGATTCCAATTGTAGATTTTTTTAAGGCGCAAGCAACAGAATCTTTGGCCCATGCCCAGCAAGTCGGGGAAATTCTCACTGGGTTAGAGGGACATCCAACTCTGCGGATCGCCCCGATCGAGGAATCTTTTCGGCACTCTGTGCAGGATATTATTAAGGAGAGCATTTCCCACGAGAAAAAGGCTCTGGATCTTTACAAGGCTTTGTTGGAAACCGTAACCAATGCCAGCATCTATCTGGAAGAGTTCGCTCGCACAATGATTAGCCAAGAAGAAATGCATGGGCTAGAGATGCGCAAAATGTTGCGGGATTTCAGCGGGCACTAGCAAATTCCATTTGCCCAACACTTTCAGGAACAATTATGGATTTTAGTTCTGCCCTGCCAACCTTTGTGGTTACCTTGCGTGAAGGGGTTGAAGCTGCCCTGGTTGTGGGCATTGTCTTGGCTTACTTGAAAAAAGCTAACCAAAGCCAGCTAAACTTTTGGGTTTTGGGGGGAGTTGTGGCTGGAATTGCCGGGAGCTGCTTGATTGGCCTTGGTTTTACCTGGTTTATCCAGGGCCTAGCGACTTCTACTCCCAAGTATGCACCTGTGATTGAGTCTTTATTCAAAGGTATTGTCAGCGTAATGGCGATCGCCCTGCTGACTTGGATGCTGGTCTGGATGACTCAACAGGCTCGTCAGTTAAAAGGCCAGGTGGAAGGGGAGCTCGGTACAGTCCTGCAACAGGATCGGCGAGCCGGTTGGGGCGTGTTTGGCTTAGTGGGTGTAGCTGTTCTCCGTGAAGGCTTTGAAACAGTCCTATTCCTCATGGCCAACTTGCAGCAGGGAGCGGTACCAGTCTTGGGGGCGATCGCGGGGCTGCTAGGGGCAGCCGGGATTGGTGTATTGCTATTTAAGTGGGGGGTCCAATCAACGTTCGCGCCTTTTTCCAGGTAATGGGGCGCTGCTGCTGCTAATTGTCTCCGGGCTAGTGATTTCAGCTTTGAAAAGCTTTGATGCAGCAGCAGGCACCTGGCTCAGCTTGAGCCGCAGTATGCTTCTTTATGCGTTTATGGCGGTCGCTCCTGCCTCTTGGGTCCCCTGGTTTGGGATGCAACAAATGTTTTGCCTGATAGCCAGTTCCGGGGGGTTCTCCTGAAAGCGCTGTTCGGTTACCGGCAAAAGTTGTACCTGGTGCAGGCGATCGGCTATAGCTTGTTCTTAACGGTCACAGGGTTTATTTATTTCAGAATTTAGGGGATCGGGCTACAGTTTCCCCCAGTACTAGACAGTGATAAAGCGCTGCATCCGATGTTGGGTTCCCCTCAGTTGAGCGACAACTTAGAGCATACATGGAGCCTGACGGAGTTCCGCTAAGTTTAGCTGGCCCAGTTGCTCATAGGCCTGCTCGATCACCCGTTTCCCTCGCAGGAATCCGGTGCTTGCCCCTGGGCAGATGTAGCTTAATGTCTCAACCGTAAAGCGATCGCGCAACTTCTGAACGCTCTGGAGTTGTCGCGGCCAGTGAAATGTTTTGCTAGTTCTTAAAGGCGTCGGTTGCCCCTGTTGATTAGGCAGCAAGTGCCGACCAGAAAACAGCACCCCTTGAAAGCAACTGTGGTAGAGGCAAGCTGTACCCGGAGAATGACCAGGCGTCCATAGAACTTGGCTTTGAGCGCTCAGATGAAACTCACTCTGCCAAGAGGTGACGGTTAATGGCAGTAGATAGGCCTCTTGTTCCTGAACCAGCACTTGGCATCCAAGTCCCTGCTGGATTTGGGATATGTTGCCAACACCACCACGATGGGTAATCACGAGCCACTGTACACCGCCTTGCTGGGAGAGAAACTCTTGATTGACTAGATTCCAAGCTGGACAATCTACAAGGATGTTGGAGTTGTTCTCTACAATAAGGTAAGCAGTGCCCCTAGAGTGTCTCGATTAGGGGAAAAGCAAAGATAGAGTCAAAAAAATCCTCCGGGGTGTTTTGTTTGAGAGACTTTGTGCTTCTGGATGAGATTTCATGGGAGGTAATTTATCCAACATACTTTGAGCTCCTGCTGAAGCTTCAGTTGAGTTCTAGCGCCTCAAAGACTGGCTTTCGCTCTTGTGACGTTTCACCTAATTAATCTCTTCAGACTTATTAAGCATGATCTGGCTTGCTTTGCTTCTACTTGGACTAACAACCTACCTGATTGTGCAGCGCAGCGTTGCTCGTATTACCCAGACGCCGTGGTGGATGCTCTGGCTGGTACTAATGCTACCTGCTTTTGTCATCTGCTTTTGGACCCTAGCCTATGGATCGCAACAGCCCGTTCCATCTGCACTTCTGGTGGGATCTTTTATCTTAAGTTCTACGCTGTACTTTGTGCTGGTTCGGCGAGTGGCGAGCCTCTACAGCACCTGGCACTCCTGCAAAACCAGCGCTTAAAACTCAGGAGGGTGGGGATACACCTGACGTCAAGGCAGCCCTGCGCCCGATGAATAAAGCGAAGAGGCAGCGCTGCAGAATTGCTTCCCTTGGTCTATCTACTACCTGCAGAATGTCGAATATCGTCCGCAAGCAATTATTTGTCGAGGTCAACTCCGCTCTACCCCCGAAGTCGCTTATCAAACTGTTAAGGAGAATGTTCAAGCTCACTTTGGCGATCGCTTTATCGTCATTTTCAACAGGGAGCCAATAACAAGCTTTTGCGGTTGTGCTAAATCCGCAACAGCAGCGTGCCAATCAGAATCAAGCTTTGACCCGGCCTGTCCTTGCATTCAGTTTACTGTTGGCAACCTTGGTTACTACCACCTAGCTGGGGTAGAGATAGCAGATGCGTCAGTTTCACCAGAATCCATCCTGTCCAAGCCAGCAGTGCTGTTATCGGGCACCCTACGCGCTGGCCCTAATCACGATCCTGGGTATTCATGAGTTAGGCACTATCTAACGGCTCGGTTCTACAAAATTCGCGCCACTTTACCCTACTTTATTCCGGTGCCGTTTGCGATTGGTACATTTGGCGCTTTTATCCAGCTCCGCTCTCCGATACCGAACCGCAAAACCTTGTTTGATGTCGGCATTTCTGGACCTTTATCGGGCCTTGTAGCAACTTTGCCCCTACTGTTCTGGGGCCTAGCAAATTCCACTGTGGTACCTCTACCAGAAAAAGTAGAGGTGCTAAACTTCAACGCCTTCAACCCTAATTTTTCGATTCTGTTGGCCTTGTTGAGTAAATTAACCCTCGGGAGCGAACTAGCTGTATCAGAGGCGATTAAACTTCATCCCGTCGCTGTCGCCGGGTGCCTAGGGTTAGTTGTCACAGCCCTGAATCTAATGCCTGTAGGCCAACTGGATGGGGGCCACATTGTCCATGCGATGCTGGGCCAGCGGGCTAGTGCTGTGGTTAGCCAAGTGGCACGGTTCTTGATCTTATTACTGTCGCTCATTCAGCCTTGGCTACTATTCTGGGCTATTATTCTGTTTTTTATGCCTGCCGTCGATGAACCTGCCCTCAATGATGTCAGTGAACTAGACAACCACCGCGATTTTTATGGCTTATTAGCCCTGGGCCTGTTACTACTGATTGTTCTACCTGCGCCTCAATTTGTCATGGAGCTTCTATTTGGGGCAGCGCCTGCTTAAACGTTATTCTCCGAACGCAGCAGGCGATAGTGGAGAAATACTTCTTGTCCTCTGGATTGCACACTTAAAAGCTCCAGGTGAGGGGCTACGTCTGCTAAAAAGCCCTTACCCGCAACCGGGGTTGGGGCATTGGCTCCCCCTAGCAGTAAAGGGCAGATCGTTAGCTGGAGTTCATCAATCAGATCCACAGACAACAGTGAGGCTACCAATTTCCCACCCCCGAGGATGGCTAACCGCAGCAAGTTTGCTGCAGCCAAGTGTTGAAAGGCAACAATCCAGTCAATTCCAGGATCAGGGCGTTTTGGATCAAGGCGCATGGGCGTAAGAACTTCGTCAAATCCAGGTCGGTCGTGCCAGCGAGCCGCCCCTGAAGCTGTCGTGAGCAGCCAGCGAGGAACCGCTTGACAAAAAAACGGCAGTTGTGGGTCAATCTGAGCGGAATGAGAGCAAACAATCTGAACTGGCTGCGGCGGCTTGCCCTGTTGTTCCCGCTGCTCAAGCAAGTCAGGACTCGTAACCTTTAAGGTTGTACCGTAGGCTCGCAAGGTTCCGGCACCCAACAGCACCCCATCGGCTTGAGCAATTTGTGCTTCTAGGTGGCGCTTGTCTACCCGGGAACCAAATCGTGCGGGAGAGCGCTGGGCATCGGCAATTTTGCCGTCTGCACTCACGGCTAAAACAACCGTTGTATGAGGCCTATCCATTGAGGGAGTCTGTTGTTTGGACTTCTTGACCTTGGGGAACCGTTAGACTATTAGTCTCAGTCGGTACTCTAAGTATGCCGGAGTCGCAAGTAATGGGGTAATGGACTGATGAAAGACAAGCTGATTAACTGGATTGGGCTTACCTGGGATGCAGTGCACAGCAATACCTACTGGATGGCCTGGAATCTATTTTTGGCCTTTATTCCCCTGGCGTTGAGTATTTGGCTGTTCCGCCAGCGGGTGAAACCCAAACGCGCTAATTCCACTGCCGCTACTCTCAAGGCCTTCCCGACTCCCCTCTGGTGGTTGGGGCTGCTTGTGTTCATTGTGTTTTTGCCCAATGCCCCTTACGTCTTAACTGATGTCATTCACCTGATTCACGATATTCGCCGAATCAATTCTGTCTGGTTGATCACCCTAGTTCTGATTCCTCAGTACATCCTGTTTATCTTTGCTGGCTTTGAAGCCTATGTCATTTCCCTAATTAACTTAGGGTATTTTTTGCATCGACAAGGCTGGGCAAGAGCAATTTGGGGAACCGAGTTGGTGATTCACGGCCTGAGTGCGGTCGGGATTTATTTAGGCCGATTTCTGCGCTTCAATAGCTGGGATCTGGTGACTCAACCCGATTCTTTAGTGGGCAGTGTTCTAGAGGATGTGGTGGGGAAACGCCCGCTGGTTGTGATCGCCGTTACCTTTGGGGTAATTACCGGTTTGTACTGGCTACTGAAAGGCGTGACTTTGGCAATTGCCGCCTACTGGAAGTCATCTCGTAAAGTTTCGGCCTAACCATCCCCAGCCGCAAAAGTGCGAACGGCTCGAACCAAATCTTCAGGTGTACCAATGTCCAGGTAGGTCCCTGTAGCAAAAACTTCAGCTTCAACCCGCAGGCCGCTGGTGATCGCCGCCTGAATAACATCGCCAATCGGCAGCTCCCGGAGTTGAGGTAATGGGTTTGCTGCATCTTGGGTTGCTTGAATGGTGGCCAGGTATTGATGTAGGAAGTGGGTAAAGGCAGGCGTCCAGATGGCAATACCCCACATGTACTGCAAATGGGTTTGGGCCGGTTTCTCGATTACAAGCCGGACTCTTCCCTGAGCGTCAAAATCAACCATGCCGGCTTTGTGGGGCTGATCCGTCGGGAACAATCCTAAAACGACATCGGCCTGACTGGTCGCCTGGCGAACAAACAACTGGGTAAAGGCGTCATCGGGTTGAAACAGAATGTCTGGAAAGCCCAGGGCTATAAAGGCATCTTGGACAAAGGGATAGGCCTGATCTAGGGTGTAGGGTACACCAAACGGCAGGCCCATCATCAGATAGCCCAGGTGCATATCCAGCATCGCCCCATCTCTTAAGTAGCCAGGAATATCCCACTTGCCGGGGCGCAGCACAAAGTACGCCTTGTGAATCCCGGCTAGCCGCATTTTTTCCAGCAGGTAATGGCAAACCACTTTTGGACGAAGACCGCGATCGCCCTCCACAGTGCGGAAGCCAATGGGGTATAGCTCCTTACTAGCCGGTAAAGGGGCAATCCGGGTTGCCTGTCCTCCTGCAGGTATCAGCCCAATCACTTCCCGCCCTGGCACAATAGCTCTCCTTTATACCGAACTGTAGTAGACGGATTCTACTCCATTTCAAAATGAGAACTGTTGTTTATCAATCGTTACAATTGGATAGAAGACTAAAGAGAATCTGGAACGTGCTGAGTCTCCTGGGCAGAGGTGCTTTCTAAGAACTGTTTGAAGAGGTAGGCCGTATGAATGGCTCGATTCGCGTTGGTAATCTATTTGGTATTCCTTTTTATGTGCATCCCTCCTGGTTTTTAGTACTAGGTTGGGTAACAGTGAGCTACGGCAGTGGGCTGGCCGCCCAATTCCCCCAGCTAAGTGGGCCGCTACCCTGGCTGTTGGGGTTTGTTTCGGCCCTGTTGCTGTTTGCTTCTGTCCTCGCTCATGAGTTAGGCCATAGTTTTGTGGCCATCCGGCAAGGTGTTGATGTTAAATCTATCAACTTATTTTTGTTTGGTGGCTTAGCGAGTTTAGAGAAAGAGTCGAAGACTCCCGCGGGTGCCTTTTGGCTGGCGATCGCCGGGCCCGCAGTCAGTCTGCTGCTGTTTGGTCTAGTCACTACCATTCTTGCCAGTGGAGTTGCGTCCGGTCCGACGGCTACGGTGCTGCAACTGCTGGCAACCGTTAACTTGATTATGGCTCTATTCAACTTAATTCCTGGCTTGCCTCTGGATGGTGGTAATGTCTTGAAAGCGCTGGTTTGGAAAATTACGGGCAATCTCTACAAGGGCATTGCCTTTGCCAGTCGAGCAGGTCAGGTTATTGGTTGGATTGCGGTGATTGCTGGACTGGTACCGCTGCTGTCCGGCAGTTTTACTGGAATTTGGACTCTTTTGCTTGGCTGGTTTTTACTCCGCAATGCTAGTTTTACCAGCCAAGCTGCAACGGTGCAGGCTCGGCTGGCAGGGTTAACAGCAGCCGATGCCGTAGTTCCCAACGGTCCGGTGGTGCAAAGCTCCCTGTCTTTAAGAGAATTTGCCAACGATTACATTATTGGCCACAACCAGTGGCAGCGGTTTCTGGTTATAGATGAAGCTGGACAACTGGTAGGGGCGATCGCGGTAGATGATTTGAAGACCATTCCCACATCCCGCTGGCCGGAAACCCCGGTCAAAGAATTGATGCAGCCTACTGAGCTATCAACGACTGTCAAACCTGAGCAATCCCTACTAGATGTCGTGAAGCTGCTAGAGACTAAAAAGCTAACGCAGCTACCTGTTGTTCGAGACAATGGCGTTTTGGTAGGGCTGCTAGAAAAAACCACGATTGTTGATTTGATGAAGCACAACCAAACAAAGCCTGCTTAACCCTCGCTTGCTAACTTTCCCTGGGACCAGGACTAAAATCTTGCCCCCCAGGGTTTTCTGTCTCTAAGTCAAAGTTCCACTACAGCTTGAACCACACCCAGCAGTACAGCCATAGCAGAAGGGAGCAGTGCGAATCTCATGAATGACGTCTAAACTGCAGGCTTCCAGTAGCTTGGCAACAGTGAGTGTTTCCCCATTGCGGTCTTTCGCCGGTAAGTGCTCCATCTGGTTGAAGTCACAGTCATAGATATTGCCGAGATAATCTATAGAAAGTTGGTCTCGGCACATGACATGCTCAACGGTGCTGGGGTTGTAGTTTGTCTCTAAAAAGCACAGGTAGGGCTGGTGCAAGTCTCGCCGCTGGAGATACTGCTTCGTCCGGCCAATGGGTATGTTGGTGATGGTGAAGAGGTTATTGAAAGCAACACCAAACTTCTCGTGCAGGTGGCGCTTATAAGCTTGTTCCAGCTCACTTTGCTCTGGTGGTAAAGTGAATTTTTCAGTGGTTGGCAGCTGGGGATTGTAAACCAAATCCAGAGCTAATCTGGGATCTTGACCATACCCCAGCCGGTTGAGCCATTGTAGTGCCCGGATTGAGGCATCAAACACGCCATTACCGCGCATTTTGTCCACACTGTCTTCCAGGTAGCAGGGCAGCGAGGCAACAATCCTCAAGTGGTGCTGAGCACAGTACTCTGGGATATCTCCAAACCCTCCTACAAAATAGATCGTTAAGTTGGAGCGAACAATGACTTCTTTGCCGGTTGCTCGTGCCGCTTCTACTAGGGGCTTAAAGCCGTAATTCATTTCTGGAGCACCGCCAGTCAAATCTACAGTCTGAATCTGAGGAAATCGCTGGATCAGCTCAATCAGTTGTTTGTTTACTGACTCAGACAGCTCCTCAGTTCGCTTAGGTCCCGCTTCTACGTGACAGTGGGCACAGGCTAGGTTACAGCGTCTACCAAGGTTAATCTGTAAGACAGTAATGGTTTGCTTGGTCAGGGGCGCACCCAGTTTTTGTCTAAAGGGTACGATGGCTAAATCTGCAACCGGATTAACGATCTGTAGTGAAGTCAAGCTCATTTCCCTTGTCAGTAGTGCCTGGAATCATTTGCATGCTTTAACAACTATTTTTTTGGCTTTGCCTTAACAAAGTAACGAATATGAATGTCTAGTCGCATCGCACCTGAGACAGCGTTAATTTCAGGCACGATGCAGTTAAGTCGCACTTCCCGTTTTCCGCTTAGGGTGATGACTGGGTGGCTAGAACAGGAGTCTACTACTTTGGGAAGGCAAAAATCTAGCGTCCGGCTAGCTCAAGACCGGGATATAGCAGTGCTAAATCGTTTGTGAAAAAGCTTAGGGGCACTATGCTTAAGTCGTGATAGTTGCTTTAGTGTGGTCACCTACCTATGGAAGAACTGACAGAATTTATTCAAAGCAACCCTGACCCGAGAGAACTGAAACGGGCGCTGGCAATACAAATGGTTATGCAGGGCTACACCTACTTTGAGATCCGGGATGTGCTGCAGGTCTCTGTTGGCTTCATCAGTAAGTGGAAACAGATGTTCCAGGAGCAAGGGGTTGCTGGACTGAGCCTCAAGTATCGAGGCTCAACAGGGTATTTCGATGGTGGGCAGTTGCAAACAGTCGTTGATTGGCTTAAGCAGAAAAACTACTGGCCCTTGAGCGAACTCCAGCAGCACGTTGAGGACACCTATGAGGTGGTGTTTGCCTCTAACCAGAGCTACTACGAGTTGTTCAAGGCAGCGGGAATTAGTTGGAAGAAGACCCAGAAGCGTAATCCTAGAAAAGACCCAGAGTTGGTTGAGAAAAAAACAGGAGATTACCACCTGGTTGGAGTCTCACCGACAAGAGATTGACTTGGGTCGCTTAGTAGTCTTCTTCCTGGATGAATGTCATCTGTTGTGGGGAGATACCTGTGGTTATGTTTGGGGCAAAACTAACCAGCGCATCGAAGTCCCGGTGGTTAATGAGCGACAGAAGCAGACTGACTATGGTGCCCTCAACCTCTGCACCCAGGAGTTTTGGCTCAAGGCGTATGAGAAAGGAAATTCTGAGTTCACCATTGCCTTTATTCACTACCTGCTCGCAGAGTATCTGAGCGTCGGATTGCGCTCATCTGGGATGGAGCCAGCTATCACCGCTCCAAAGAAGTCAGAGACTACCTGGAATCAGTGAATCAGGGATTAGAGCAGTCCGATTGGAAAATTACCTGTATTCGCTTTGCACCCAATGCCCCAGAGCAAAATCCAGTTGAGGATATTTGGTTACAGGCGAAGCGGTTCATCCGAGAGTTTTATCATCTGTGTAAATCGTTCTGGGTAGCAAAGCGATGGTTTGAGTTGGTGACGCATCATCAGACTTTTGAGTTCTCGAAGATATTCATGTATGGTGCATTTTCATGAATCATTTAGCATTGCTATAGAGCTCTATCCCGCTTGATTACATTACCACTTTAAACATTAAAGGGTTCCAGGTGGCTATTGCTCCACTGGTGATGAAACCGCTCAGTAATAAACGGGCGAACAATGAACTTCGGTGGTCGGCCGTCCTGGACATCAATCCGCAAAAATGAGTAGGGCCGTCGTTTCTGTGACCCTTTCCCATGTCGTCCGACGAACCGTAGCGATCGCGCGACCAGACGGGTATCACCATCCTCAAAGGTTTCCATGAGTTCCGGTCCCTCTGACCGCTGGCGACGTAGGCTATACCCGCTACCGCCGCAGATAATCCAGTTGAGGTTGGAATCGGCGTGGCCAGTGTCAACCGTCTGTAGGTGTTCTAGGCAGTGGGCGTGACCAGTGAAAATCAGATCGACGAGCGGACGACCTTCGGTCTGGGAGCCAACGACCTTCGCGACGCCATCAAATACCTGCCGCAGCCGCTGCCGGATTGCCAAAGTTTGAGCTTGATGCCACTTTGTTGCTTCGGTAACGTAGGGAGGGTGGTGAAGATAGATCACCCGTCCACGGACCTCTGCTGTGTTCCAAGACTCAATCAGCTTCTGCTGCAGCCAATCCAGTTGCTCAAAGTCAACCGTGGTTGTTTGATCAGAGGCTAGTTGCTTATCAATGTCGATCTTAACCTCTTCAATTTGCTCCAGCTTAGCTCGCAGGTCATCCAGCTGGTCAGCGTTCTCCAGCTGGTCAGCACCGAGCCTAGCCGAATCTTCGAGGAGTTGGAGTTTTTGCTGCTCCAGTTCATTTCGGCGCTCTTCCAGTGAACGGCGGGTGTTGTCCCCCTCTCGGGTCGCAGGCAGCGGTGCCGGGGCATTGAAGGTATTCGAATCGAGGGCAAAAAAGTCAATCCCACCGCTGCGGAAAGTGTAATAGCGGTTAGGCAAGCGAGTGAAGCGTCCGGGTTCGTACAACAGGCAGCGGCCTGTTTCAGTCTTTGCCGTGTAATGGCTCTCAAGGTGATGACCTAACTCCCCCCGAAATCTACACAGGTAGTCCAGGAAAGCCCGGGCATAGGCATTGCCCTGGCGGGAACCGTGCCAGCCGACGTCTAGATCCAAACCGACTGGCAACAGGCGGCGAAGTGGGAGGGTTGTCTGGACAAGCAGGCCATAGAGAAACGGCAGATCGTAGTAATCGTGGTTGCCGGGTACAGGCAGAAACGGCAGTGTAAAAACCATCTGATCGTAGGCAACGCGTTCGGGGTGCTCGCCGCCCACCAGTAGCTCTCGGTAGGGCTTGATGAAATTTTCCAGGTAGAACTCGCTCGACCCAACCAAATAAATCACATCCCCCGTATGCAGCAGAAAGCGGCAGTCATCCCGGTGCACCATCATTTGTTCCGCAACCCGTCGTTGAGGATTGTCGGTTCCGTGGCTGCCTGAGCCAGTATCCCCGACAACGAGAAATGAGAATTCCGGGCTATCCCCCCAGCCATCCTCAAAGGCCAAGCGGGTTTGATCGATCCCCTGCTCGACAATCAGCGGCTCCTGCCACCGCACCCGTTGTCTCATTTTGTTGATTTTGACGGCGATCGGTGGATCGGTTACGAACTTCATAGCTGATCACTCTCGGATTCAATAGGGTTTCGCTACCTTTGCCTCTGCATGCTGATTGTAGCTAGGTATTCTCGAGAAAGGGCTGAGAGAAAAAGTATCCCTGCCGCATTCGCAGTTCAAACTTCTGGCTGCCCCATTTCCAGAGAGCTCACTTGGGGCGGCCTGGCGAGTTTCCTTGACGCTACGGCAGAATTCTGTGTTGAGGAGTCATTTGGGCGATGGCGCTCGCCGGACGCGCAGCAATTGGCATACGCTAGCCAGAACCAAAGGCGCGATCGCTGATCAGAGTTCTACATACAACGTATCTCCTCCAAGGTGTTCAAGACTAGGCAGAAGATAGTTTTTGTAAAGGATACAATATTACTTGTACAGATGTCCTGAACAGAAGTGACGAAGCCAATTCAGACCACTTACACCCAAGCCCGAGACAACCTGGCAACCCTTCTTGACCAGGTGACTGCTGATCGCGAAGTTGTAATCATTACTCGCAGGGGTAATAAGGATGTAGCCATGATTGCTGCAGATGAACTGAGTAGTCTTTTAGAAACAGTTCATCTTTTGCGATCACCAAAGAATGCCGCCCGGTTACTTGCGGCGATCGCGGAAGCGGAAATGGAAACAGGTGAATCTCAATCTATAGAAGGTCTCCGCCAGGAGTTAGGGCTTGAGTAGGCAAGCCCGAGATGCTGTCTTTCGCTCAGGTTTTCGAGAGGACTTAACCTATTGGGTCAAGGCAGACCGCAAGATCGCCCTCCGAGCTTTGGACTTAGTTGAGGCAGTTATGCGCGATCCGTTTCAAGGAATTGGTAAACCGGAGCCCCTAAAGTATTTAGGTTCTGGAATTTGGTCTCGACGGCTCACCCAAGAACATCGGATTGTTTATCGAGTGAGTGATAAACAGATTGATTTTTTGCAGGCACGTTACCACTACTAGGTAATTAGGCATTCATTAGTACGATAGCTGCCAACTATTCAAGGAGGTCCTAACCTTATTTTTTCAGGGTTAGTGCCTATGGATACGTTCCTTGCCTAGGAGCAGCAGGATTTCCTGATTACCTTGATGCATTAAAGTCTTTTAGGAACCTCAAAGGATGAGTTAGGCTTTAGTTGATTCAGATTGCTCCTTTTGAGCGGTCATTTGAGTAATCGCACTCGCCGGACGCGCAGCAATCGGCATCCGCCACCCTGAACCAAAGGCGCGGTCCGTAATCTTGAGCCCGGGTGGTGCTTGACGGCGCTTAAATTCAGCCTGGGCTACCATCTGAATCACCTTTTGGACGATAGCAGGATCGTGGCCGGATTCGACAATCTGAGTAGGGGAGTGGTGGCGGTCAATCAACTGCTGCAAGATATCATCCAACACGTCGTAGGAAGGTAAGGAGTCCTGGTCTACCTGGCCGGGTTTAAGTTCAGCACTGGGTGCTTTGGTCAGGATATTAGCGGGAATCAGCTCTCGCCTGCCGTTACGGGTGACTGCTTGGTTATTCAACCAGCGGCAGAGGGAGTAAACGCGGGTTTTCGGAACGTCGGCGATCGCGGCTAAGCCGCCACTCATGTCGCCATACAGGGTGCAGTAGCCTACGGCCATTTCTGACTTGTTGCCGGTGGAGATCAGCAGGTAACCAAACTTGTTAGCGATCGCCATCAGCAGGTTGCCCCGGATACGAGCTTGCAGGTTTTCCTCCGCTACCCCGGCAGGCGTGCCGGCAAACACTGGCTCGAGAACCTGCTCGTAAGCGTTCATTGTTGCGGCAATCGGCAAAATGCGGGTGGCAATTCCCAGGTTTTCCGCCAGGGCCAGGGCATCTTGAATCGAGTGATCGGAGCTGTAGGGCGAAGGCATGAGGACGCCCAGAACATTCTCAGCTCCCAACGCTTCCGCGGCGATCGCGGCTACAAGCGCAGAATCAATGCCCCCGCTGAGGCCGATGACTGCGCGAGTAAAGTTGCACTTGTGAACATAGTCTCGCACTCCCAAAACCAGGGCGGCCCAGATTTCCGCCTCTTCACTCTCTGGTGGCGGCGTCACGAGATCCGGCAGTAAGTCCCGCTGGGCCTCGTCTAGGGTGAGGAATCGCAGATCTGGCTCAAAAGCACGGGCACGAGCAACCACGACACCCTGACGGCTGCAAGCAACACTGCTACCGTCGAATATTAGTTCGTCATTCCCCCCCCACCTGGTTGGCGTAGAGGATCGGCTGACCATAGCGGCGAGCACTATGGCACAGTATGGCTTCGCGCAGGTGCTGTTTTCCTCACCCGGTAGGGGGAGGCAGAGAGATTGACGAGCAAATCCACCCCTTGCTGTACTAAGTCGGCAACCGGGTCGTTGGCGTAGTTTCGCGTGCCCCAGAATTGCTCATCATTCCACAGGTCCTCACAAATGGTGATGCCGACCCGCCAGCCAGCCAAAGTCAAAACGTTCGGTTGCTGCCCGGGCTCAAAGTAGCGGTTTTCATCGAAGACGTCGTAGGTGGGCAGCAGGCGTTTGTGAAAATACTGTTCCACTTGACCTTGCCGGAGCAGGGCAACGCTGTTATACAGTGGCTTGCCGCCGATGTTGATCGCGGATTGGGTACAACCGTACCGGCTAAAACGGTTAAGTTCGCCGGAAGATCCTCAGCCAGTTGCCGCAGAGTATCTGCCATCGCCTCGACAAAACCGGGATTCATCAGCAAATCTCGTGGCGGGTAACCGCAGAGGGAAAGCTCTGGGGTTAAGAGTAACTGGGCTCCCTGTGCTGCTGCCTGCTGAGTAGCCGTGAGAATCTGGGCCGCGTTACCCGTCAAGTCGCCAATTACTAGATTTAGTTGAGCAATAGCCAGTTTCATAACCAGTCACTAGTCAGGGAGATTTGAACTAAAAATAAATAGGGGCTTATCTTTTAGAGGTGCAAAGGCAGCCGGGTCGAAGCGGTAAAGACTAGCAGGGCGTCCGGCACCGCGAGAGACTTTTTGGCCAGTATCACAGAGAAAACCCAGCTTCAGGCAGCCGCGCTTCGAAATTGAGTAGTCCGTAAAGTTCCCCCCAAAACCGTACTGTAAAGCTGGTAAAGATCGCCCAGGGTAAAGGTTTCTGCAACACATCAAAGGCAACTGGGCTGTACTCCAGCTTATTGCGGAGGCGACGGTACCCGTACTGGAGAATTTGCTGATGGTCAAAGGCAAGTGAGGGGACTTGTTCTAAGGGATACAGGCAATGCCGTTAACACCATTGGCAACCAGTTCTGCCTCCTCAAGCCGGGGCAAAATAGCTCACAGAAAGATAGCGTACCCCAAAGCTGTCTGGTGCTTCCCTGGGGTCACGATTAGGACCCCCAAAGGTATACAACTGCTCCAGGTAGAGGTTCTGGGCCTGGATCTTTTCGGCCAAAATCCGGTAGGCAGCCTCTTCTAACGATTCACCCTGGTGCACCAGGGTCCCCGGCAGACACCATTGGCCGAGAAAGGGTTCGTCGTGGCGCATTACTAGCAGAACTAGCAGGCGATTTTGGTGAGTGTCAACAGAAAAAACTACATTATCAACACCGACTTTGAATTCCGCCAGTAAATTCTTGCTCACCTCACCGCTGTATCCGGCTTGATGCTGTTCACGCCTGCGCTTAAGCATTCATATAACCCCTCCTGATGGATGTAAGCTTTAACGGATGGTGTGAGACCCAGCCCATTGCCCTGGTCCCGGTATGCGGTTGACGACATATCAGGACCCATAAAGTCTGCGATCGCGAGCTTCCCTTTTTGTTGAAGCTGCTGCAAATCATGCTCCTCCAAGGGATAGCCAGGCCGAGGAATAACCAGGAGCTGCACCTGAGATAACACTGCTTCAATCCGGTACCACTGGGTTAACTTTGGCACCAAGTCTGACCCAATCACAAAGATAAACTCAGCGTTGGGCCATTGCTGGCCGGCACGCTGCACCGTTGTGAGGGTTTTTGGGTCACTGAGTTCAGGATAAACTGCGACATTCTCCTGCGACGGATTGATATCTTGAATCAGTCGCCGCAGCATTTCCTGGCGATGCTCCAGGGGAGTCTGGTGAGCCTTGAACGGATTGTCGGAAGCCCAAACTGCCACTTGGTCAAAGTGGTTACCTAACCATTTCAAAATGGCTTGGTGTCCAACCGTTGGCGGATCAGCGCTCGTACCAAATAAAGCAATCATCATTAGGGCAGCAACATGTTCAGATTTTTGAGTACCAAGTCACACCTCTGTCTACCGCAGACGGTTATTGTCCAGCGCTAACTCCCGCAGAGCCGCAGAAACCTTGACAGGTACTGGAGCCGGTTGTTCTAATCGTCGCGCAGCGGCAGGCAAACTTGTAACAGAATCACGGGTACGCTTGGCAATGATTGCCAGAGTTTCCGGCGGCTGCACCGCTTGACCTTGTTGGATTACGAGCTGTAGCAGCGGTTGTTCGGTCTGGGGTAATTCCTCAACTAATCCCAGGCGATCGCTGTGGAGGCGGCTACCATCCCAAGCGCGGAAGATTTGCTTACGACCTGGGTAGGTTTGTTTACCTTGGGAGGTTTTGGCAACCGGAATACCGTCCACTTCTACGAGTTGATACACCCCATTAATCGCTTCACCGGTGACTACGCGGGTACCAATGCCGTAGCCATCGATGCAGCCTCCCGCTGCTTGCAGGCGCTCGATCTCCCACTCGTCAATGTCACCACTCACTAAGATTGGGATGTCAGGCAGCAGGGCACGAACTTTCTGAGAGAGCATCACCAGGTCTCCGGAGTCTAGCCGCACGCCTGCCAACTGGATCTCGCCAGTCTGAACCTTTTTTGCTAAATTTTGGGCAGCGGCAACGGTGTCGTAGGTATCGATTAAAAGGGTTGCCTGGGGGAAGTAGCGGTGGAAAGCGCTAAAAGCTTGCATTTCACTACCAGAAGTTGCGGTCAAGGCCATGACAAAAGCGTGGGCCATGGTGCCGCTGGGTTTGCACCCCAACTTCAGTGCCGCTAGAACATTGGATGTTGCGTCTAATCCAGCCGCTAGAGCAGCACGGGCTGCCCAAAGAGAAGCCTGGGGGCTAAAGGCACGGCGAGTGCCAAATTCCAGTAACGTTGCTTGTGGCCCAGCAACATCCCGTAGACGACCGGCACGAGTGGCAATCAGAGTTTGGTAATTGATGGTATTGAGCAAGTAGGTTTCTAGGAGTTGAGCTTGCCACAAGGGGGCTTCTACCCGCAGCAAAGGTTCATTGGCAAATACCGCAGTTCCTTCTGGAACTGCCCAGACATCTCCTGTAAAACGGGTCTCAGCAAGTTGTGTCCAAAATTGCCCAGGAACCTCAGCAAAAATTCCGGTTGCTTGCAGCTGGTCGATCTGCTCAGGTGTGAAGTGAAGCTTCTGCAAGTATTCAATTGCCTGGGTTAGGCCCATGGCAATTAAATAGCCAAATCTCTCTGGCAGGTGGCGCACCGTCAGCTCAAAGCTAGCCTGCCGCTGATCCAACCCTTCACCCAAATAGGCTGCCATCATCGTCAGCTCGTAGAGATCGGTCAGGAGGCTGTAGTCTTCAGGAGCAACCGTCAACGATTGATCTACTTGAGCGATCGCGGCAGCTTCCATACGCCAGCTCCTACTGCTGAGTGCTGCCTTTGATTATAGTCATAACAACCAAACTCAACTCGAAAGCCGCCGCTCTGATACATTTTCAAATTCAGTAAAATTTGGACTTTCCATCTACTTGTGCAAGAAGAGTTTGAGGACTGGATGAGTTTCTGTTTATAGTAAAAAACACTCTAATCTGCAGTGATCGTCTATTGATTGCTGGCTTACCTTTCCCACCGTACCAGCCAGCAAAATGAAGTTCCAACGGCAGGATAAATGGGCGTTGCATAAATGAATTGAGGTCAGTTTTGATGCAATGCCCAGAATGCCAATCCTCCGCTAGATGAGCTGGGGACAAAGCGATCGCTCTACGAAGATCTCGAAGCGGCGGAATACTAGGTGGTAGATGTGCAAAATGCCCAATTCCTGGCCTACGCGATCGCAGGCCCCGGCAGTAAACGCATCAATGAGTCTCAAGTTCTACCAAGGTTAGCAATTTCGGTCTGAGAAAATGCTCTCCACCGTAACCGCCAGACGGATCAATTTCAAGTTGGGGCTTGGTTACTGGCCCAGTTTCAGCAGGATTAACGGCTGTAGCGGTGATCGCCCTTGTTGATCACTCGCTCTCCTTACAGCAAGCACTACACTGAAAACAATACTCCCTTGGCTTTAGGAGTAACCTTCATGATTCAAGCAACAGGCAAGCAGTTGACGCTAGAAGAGTTTCTGGAACTTCCGGACAGTGATACAGGTTGTGAATTGATCAATGGAGAAGCAATTCCGAAAGTGTCACCAAAACGGTTTCATTCAAAAACCCAGAGAGCTTTGCTGCGACTGTTAGAAGGCTGGGGTGAAGCTCGTGGGGAAATTGGAATTGAATGGTCTGTTATCTTGCAGCGGCAAGGGCAAGACTGGGTGCCGATTCCTGACCTGCTTTATGTGTCCAATGAGCGCCTGCCAGACTACGTAGGTGATGAACCTTGTCCGGTTCCGCCAGATTTAGCAATTGAAATTATTTCTCCTGACCAGACCTTTGGGGAAATGACGGCAAAAGCGACAGACTATCTAGCCGCAGGCGTAACGCGAGTCTGGATTGTTGATCCCAGGGCAAAAAGCATCACTGTATTTTATCCTGATGCTCCTCCTCGAACCTACACAGGTGCGATGTCTTTAACAGACTCATTCTTAGAAGGGCTCCTGCTGACGTCCCAGCAAGTGTTTCAGCAAGCAGGGCTGTCTAGTTGAGGAATAATCCTTAACCTGAGAGGTCATTAGGCCGTTAACACATCTAGATCTAAAGACTTTTTAAACCTGCAAACTCTAGACGCTCCTGCGATCCAGCAGGATACGATTTTTATGCCTGCTTTACACGCCCTTGCTTACTGTCCGCGCCTGTTTTATCTGAAGGAGGTGGAAGCACTTTACACCCAAGACGCTGCGGTTTTGCCGGACAGCGATTACACGTTGAGCTGGAGAAAGTTGCTACTTCGTCCATTTACCTAAGTTTCGGTCACCAACCTTAGATATCGTTAGGCGTTAAGCATTCTAGTGGGTTGGTGAGAAGTTCCTGGTTGACATCGGGTCTGAACCAAGCGAACCTAGACAAACTAAGTGATTTGCCCAGCTAAAGAGTGAATGGGTAGGACGTGAGGAAAGGAATTGTGGTTAAAGCCCGTGCGTTTAGCCGATGGCTGCCAGTAAATCCTAAGTGGTGGGGCAAGGTGGATTTACTGAACACACTTGTGCGCCGGGACCTGGAAGCTCGGTACAAAGGCTCGCTACTGGGTAATCTCTGGCCGTTAGTGAATCAGCTTTCTCAGCTACTGATTTATACCTACGTCTTTTCTATTGTCCTGAAAGTAAAGCTCAGTCTTCAGGGTCTGCCCGAAAACAACTTAACCTTTGGACTGTGGCTTTTTTCAGGTTTGCTGCCCTGGATCGCGTTTACTAGTGGATTCCAGCAAGCCTCGGGGGCTGTAATTAGACAGACGAACCTGGTTAAGAAGGTTGTGTTTCCGCTGGAGTTACTACCCCTGGTTCCCATCCTGGCAGCGTTTATTGAAAGTTCATTCGGGCTAATGGCGCTGATTTTGTTGGTTGGCATCTCGACACAAACCGTCCACAGCACCCTCTGGTTACTGCCGCTGGTTTGGCTGCCCCAGCTCTTGCTAACCGCCGGGTTGGGCTACTGTGTTGCTGGCTTGACAGTTTTCCTGCGAGATGTGCCGCAAAGCTTAGGCGTGATTACAAACCTGTGGTTTTACATGACGCCAATTGTTTACCCTGCCACAATCATTCCGGAAGCCTGGCGTGCTTGGGTATTTTGGTTGAATCCGCTAGCGGCGATCGCGGAGGTCTACCGGGATTTAGTCCTGGTCGGTGAGATCCGGCACTGGGCAGAGTGGGGAGTTGCTTCGGTAATTTCTCTTGTCGTATTTTACGGCGGGCTGAGGTGCTACCAGAAATTGCGTCCCGCCTTTGCTGATGTATTGTAGTGGAATGGTCCCAGCAGTTGACGGCATGGATGAAGTTGCGATTTCCCTCAGTAATGTCTCAAAGTGCTTTAGACGCTACCATCGTCCGGTTGATCGTTTGAAAGAGATTTTATTACCCGGAAAAAGTAGAGCCGATGAATTTTGGGCCTTAAAAGATATTAATCTCGAAATTCTCAAGGGAGAGACCCTGGGAGTTATTGGACGCAACGGATCTGGAAAAAGTACACTGCTGCAAATTGTTGCTGGAACCCTGATGCCCACAACCGGGGAAGTTAAAGTGAATGGCCGAGTGTCGGCTTTACTGGAACTGGGCAGCGGGTTTAACCCGGAATTTACTGGGCGACAGAATGTTTTTTTTAACGGTCGGTTGTTGGGTCTCAGTAAAGCGGAGATAGCAGCAAAATTTGATGACATTGCCGCCTTTGCTGATATTGGAGATTTTATTGAGCAGCCCGTGAAGACCTACTCCAGCGGCATGTTTGTCCGTCTGGCCTTTGCGGTTGCCGTCAATGTCGACCCAGAAATCTTGATTATTGATGAAGCTCTGGCAGTGGGGGATGTGGTCTTTCAGCATCGCTGTATCCGGCGGATGCGATCGCTAATGGATTCTGGCGTCACCACCCTATTTGTCTCCCACGATTCGGGTGCCATCAAAACCCTGTGCAATGCGGCCGTCTTTATTCAAGAGGGTAAAATTCAGGCATCGGGTCTACCCAACACTGTATTAATCGAATACATGAGAAGGGTCACGGAGTTAGAGCTAGCCTTAGCAGCCGTTGATGCCATTCAAGAAAAACATTCCGGCACTGCCCCGACTGCAGCAGCTGCCCATTCGTCGCCCCCTTCCCATGCCCTTCAACCTCAGCGAACCCGCAGGGGAAATCGCCAGGCTCTAATTGAGGCAGTCAGGCTCCTGAACAGCTCAGGCAAAGACTCTGGTGAAACGCCGGTTCTTGGGTTTAATGAGCAGGTCACCTTAATTGCCGATCTGAAGGTTTACGAGCCATTGCAAGGCTGCATCCTAGGATTTTACGTCTGCGACAAAAACGGCAATGAAGTGATTGGCAGCAACACCTTTGAAGAAAATTATCCCATTGGTTCGCTGGAGCCAGGAGACTGGTTGCAAGTGCAATTTCAGTTCAAATTACCGCTAAGAACGGGCTCCTACAGCTTGACAGTAGCCGGATCAGAGAACTACACCGCCGTCACGTTTGATTGGATCGATCACGCCCTCGTTTTCCAAGTTTTGCCCCCCGATACTGGTAAGCAGGTCCATGCCTTGGTGCATCAACCCATCACTGTGAATATACTTCACCAAGACCTAACTGCCAAAGCGATCTAGAGGGGGAAGCTCATGAGTCATCAGTGGAATAAACAGTATCCATCGGTTCAAGAAGCCGAGCTCGGTGAAGATCACAGCCTGAAAAAGATGCTGCGCTTGACTGGGCCAAACAAGCGAGTGATTGACTTTGGCTGTGCTACAGGTTATTTCGCTCAACTTTTGAGTCACCAGGGGTGCACCGTTACAGGAGTCGAAGTCAACCCAGAGGCAGCAAAAGTTGCGGAGCAGTTTTGTGAACAGGTTGTTGTTGCCAATCTAGACGCGGCTGCACTAGAGGAACTGCTGCCAGGTCAAAAATTTGATGTGGCTGTGTTTGGCGATGTTTTAGAACACCTGCGAAATCCGTGGGAAGTTTTAAGAGAAACCCGGCAGTTATTACAACCAGAGGGTTATGTCGTTGCTTCAATTCCCAACATTGCTCACGGAACTATCCGTTTGGCCTTGCTACAGGGAAGATTTGAGTATACAGAATTTGGGATTTTAGATAACACCCATCTGCGTTTTTTTACCGGCAAAACTGTTGAAGCCCTCTTTAGGGACTCAGGATACTTTATCGATGCAATTGAACGAACCACATTACCGATCTTTTCTCCATCGCCTTTAATTCCCGAGATTGATCGCCACGATTTTAGCGCTGAACTTATTCAACAAATTGAACAGGCAGAAGACACAGATACTTTACAGTTTGTCGTCCAGGCATTCCCAGTATCCCAAGAAGGTAAGTATGCTGCACTACATGGAAGGTACTCTAAGCTATCTCAGCAGTATGAGGAATTACAGGTTCAACTTCACTCAACTCAGTTAACACAACAATTGACCCAGCAGCATGCCGAGAACTTTAAAAAGTCAGTTAGAGGTCGCTCGTTCGAGTCTACAGTTGACCCAGCAGCATGCCGAGAACTTAGAAAGTCAGTTAGAGGTCGCTCGTTCGAGTCTACAGTTGACCCAGCAGCATGCCGAGAACTTAGAAAGTCGCAATAGAGGTCGCTCGTTCTGAAGGTACGAACAACTCAGCAACGCATTCAAAACTCGCAGAAGCAGGTTGAAAAGTTGGAGCTAAGACTACCGCAGCTTATTTATCGCCGTAAACGCGATTAAAGAATGGCAGGCTGAGCTTTATTCAATGAACTAGAAACTTAGGACAGTGAGTCTAATATCTCTACGAACGAACCCTACCTTTGAAAGTGACAGATTCACAACATAATGGCTAGAACTACTACTTCAAGGTTTCAAGGATGGTTTGTGCAGATAAAGTTTTTAGTAACGCTCTGGCGAACTAAAGGTTCCCGCTGGATTCTAGCCAGGATCTGAAGGCAGCCTATTTGCGACTTGATCCGGCATTGTGACGGTTCAAGCATTGCCGAACTTGGATACCAAAGAGCCCTATCAAAGTGGCTGGCTCAGAACTATCCCCGCAATGCTGATCTGCAGAAGATGGCAGAGACCCTTGATCTATTCGCCTATCGACCGCTGATTAGTGTGATCATGCCCGTCTTTAATACCGATGAGCGTTTTTTACGGGAGGCGATCGAATCTGTTCTCAGTCAGGTTTACCCCACTGGGAGTTATGCATTGCTGATGATGCCTCCACAAAGCTGTACGTTCAACAAGTATTGAAAGCATACGCTACCCAAGATTCCCGAATCAAATTGGTGTTGAGAACTAAGAATGGGCATATCTCTCTGGCGTCCAACTCAGCTTTGGAGATAGCTGAGGTGGTGAGTTTGTAGCACTACTGGATCATGATGATCTGCTGACTCCAGACGCTTTGTATGAAGTTGTTCTGCTTCTTAACCGCCGTCCAGCTACCGACATCATTTACTCTCTGATGAGGATAAAATTGATCACCAAAATCAACTGCGGGACCCGTTCTTTAAGCCCGACTGGTGCCCTGACTCATTCCTGTCGCGTATGTACACCTGTCACTTGAGTGTATGTCGAAAATCTCTCATTGATCAGGTCGGCGGGTTTAGGTTGGGTACGAAGGGCTCAGGATTATGATCTCGTTTTAAGGCTAACTGAAGCAACGGAACAGATCGTTCATCTGCCCAAGGTTTTGTATCATTGGCGAATGCACTTGGGCTCGACGGCTAGTAGCTTAGCCAGTAAATATTATGCAACGGATGCCGCTAGCAAAGCCTTGTCCGAAGCACTGGAGAGAGACGAGCAGAGCCAGGGGATGTCCAGGTTACTGCTGGGGGCCACTTCATTTGCCGATATCAGATCAAAGCTTTTGATCGCGTCAGTATCATTATTCCTACGAAGAACTTAGGGGATGTCTTAAACACCTGTCTCAACTCCATCTTCGAAAAAACAATCTACCCCAATTATGGAATTTTAGTGATTGATAACGGTAGTACTGAGGTAGAGACAGCAGAGATATTGAGTAAATGGCAAACCAAGGAGCCAGAGCGGTTTAAGTGCCAAGCTTTAGATATTCCGTTCAACTACTCCAAAATCAATAATTACGGAGTGAGCCAAGTGCAGGGAGAGTATCTTCTGTTCTTAAACAACGATACGGAAGTGCTAACACCTGACTGGCTAAATGCAATGGTTGAACAGGCACAAAGGCCCTCGACGGGTGCAGTGGGTGCTCTACTGCTATACCCTGATAACACAATTCAACATGCGGGAGTCGTTGCAGGCATTGGTGGAGTTGCAGGCCACAGTCACAAGTATTTTTCAAGTAAAGCCTCAGGTTACTTTAACCAGATCCAAACGGTTAACAATTACTCCGCAATTACAGCAGCCTGTTTGATGTGCAGGCGAGAGGTTTTTGACGCGGTAAAAGGGTTTGAAGAAGAACTGGCGATCGCATTTAACGATGTTGATCTTTGTCTCAAGATGGCTGAAAAGGGCTACAGAAATATCTATTTACCTCATGTAGTACTGTACCACTACGAATCAAAGAGCCGAGGTTATGAAGACACCTTAGAAAAACAAATACGATTCGCTCAAGAAGTGCAATACATGCGAGCAAGTGGAAGAAGATTATTGATCGTGATCCTTGCTATAGCCCCCATTTAAGCCAAACCCATGAAGACTACAGCATCAGAGTGTGAAATCTAGTAAAATCTGGACGACACCTCAACAATGTTAGTGTTTTTGGATAGTTGAGCGAGAGAGTGTGTAGGCTTTCCTGTAGGGTTGATAGACCGGTTGATGAGTCTCAATGTGCTTAAATCTCTTTTGAACGAAAACCCTGCTGATAAACTTGCTCTTCAAACCTTTCTTTGAGCAAATTGATAGAGCTGAATATCTAGCTGATTATAGGCTTCTATCACGTCTAAAGTACTTTTTGGAATTCCTATTTTAAGAGGCCAGATTTTGTGACGTTTGCCTTAGTATAAAGTGGCATTTTCCAGTTAAAAGCCCTTCTCAGTAAGATTAAAGTTTCGTCGAATCTTTCTACAAATCCAATAGTAGAAAAATGTTCTTTCACATTTTGTTTGGCACTTTCTAAAACTCTAGTGAGCACTGCTTGTAGGGAACAACCGCGCCAGTTGAAGATAAAAGTCTCTCTGTCCATTGTCTATTTCTAGGGAGAGACCACTGAGAACGAAATCCTTTAAGCTCATACTTTAGAAGCAACTTGATTGTAAAGTTCATTACTAGGGTTACAAAAGGATGTAGTAGTAATGGGAAATAACTCGCTCAACTGGATCGCGCAGGACTGTGATGTAGGTAGATGGCTGAGGCAGAATTTGATGTAGTCCAAAATACATGTGGCCTTTAAGGACTTCATTTGTGCCCTTTGCATTGCCGAAAGCTGTTTAAGATCCTCTATTGATCGTTCCTCATCAATGGTAAAGACGTTGGCTAGCTTATACTGCCGATTGAATACTGTATGGAGTGTACTCCCTGCCGCTTTGGGAATGTGGAGAAAAATTACAGTCGGTTGTTTTACATTACTTTTGACCATCTGCGTTATAAAAATCTTATTGGTTTACAAGAGGTTAGTTGCTAGTAGGAATGCGAAGTGGCAAGAAAGACAGATGTTGACTGCAGCGCACTTCATTCCTGTATCTCTAGCTGTCTGTTGTACAAGTTTGGATACAGCCACGACTAAAGGTTGCTAATAAAGCAGCTCTACTATTTCCTACAGTAGAGCTGTTTTTATTAGCAACCCTTGTCAGTGATTTATCAATGATTCCAGTCAAAAAACCCCTGTTACCAGTAGTACAGCAACTGCAGTGAACTATCGAGAAATTTCTCATCCCTATCTCTGTGCGGTCATCATCACTCACCATCCTGACAAGTCTTTTCAAACCAGGCTAGTTGACATTGCAGCTCAAGTTGCCCTAGTGATAGTTGTAGATAATGGTTCATTTGCTCAAGAGCTGGCCCAAATCCACAGCCTCACCGGTATTTCCATTCACTTGATCATGAACCAGCAAAACCTTGGTATTGCCACAGCCATAAACCAAGGGCTGACTGCCGCTATAGAAGCTGGCTATCAATGGGCAATTACCTTTGATCAAGATAGTAGACCCGCCTCGAATATGATTGCAGAAATGCTCTACACCTTAAATGGCTATTCAAACCCTGAGAAGGTGATGTTTTGTCGGACCTAATGTTGTTAACGAGACAGTGCCGAATTCACAAGCGAAATGGTTGGTTCCCCGATAAGAAACTGCCTTTTTTATTCGGTAGGGTTGGGTGTGAGGAGGGCGATAGAGACGACGTGACTGTAGTGATCACATCGGGGCACTTACAAACCTATCAGCTTTCCAAAAATTAGGGTTCTTTAAAGACGATTTTTTTATAGATTATGTAGACACAGAATACTGCCTTAGAGCCAGGAAAAATAATTACGGAATACTAGTGAGTAAGAAAGCAATTTTATTTCATCAGTTTGGCAGCAAGAGAATAGTAAGATTTTTAGGACATCCATTTCAACCTACATTTCATAAACCATTTCGAAGATACTACATCTGTCGAAATAGGATTTCTCTGTTAAGGGAGTATGCGCTTACCTTTCCCATTGGGTGATGTTTGATATGGTTGCTGCTATTTACAATATGATTCGGATTTTACTTTGTGAAGATCAACGTTGGCAGAAAGTCATGTTTTCTCTAAGTGGGACTTGGGATGGGCTACGTGGTCGCAAGGGACCGATACCAGTCGATTAAAAGCCAATAATCCTAAGTAAAGGGACACCGATGAGACCTGAATTAACCCTGAGTGCATCTCTTGTCTTATATCAAAACGATCCTCATATTGTTCACAGGGCAGTTACATCGCTCCTGAGTACGCCGCTGAATATTAAATTAGCGATCGCCGACCCAATTCACCTTTGCCAGAATTATCATCCGTTTTTTCAGATTTTAAAGTTAATTATCACTTTAACAGCAGCAAAAATATTGGTTTTGGCAGGCAATACAATTTCGCCTTAAAGGAACTTGTAACTTGTGATTACCACTTAGTGATGAATCCAGATGTCTACTTTGAATCAAATGTGCTTCCAGAGATGATTCAGTATTTAGAAGAACATCAAAACATTGGTTTAATTTCTCCTAAAATTTGTTTTCCTAATGGAGAAATTCAGTATCTTTGTAAGCGTTACCCTAGCGTTTTGCTTCTTTTTGCCCGACGTTTTCTTCCTAGGTGGCTGCAGTTTACCTTAAAAAAGCGCATGGATTGGTACGAAATGCGTGAGACGGGATACGACAAGATTATGAATGTTGCCTATCTTTCAGGTGCTTTATGCTCTTCCGGCGAAAACATTTAGATGAAATTGGTTATTTTGACGAAAATATATTTATGTACCTTGAAGATGCCGATATAACTCTGAGAATGTCAAAGAAGTATAGAGCTATTTTCTATCCCTATGTTCAGATTTTTCACTACTGGGCAAAGGGTTCGCATAAATCCGTTAAGCTCATTTTGATTGCGATCCGCTCAGCAATTTATTTATTTAATAAACATGGGTGGAAACTTTTCTAAACGTTCTCAAACAATAGGATTCTTTGTTGACTTCTACTTTAGTGACTGGAGCGACTGGCTTTATTGCCAGTTATTTAATTCCCTTCTTGGTTCAACAAGGCTGGAGGGTTCATGCCGCAGTTCGTAGGCGTCACCTTCCGGCAAGTCAGTTCCCAACTGTTACCTCAACGGTTATCGGTGATATTCACGGCAGTACTGACTGGCAGGATGCCCTGAGAAACATTGACACAGTGATTCATCTGGCAGCTCGGGCGCATGTGCCTGAAGCTTCTCACAACGAAGCTGAATTTTTCAAAGTTAACGCGGAAGGCACTGCTAATCTTGTCAAGCAATCCATTGCAGCAGGCGTCAAGCACTTTGTCTTGGTCAGCTCTGTGGGGACAATCACAACCCAAAGTGGCTCCCCTCTGACCGAACGTTCCCCTGCCAACCTCGTACTGCCTACGGGCGCAGTAAGCCAAGCGGAGCAGTCTTTGGCTGAACTGACGCGACAGGAGGCTCTGTCTGGACGATTCTTAAACCACCATTGGTTTACGGACTGGGTAACCCTGGGAACATGCAGCGCTTAATTCGACTCGTCCAGCAAGGTTTACCCCTACCCTTTGGCTTAGTTAAAAATCGCCGCAGTTTGATTTATGTGAGGAATCTAGTTGACGCGATCGCGGTGACCCTATCCCACCCCCATGCCCTCAACCAGGTATTTCTGGTCAGCGATGGCCAAGATGTGTCTACGCCAGAGCTGATTGGTAAAATGGCCAGTTATCTTAACCGCCCCTGCAATTTGTGGCCCATTCCCCCTACCTTTTTGAGAATCGCCGGCAGCCTGGGGGATGCTGTGCAACAGCGGGCCCAACGTCCGCTTCCTTTGAGTAGCTCGGCAATTGAGTCCCTGCTGGGATCACTCTGGATCGATAATAGCCATATCCAAGAAATGCTGGGTTGGTCCCCCCCCTTTACCCTGGAACAGGGCCTGCGAGAGACCTTGAAGCAGTAAGATCCTGATAGCAGTTTTCATGAGGGTATATTCCAGCTTCAAGGCTGAAAATCTAAAGGAAGCCTACCAGGACGATGTAATTAATGCAGGTGAACATTGTTGTCATCCTTCTGTTTACAAGTTTTTTAATTAGTTTGCTGGTCACTGCTGCGATCAAACACGCCTTTGGTCACTCCTGGTTGGACGTTCCCAATCCTCGTAGCGCCCACTCTCGGCCAACCCCCCGCGGTGGAGGTCTGGGTTTCATCCTGGCTGGTGCTATTACCCAATGGCTGGCTCCTCTCAATAGCAGCTTGGCAGATTCTGGCTGGAGTATTGCGTGGCTAGTGTTGGTGCCGTTAATTGTTATTGGTATCCTAGAAGACTGGCGAGGGGTTCCAGCAAGCATTCGCTACCTAGTCCATCTCATCACTGCTGGCCTCATCGTCATCTGCTTTGGTCCCTTTCCCCAACCCTGGCTCGCTGATTGGGGGCCTCTAGGTTTGGCGATCGCCAACTTGTTGAGCGTAATTGGCATCAGCGCTCTGATTAACTTCTATAATTTTATGGACGGTTTAGACGGCTTGGTCGCTGGGGTAAGTGCAGTACAGCTGGGGTTTTTGGCCCTGTGGTTGCACCAACCAGCACTGGGACTAATCGTTGCTGCCCTGGCAGGATTTCTCTATTGGAACTGGTCACCCGCGAAAATTTTCATGGGCGACACCGGCAGTACGACTCTGGGGGCAGTGGTGGCGATCGCACTGCTGCGGAGTGGGGGCTCGATGCAAGGGTGGTCAGCCCTGCCTGTGAGTCTAACAATTGTGGGGGACGCAACCTATACCCTGATCCGTCGTTTACTTCGCGGTGAGAACATTTTCAAGGCCCATCGTCATCACCTGTATCAGCGGCTACAGCAGGCTGGATGGTCTCACGCTCAAGTCGCTGTCACCTATCTCCTTGGCACCTTGCTGCTGGCTATCGGTGTCTGGGCCTTTGGCTTAGCAGGCAACTGGATAAGCTTATTGGGAATGGGCATTGCAATTGTTGTCGGAGAGTTCTACCTGGGTTCTCGGTCTGCTGGATAGTAACTTACAGAAACAGAAGGAATAGAGCTGCTAGGGTACAGCCTTGAATAGCCTATACTGATTTAGCAATTGATCCTTTAGCTGCTGTCTCGGACAACAGCTTGTCTGTCCCTAGCGTGGAATAGGAATAGAGCTGCCTTGAGAAGTGAAAATAGGGGGGATTCTACCATCCGAGTTACTACTTACGCACATGAGATGGATAGAATTTTCAGGACCTCGGGTGATACCATTTCACGGAATTCCTAAGTACATATCTATCAGAAGCTTCACTTCAACAGGGAGTCGCTATCTGCCTGAAATGTAAGCAAAAAGTGAAATGGCATAAACACACTTTTCTTGTTGGATTAGTCCGTAACATGAACTTTCTAGTCCGTCGAAGTACACCCCCAGAACGAGTTGTCATTTATGGGGCTGGAGCTGCTGGCCGTCAACTAGCTCAAGCCTTGGCCCAAGACAATGCCTGCCAGCTTGTAGCCTTTGTAGATGACGACCCCTACTTGCAGGGACAAGAGATTTACAATCTCAAAGTTTACTCATCGGCAGACTTACCTACCCTGCTGGCCCAGAAACCCGTCAACACAATTTTACTAGCAATGCCCTCTTTAGATCGGGTAGCGAGGCGCCGGATTCTGGATTATCTGAAGCCTTTTTCTATTCCAGTAAAGTCTGTTCCCGGTATTAGTGAGATCTTGTCCGGTCGGGTTTCGATTAATGAAATTCAGAACGTTGATATTGCAGACCTGCTAGGCCGTGAAGAAGTGTTACCTGATCCCGAGCTACTGCGTAAAAATGTGACTGGTAAGTCAGTTTTAGTGACAGGGGCAGGCGGCTCCATTGGTTCTGAATTGTGCCGTCAGGTTGCCCAGCAAGCGCCACAATGTTTGGTGCTCTATGAGCTAAGCGAGTTTGCCCTTTACAACATTGACCTAGAGTTAGCTGAGACCTATCCGATGTTGAAGCGCATTGCCTGTTTAGGGTCAGTGACGGATCCAACTTCTCTCAAGGCAGCGTTGACTCAGTACAAAGTGGAGACGATATATCATGCCGCAGCCTACAAACACGTCCCTTTAGTTGAAGCAAATCCGGCGCAAGGGATCTTCAATAATGTTTTTGGAACCTTAACTGCAGCTCAGTGTGCGATCGCCTGTGGTGTCAGTAACTTTGTTCTGGTTTCTACCGATAAAGCGGTACGTCCGACAAATGTGATGGGAGCCAGCAAACGAGTTGCAGAGCTGATCTTACAGGCCTTGGCCGAGCAGCCGGAAACTACGACTCGCTTCACAATTGTTCGTTTTGGCAATGTTCTCGACAGCAGCGGTTCTGTGGTGCCCAGGTTTCGCAAACAAATCGCTGAGGGTAAACCTATTACGTTGACCCATCCCGATGCAACCCGCTACTTCATGTCAATACCCGAAGCTGCTCGCCTGGTTATCCAAGCTGGAGCCATGGGCAAAGGCGGTGAGATTTTTTTGTTAGACATGGGAGAGCCTGTACGAATTTACAACTTAGCGTTACAAATGATTCGTCTGAGTGGGCTCACACCAGGTCGTGATATTGATATTGAAATTACTGGATTAAGGCCAGGAGAGAAGTTGCATGAAGAACTGTTAATTAACCATACTAACGTGAGTGCAACTGGGCATCCTAAAATCTTCTGTGCTCATGAGGCCAAGTTAAGTTGGAACGTTTTGGAGTCCTGCTTAGAGGCACTGTTCGAGAAAGCTCGGCTAGCTGACTATGCTAATATCGTCTCCCAAATGCAAAGTTTTGTCCCCGAGTACCAGCCAGAAACATCTCATCTTCCTCAGACGTCTAGTCTAGCAACATCACCTCAACGACCTATCAAGTAGCAAGAAAAGTATGGTTAGTGCATCCAGAAAGATACTCCAACCCGCTGCAGGCTTAACGCTGCTGGTTTTAGCAGCAGCTGTTTGCCCAGTTCCGAGTACAGCCCAGCCCCTGATCGCTCAAACGACAACGCCAGCCGACCTCAAGAATGATTCTTATACGCTGGGCTCCGGCGATCGCATCCAGGTTGATATTTTTAACGTACCAGAATACAGCGGCGAGAGTGGCAGGCATCAAGTTCTTGTGGATGGTTCGCTTAACCTGCCCCTGGTCGGTAAAGTTTCGGTTCGAGGAATGACCTTAACTGAGGCTGCTAATACCCTGACAGCCCGGTACAGTCGTTACCTCAGACGCCCCATTATCACCGTCAGCTTGCTGGAAGCCGCCCCTTTAAATGTGGCGGTTGCCGGTGAAGTCATTAGTCCCGGCTCCTACACCATGACTCAGGAGGAGAAAGCCCAGTTTCCTACCTTAACCCGGGCGCTCCAACGGGCGGGGGGAATTAGCCAGGCTGCAAACATCCGTGAGGTCCAGATCCGGCGGCCTCAAAGGTCCGG
>JAUJON010000275.1 GCA_030447595.1 Thermosynechococcaceae cyanobacterium YX3bin19
CTGGAAGCCGAGTTATTGAAACTCGAAATTCTCCAAACGGTGGGACTTCCCAGTGATCTGTTCACGAGCTTGTGCGACAGTATTGTGGAGCGATACCGATTGCGGGTTGAGACGGAAACGCTGACGGAGTTGAGACGGCATCCTGAGCCCATTCGATACACCCTACTGGCAGCATTTTGCTGGTTACGCTTGCAAGAGGTCATCGACAACATCGTTGAGCTGATGCTGAAATTGGTCAATCGGCTGGAACGACGAAGCCGCAAGCGAGTCACCGAAGAAGTTGTCGCCAAAGCGCAAAGCAGCGGTGACCACGACAAAATTCTGTACCAAATCGCTCTGGCAGCCCTGGCCGAACCCGAGGGCCTGGTAAAGGATGTGATTTATCCCATTGCCGCAGAAGAGACTTTGGAGAAACTGGTGGGCAGTTTGAGCAGGGGAGAGACCTTCCGAGAACGGCTTTATGCTCGCCTACGCTCTGCCTATAACCATCATTACCGTCGGATGCTGCCCTTGATTCTCAAAGCGCTGGAGTTCCGGTGTGATAACCCGCAACTGCAATCGGTCATGGAAGCACTGCGGCTTTTGAAGGATTACGCAGACACCCCAGGCCGCACGCCTTACCCAGCAGACAGATCCGTGCCAATTGAAGGGGTTCTCAGTTCCCCCTGGCAATCAGTAGCGGTCAGTGTGGGGGAGAATGGCGAACTTCAAATTGACCGGGTGGCGTATGAACTAGGTGTACTCCAAACCGTCCGGGATAAATTGCGCTGCAAGGAGATTTGGGTGGATGGAGCCAAACGCTACCGGAATCCGGATGAGGATTTGCCGCAAGACTTTGAAACCAAACGAGCGACCTATTATCAGGACTTGCAGCAACCGCTGGAGGTTGAATCCTTCATCACTAAAATTCAGCTGGACATGGCTCAAGCCCTGGAGCAATTGAACGCGGGGCTACCCACAAACGCTAAAGTGGACATCTGCTCCACTCGCGACGGTTGGATTCGCCTGACCCCCCTGGAGGCACAACCGGAACCCGAACAGTTGAGGAAATTGAAGGAAGAACTCAATCGTCGTTGGTCCACGATTCCCTTGCTAGACATTCTCAAAGAGACCGAGTTTCGGCTTGGGTTCACCACCCATTTCCGTAGCACGGCCAGTCGGGAAACCCTTGACCCTGTTGAGCTACAAAAACGCTTGCTGTTGTGCCTGTACGCCTTGGGAACAAATCTGGGCATCAAACGGATTACTCCCTCATATCACGGCGTCGGCTACTTTGATTTGCACTATGTCCGCCGCAAGTTCTTGAGTAAGGCTGCACTCCGGCAAGCTATTACCGATGTGGCGGATGCAGTGTTCCGCGTCCGGCTACCTCACATTTGGGGAGATGGCACAACGGCTTGTGCTTCAGACTCCAAGCAGTTTGGCACCTGGGACCAGAACCTCATGACCGAGTGGCACCCACGCTATCAAGGACGCGGCGTGATGATCTACTGGCATGTGGAAAAGAAGTCGGTTTGCGTTTATTCCCAACTGAAACGCTGTTCCTCCTCTGAGGTAGCATCCATGATTCAGGGTGTTCTGCGCCACTGTACCCAGATGTCTGTCGACAAAAACTACGTCGATACGCACGGTCAAAGTGAGGTTGGCTTTGCCTTTTGCTACCTCCTTGGCTTCCAACTGATGCCTCGGATTAAGGGCATTCACCAGCAGAAGCTGTATCTGCCGGATAAAGGTCAATCCCAGTCCTACCCGCATCTTCAGGCAATTATCAAACGCCCTATCCGGTGGCGAGTGATCCGGGAGCAGTATGACATGATGGTCAAGTTTGCTACCGCTCTTAAACAAGGGACTGCCGAGCCAGAGGTGATCTTATCCCGGTTCACTCGCAACAATGCTAAGCACCCGGTTTACTTGGCTTTATCTGAACTGGGCAGAGCCATCAAAACGATCTTTCTGTGTCGTTACTTGCACGATGAACGTATTCGTCAGGAGATCCAGGAGGGCTTGAATGTCGTCGAAAACTGGAATAGCGCCAATGACTTCATCTTCTACGGCAAGAGCGGGGACTTTACTTCCGCTCCCGTTGTGTTGAAGGAAATCTCCATGCTTTGTTTACACTTGCTTCAGGTGAGTTTGGTTTACATCAATACCTTGCTGATTCAGCAAGTTTTGTCTGAACCAGTCTGGATGCAGCAAATGGGCGTGAATGAACTCAGAGCCTTAACACCGCTCATTTATACCTATGTCAATCCCTATGGTACCTTCCGGCTCAACATGACAGAACGGCTGCAAATCGAATCCCTTGCCAGCTAGTGTCAGTCCTTCGCCCCTCTAATTGACGTTGTTAGCCAGGGCGATCTAACCCCGGCAACCCGAAACTTTTTTAGCTCAAGCCTTATAAGGTAAACTTACAAAAAAAGCGTAAAAATAGAAGACTTTTGCCCCTGGGATTAGCTAATTGCATCTCATGACAGCTTCGCTTCAATCACCCCTACTCGCGCTGTTCTCAATCGTGACCGTCGTTGCCCATCAGCAGCAAAAGCAGC
>JAUJON010000276.1 GCA_030447595.1 Thermosynechococcaceae cyanobacterium YX3bin19
AGGTTGTGTGGAGATGGTCTGAATGTTCATAGGAATATTGAGAGCATATTTCACATCATGATTTCACATCATGAGTTAAGGTTTTCTGCAATTTTTGGCGATATATCTTACCCACTAGAGAAACACGCTCAGGTTAAGAAACTATAAACATTAGAGGAAGCTTCATTTTCATAGCCTCAGCCTCAAAGAACTTATGCCTAAGTTCTTCACTCACTCCAAAAAACTTTGGACCTAATGTCAGAATTCCCGCAACTGCGATCGCTTAGGAATAGCCTCAGGTCCTAGGGAGCGCAGACTGAAAGAGCAAGTAAAGCAAATCGTAAATCTGAAGTGTTGACTTGGAGGCATTTTAACTCAACACTTCAGACCTACAGGCATTTGATTGCTCGGTCTGTTAGGGACGCGTTCTTGCTTCTGCTTCTACGCCTTCTTGGGAGGGAGCAGGATCGCTAGCGCCGTGTTCCGAAACAGTTTTACCGGCACCAGAACTGTCATAAGGCCACTTCCAGTCGCGAACTTCCGGCAGGTCGTCTCCGTGCTTGCGGACGTAGAGCTTGTGCTCAATCAGCTTGTCATGCAGCATTTGCTTCACATGCGCAGCGGTATACCTCAGCTGGGGTACCCGATCGATCACATCATCGGCCAAGCTGAAGCGATCTACTTCGTTCATCACCACCATGTCAAAAGGCGTGGAGGTCGTTCCCTCTTCCTTGTAACCGCGCACATGGAGATTGTGGTGGTTGCTGCGGCGATAGGTCAACCGATGGATCAGCCAGGGATAACCATGAAAGGCAAAGACAATCGGCTTATCAGGCGTAAAGAGGCTCTCGAAATCTTTATCACTGAGGCCGTGAGGATGCTCACTGTTTGGCTGGAGAGTCATCAGGTCTACCACGTTGACGACGCGAATCTTCAGCTCAGGAAAGTGTTGCCGGAGCAAGTCAACAGCAGCTAGGGCCTCCATGGTGGGAATGTCCCCGGCACAAGCCATCACCACGTCTGGCTCAACCCCCTGGTCGTTACTGGCCCAATCCCAAATACCAATCCCCTTGGTGCAATGTTTGATCGCCGAGTCCATGTCAAGGTACTGCAAGGCAGGTTGTTTCCCGGCCACGATCACGTTGACATAGTTACGGCTACGCAGGCAGTGGTCAGTTACGGAAAGCAGGGTGTTGGCATCCGGGGGCAGGTACACTCGAACGATCTCCGCTTTCTTATTGACCACGTGATCGATGAAGCCAGGGTCTTGATGAGAAAAACCGTTGTGGTCTTGCCGCCAGACGTGGGAGGTCAGCAGGTAATTGAGCGAAGCGATCGGTTGACGCCAGGCAATGTGACGAGTTGTCTTCAGCCACTTAGCATGCTGATTGAACATAGAGTCAACCAGGTGGATGAATGCCTCATAGCAGGAGAAGAAGCCATGACGCCCGGTGAGTAGATAGCCTTCTAGCCAGCCTTGGCAGGTGTGTTCACTGAGGATCTCCATCACCCGGCCATTCGGAGACAGGTGGTCGTCGTAGGGGAAGGTTTCCGCCATCCAGGTGCGATCAGTTGCCTCAAACACATCCCCTAAGCGATTTGAAGCAGTCTCATCGGGACCGACGAGCCGAAAATTATGGCTATTGCGTTTGATGATATCCCGCAGGAATTTACCCATGACGCGGGTGGCTTCCGCGATCGTCACCCCTGGGCTAACCTCAACCGCATAATCTTGGAAGTCAGGCATTCTCAAATCCCGCAACAGCAGCCCACCGTTAGCATGGGGGTTGTCACCCATCCGCCGCTGCCCCTTGGGTGCTAGTTCTGCCAATTCATCAATCAACTTGCCGTTTTCATCAAACAGCTCTTCTGGCTGGTAGCTCTTCATCCACGATTCTAGGAGCTTTACATGCTCTGGCTGCGTGGCCATCTCCGAGAAGGGTACCTGGTGCGATCGCCAGTAACCCTCCGTTTTCTTACCATCGACTTCCTTGGGCCCTGTCCAGCCCTTAGGCGATCGCAGGATAATCATCGGCCATTGTGGGCGCCCTGCGTAACCGTTACTGCGCGCATCGCGCTGAATTGCTTTAATTTCAGCAATCACCGTATCCAGCGTCGCAGCCATCAACTGGTGCATGGTTTCTGGGTCCGACCCTTCGACAAAGTAAGGCTTGTAGCCATAACCGATAAACAGGCTCTCCAGCTCCTGGTGGCTGAGACGAGCCAGCACTGTTGGGTTAGCAATTTTGTAGCAGTTTAAGTTCAGGATCGGCAAAACTGCGCCATCCTGAGCGGGATTCAGAAACTTGTTTGAATGCCAAGCTGTAGCTAGGGGGCCTGTTTCAGCTTCTCCATCCCCAACCACACAGCAAACAATCAGATCAGGGTTGTCGAAGGCAGCTCCGTAAGCGTGGGAAACGGCGTAACCGAGCTCACCCCCCTCATGAATCGAGCCAGGGGTCTCCGGGGCGACGTGGCTGGGACTGCCACCCGGAAACGAAAACTGCTTGAAGAGCTTCTTCATGCCCTCAGCGTCTTGAGAGATATTCGGGTAATAGTC
>JAUJON010000016.1 GCA_030447595.1 Thermosynechococcaceae cyanobacterium YX3bin19
TAGATCGTTGTCATCCCTTCTAGCTTCTCACTACTGACTTGGGATTGCTATATATTGATTTAATCAATAGCTATAGCGCATATCCAGTCCTGGTAATTGGGGTTTCGATTTTCTGTAATTTTTATCAACTTTTCTCTTAATATTTCAGTGATTGGTCTACTTTCTGGCAAGTTATAGTTTTCAATTTTTTTTACTGGGGAAATTTTAGCCGCCGTACCGCACAGAAAGACTTCATCAGCAATCAACAATTCACTTTTATCAATTGGTCTTTCTTGGGTTGAAATCCCTAAGTCATTAGCGATAGTTAAAATACTGTCCCTTGTAATACCCTCTAGAATATCCTGGCTGAAGTCAGGAGTAATCAATTTTTCATTCCTAACCAAAAAAATATTCATACCAGAAGCTTCATTTACTTTGCCTTGGGAGTTCATTAAAATCGCTTCGTCAAAACCAGACTCTACCGCCTCAGTTTTAGCGAGGGCAGAGGAAATATAGGTCGCGCTCATTTTACCCCTGAGGGGTAGGCTTTGATCTTCTTGTCGGCGCCAAGAGCTAATACGGCAGCTAACTCCTGCTGGAGATAAGTAATCCTGTAGCTCTAAACCATAGACAAAAAAATCTTTTTCAACTGCGTGGAGCCTAGGAGCGATTCCTAAGCTCGACGTATAAACAAAAGGACGAATATAAAAAGATGTTTTAGGCTTATTTCTTTTAACAAACTCAATAATAATTGCCTGAATTTTAGTAGCTGGTAAATCATAATGTAAGAACTTGGCACTATTACTTAATCGATGGCAATGAGAGTCTAATCTAAATAATAAAATTTGGTTTGAATCTTGAGGATTAGGAATACCTCTTAACCCACCCAGAGCTCCTGTTCCATAGTGTAAAGCATGAGTAGCAATGGAAATTTTAGCTTCGGTGAAATTTATAAACTGGTTTTGAAAGTAAGCAATTGGCAGAAAATCGTGCATAGTATAAAGGTATACATGATTAACTGATTATCCATTATTTCTAGGCATATCTAAAAGTTTATTAGACATTTAGCTAGTGCCTATCAAGCTGTGCGAGAAGAATAGGCAGCACAACATAGCGCAACCTTGGCTGAGGTGAAAACCAAAAACCAGAACTGTCATCCCCATCCACGGGCAGCTCCAGTTAGGACCACCCGGAAACTCCAACCCCCCACTTGGGCATGCTGAATACAGTTGGTTTTGAAAAGCTGGACGTACTCTGGAAATACTACGGCCTAGCAGTATTCGGCGGTTTTATCTCAAGGACTTGAGGGTTACTCCTGAAAATTGTTGGACGGGATACACGGACTTTTCCAAACATCGTAGTAGTATCAGGAGACCCTTAAAAAACTAACGCGATCGCGGTTGCCGGATGATCCAGCGAACTATTTCCTCTTCAATTCTTAAGCCCCTTCTAGTACCAATGGTTTTGCTAGCACCGTGGTTGAGTATCAGTGTCCTCGGTGGATCTCCAGTACAAGCTCAAGTTGGCAGCTCCATTGCTCAACCAGCTACTGGTGGGTCGTTCCAAACAACACCCAAGGCGGCTCCAGTTCGATCAGGTCCAGCCCCTGGTTTGGATGATGGTGCTTACATTGACAGCACTAACTACAGCATTGGTGCAACTCAATCTGAAGCACCGAAAGGCTCTAGCGACTCCCCTAGCGTCATTTTGTCTGAACGATCTACGGGTCGCCAGACCGTTTTGAAGCCAGGGCAGAGTGTTTCCAAGCGTTTATACGGTTCCGCTTCAGCTAGCGGTCGTGCGTCTAGAGCAGCAGCTCCTAAAGGTTGGATCAGTCGTGCTGCAGCTCAGACCAGTCCGGGTCGGGTTAGCCGTGCTGCCAGAACTTCAACGAGATTTCAAAGGGGTAGATTCTATGGTAGTTCTGCAGCGCGTTATTCTAGCTCCAGTACCCCCTCTGTAAAAGTGGGTCCGCTGGCTCTGAGTAATCAAGGCATTCACCTGAAGATAGCTTCAGGCATGAAAAACCTTAAACTTAGAGGCTCGCTACCGGGCGACAGCCATCTAGTATTTCCTCTGGCAATTCCCGCAACGATTACCTCTGCCTTTGGTTGGCGGATTCATCCCATTAGTGGCGCTCAGCGATTCCATACCGGTACCGACCTGGGCGCGCCCCTAGGTACACCTGTACTTGCAGCCTATGCCGGTAAAGTTGCGATCGCTGATTTCCTAGGTGGCTATGGGCTGTCTGTTGTTCTCAGGCACCATGAAGACCAACGGGAAACCCGTTATGCCCACCTCTCGGAAGTTTTAGTCCAGTCTGGAGAATGGGTAGAGCAGGGAAGTATCATTGGCCGAGTTGGCAGTACCGGCAACTCCACTGGACCTCACCTGCACTTTGAACTGCTGCAGGCAACTCCAGAAGGTTGGGCGGTCACAGACCCAGGAGAACAACTGGAATACTCCCTAGCCCAACTCGTGCGAGTTCTAAAAACAGCTCAAGTGAAGCCGCAGCCCAAAAGCTGACTTGCAGTGCGGTTGCGGGCCATTAATGAGGCAATTAGACTGACAAGCTCGATAGTTCGCTTTTTATTCCTCCCATAGCAGGTAGGGCAGTTCTCCTTCCGCTGGCGTTGGCAGAGCCGCTGCCTTTCAGCCAGCGTTTCCGAAGGCAAAATACCGTGAAGTAGTATCAACCTACTTTGGAGAAGAAGTCAATTATAGAAGCTGCGATCGCCTCGTTCCCCTCAGTTGCTAAGGGTTTAGGCTCTAGAGGAACTTTTAGGGGTTGGTGGAGAAACTCCCAGGTAGAATTGAAAAACTCCTCGTGGGTGAGAATTTGATGCGGACTAGACTGCCGCAGTCCTTCCAGAAGTAAGGGGGCTTCAGCAAAGTCTTCTCGCATCAGGGAAACTACAGGTGTACCCACACGGCAAGCTTCAGCAAAGGTGCTGTAGCCGGGCTTAGAGACAACCTGCCCACACAGCGGCATCAAATCAACCGGGCGGTAAACGGGATCGGTCATAGGGATCAAGTTTGGCAGCACCGGAGCCTGGCGATCAAAAGTGAGGAACTGCCAGTCAGGAAAGTGCTGTAAATTCTCATAGGGAATCTGGTTCAGGCCCAGTCCCCCAAAGGTGAGCATGACCGTTCGCTCTGGATCAGTTCGCAAGTTAAATTGAGCTTGAAGATCCGCTAAGCTGTAGCGGGGTGAGCCTCCGGTTAAACCCACGTCCATGATGGTAGGAAAGGCACTCATCGGTTCATGAAATGGTAGCCGGAACAGGCGATCGCAGGCTCCGTAACTTTCAGCGATTTGATTGGCAATTTCACCAAACTCACCTCCCCAGGCTTGGTAGATGAAATCCCAACCAAAGTTACTGATCATCCAGCAGGGGATACCGGCAGCTTGAGCAATTTGACTGGCTAGAGGAGGAATATCCGCTAGAATCAGACCAATTCGGTTCTGCTGAATAAAATCAGCCTCTGCTGCAATCAGCGAATTTGCTTGGGCCTGCAGATGCCGCAGCTTGGTTAAGGTCGCAACTTTATCTGTGGACAGGCTATCGCTTTGAATCACTCCAACGTCAAGGGCGCGAGGGCGGTGAATAAAATCACCTGGTAGGTAGGATTCAATCAACCAGCGCGGGGCATTAGTCACTAGTACGGGCAATAGCTCAGGGAGACGCTGCTGCACGACAGCAATCACTGAGGCAGTTCGAGTCAGATGACCAAACCCATGGTGGGTAATCGCCACGTACAAAACAGGCCGGGTCATAGATGGCTTGCCGCTACTTACTCAAAATGAATAAACTACCTTCATTGCCACGACCAATTCGCAGATCCTCATCTAGATAGGTAATATCAAGCCAGCCCTGCTGTTCCCGGCTATCTAGTTGCCAGTCCAAGGCGGTGAACCGCTGTCTGGCTTCAATCTGCTGAACAAAATGACTAGCGGACTGATAGTTTATCAGCCGCTGCAATCCGATAATAGACCGCTCAAATTTCACTTGTACCCGGCGTTCTGAAAGGGGTACAAAGCTGGCACTAACGCTGACTAAGCCCTCTAAAAAAGGTAGACCGTAAATTTCTGCAATGTTGTAGACCCTCGATTGCTTCGCCTGAATATATTGATAGATTTGACCCAACTTCAGCAAGGGTAGGCGATCAAAACCTAGGAGACCTTGACTGGTGGTGTAAAGCAGTCGCCAGTTTCCCTCCAACAGTTCAGGCGCTTCAACAGGCCGAGGCGTTGGGTTGCGATCTTCCAAGTTCGCCGCTGCTGCTAAGATGGCCTGCTTCTCAGCCTCAGTAGTGAGGAGGCCGCGATTTCTGCCCGCGATCGCCTCTAGCAAGGCAGCTTTGCCAATCATACTTCTTCTCACTGTGATTGTTTAAGTTCAACGTTTTACTGGGCAGCCAGATTGTAATTGCCAAAAAAGTTTAAGCGGTAATACTTGGCGCTATTCTAGCGAACAAAAGTCATTGCACTATTTCTTTTGAGACTTTTAACACCCCGAATCAAATCTAGCCCGTCTACTCAGTAAGCTAAATTAAAGAGTGCTGTGATTGGTTTCATTTTTGGTTTACTTTATGCATAATCCTTCTCTCGTGGAGAACCTCGTAATCAGCAAACGGCTATTGTTTCCTCTAAACAACAGCCTTCAATTCTAGATTGGTTGAACAGGCAGGACGGTGATCCCCGTGAAGGCCAAGAGCAGGAATCCTTGGCTGAGGATGAAGAAGAGGAAATTGCCGAGTTAATGACGGGTGATGAGCTTGATTATGTAGAGGACGAAGTCGAATTAGAGGAATAAACTATTGCTCGCAGAGCTGGTTGTAGGGAGTGATAAAGATGAAGAACCTTATGGTCCGGAGAGGTTAACGTGCTGTCCAACAAAATTTCTCAGCCAACATTGCCCCTTTCTGGCAAAAGCCTGTTCTTTCTACTCTTGATAGGCTTGACTAGCGCCGCCCTCCCGTTGGACCGGTCGTCCGGTCAATCCTCGAGTCTGCTCACCTCACTGACACTGCCGCTGCGGTTCAGTGGGCTGGTGACTGCAGGGGTGGGATACTGGGTTGTGCCGCTCCTGCGGGCCTTGAAAATGGGCCAGTTTATCCATGAAGATGGCCCCCCCTCATTTAAAAAGGCGGTACCCCGACAATGGGGGAATTTTTCATCCCGGTGGCCTTGTGCTTTATCAGCTGCCTGGGCTGGGGTGGCTACAAGGTGGGGTCCCCCGCAGGGGTGCTGGGGCGATCCTTTGACGTTTGCCTATGGGGTAATCGGCTGGTTAGATGATTGGCAGGTACTGCGCTACCGTTCAAATCGTGGTATCCCTCCCCGGCTGCGGTTAGGGCTAGAGGTGGTCTGTGGCGTACTGTTTTGTGCTTGGCTGGCCTGGAGTCAGCCAGAAATTACGACCCTAAGTTTTTCCTTTGGCTGGGCCTTGCCTCTGGGGTTGTTATTCTGGCCGTTAGCTATCTTTGTCGGGGCGGCAGAAAGCAACGCCATAAACCTGACCGATGGTTTAGATGGGCTGGCCGCCGGGACCCAATGCGATCGCCTTCTTGGGTTTAGGGGCATTCATTGCCCCCACCTGGCCTGACTTAATGATCTTTTGTGCCTGTCTCATGGGCAGTTGCCTCGGTTTCCTAACTCATAGCTATCACCCGGCCCGCGTCTTTATGGGAGACACAGGCTCTCGCTCTAGGGGAGCACTCGCTGCAGTAGGGCTGATTAGCAACACTTTATGGGCACTGCTGATCCTCAGCGGCATCTTTTTTGTTGAGGTACTTTCTGTGATTGCTCAGGTGAGTTACTACAAAGCGACGAAAGGACCTGACGGGGTGGGTAAGCGCTTGCTCGGTATGGCACCGCTGCATCATCACCTGGAGCTGTCAGGTTGGTCTGGAACACAGATTGCCGCCACATTCTATGGTATTGCCAGCCTTTTAGTCGTAGTGTGCCTCTGGATTGGTCGCTTTTAGCTTTAAGAAAGCATCATCAAAATTGATCTTTCAGTTGGCGTAAACGAGTAAATGTTTGCAGCGAGTTGTGGCTATTGACTGCTGCGCTTAGACTGGGCTGATCCCACCGCAAGAAGGGGTTGGTACACTTTTCAGGTCAATCCAACCTTTCGGTATGGTAGATTCTAATTTGCTGCGAGCAGCCTTTGACTGAGGTCAAGCGGGCTTGCAGTTCAGAATTCTCGCTATCGACGGTTAGGGCAAACTGCAAATTCTTCAGGGTGTATTCATGACCACACCAAATCCGTGTCTTATCCGGTAAATTCCGCAGTTTACTCAGGGATGCCATCATCTGGGCGGGTGTGCCTTCTAACAGCCTGCCGCAGCCTCCGGCAAACAAGGTGTCTCCACAAAACAGTTCTCCTAGACCTTGGGATTCAGTCGGTTGGAGAGTAGTAGGCAATATGGCACGGGTGTGGCCAGGGACAAACAAAACTTCTGCTTCGCGATCGGCAAAGGAAACGCGATCGCCTCTCCTGCAGAAAAAACCTGCTGCTCTGGGGATTCTCCCCGATCCTCTGCCCCACCATAGACAATCGCCTCAGGGAATTTTTGCAGTAATTTGCTGTTGCCACCAACGTGATCTTGATGGTGGTGGGTGTTGAAGATTGCCACAACTGAGCTGGAAGTTCCTGAGACAACGAAGTACAGGATGCGCTCTTGCCGGATCTACCACTGCTGCTGTATTGCAAGTGGGATCATGCAGCACATAGATGTAGTTATCAGAAAGCGCCGGAAGCCGATAAACCCGTATAGAAGAGTGCCTTACTAGGACCTACTTTTCACTATTGTGGCGGAATTAGCTTCCTTGTGGAACTGGAAAACATTCATCCAGCTGTAGTGATTCACCTCAGGCAGGCGTGAGTAGTACTATGCAGGAGGTAGGCGCTTGTCTTATTGATTCAACGAAGGCAGAGGCTGTGAATCATTCTGTTCAATATCAAGACTTAGAACCGCGAGCCCAAAGACAGCGGTGAGAGAACTGGCCCTCGTCTTTACCAAGCTCGGCACAATTGCCTTTGGTGGTCCCGCCGCTCACATCGCCATGATGGACGATGAGGTGGTCAAACGGCGCCAGTGGCTCAGTCAGGAAAAGCTACTGGATTTGCTAGAGCGTAACCAATCTTATTCCTGGCCCTAACTCCACGGAACTCGCTATTCATATTGGTTACGAAAGAGCTGGATGGTGGGACTGCTGATTGCCGGCTCCTGCTTCATCCTCCCGGCCATGTTGATAGTCTGGGCGCTGGCAGCTGTTTACGTTCGCTATCAAACCGTGCCAGAAGTCGGCTGGCTGCTTTACGGCATTAAACCCGTCATTATTGCAATTGTCGTGCAAGCCTTGTGGAAGCTGGGTAAGTCTGCCCTCAAAGACAGGCCAACTATCGTTGCAGGTGTGGCCGTAGCTGTCCTCTTCTTTCTAGACGTGAACGAAATTCTGTTACTGCTCTTGGCTGGGCTGGGAGTCATGTTGTTCAAAAACCGGCAGCGCCTGAATGGGAGTGGCAACCACTGCTCTTTGGCTGCCTGTTCCCGGTTTACTGGCGCAGACGGGCAGTTTTCCCGCGCCAACAGAAATTGCCACAGGGCTGAATGTGTTTCTGTTTTTTCTCAAGATTGGTTCGGTTCTGTATGGAAGTGGCTATGTCCTGCTGGCGTTTTTACAGCGGGACTTAGTAGAAAGCCCAGTGGCTGACTTCACAGCAACTCTTAGATGCAGTTGCGATTGGTCAGCTCACCCCTGGGCCTGTCTTCACGACAGCGACCTTCATCGGCTATTTGCTGGCAGGGAACCCTGGGGGCGATCGCCGGGACCGTAGGCATCTTCTTGCCAGCCTTTGTCCTGGTCGGAGTGATTAATCCTCTGGTCCCGAGGCTGCGACGTTCTCCTTGGGCAGCTGGTTTTTTTAGACGGTGTCAATGCCGCTTCGCTGGGACTAATGGCGGTAGTCACTTGGGAACTGGGACGTGCGGCACTCGTTGACTGGTTGACAGTAGTTCTGGCTATTCTCAGCACCCTCGTAGTCCTGCGCTTCCAGGTTAACTCTGCCTGGTTAGTTGTTGTCGGGGGCCTGGTCGGCGTCCTGGCGCAGTTAGTGTGGCAGCTCTGCCTCATTAGGGTTCAGTCCCATTTCTGGTCAGTGAGTATTTCTTGCAGGTTATCTTTCCGTTAGAATTTGAAGAGCCTCGGTGGATTAGGAGTTATTACTTATCAGCCTCAGGCCCTCACCCTTGTGCTGGAGCAGCTAAGCCCTGCCCTCTACCAAGTTGATGACTGAACGACTGCCATTCCAGCTAAGTCTTGATCCAGTAGTAATTGCCGGGGGGTAAGTCTGTGGGCACTTACCTTATATTTGGGCTTCTACTCGCTCAGCCAAAGGCTAGTGGAGCAGATCAGCCACTGGTTTAACCTGGCTAAGCGCTCAACCTCTACTTCTGAAACGGTGTTGGAAAAAGTGCGACCCGCTTGGGAAGCTTGGAATACGATTTCCGCATCAATTTTTAGTATTTTGCCGTTTTTGGCAATCGGGGGCCTTTGTTACTACGGCCTAGTTGTCAGCCTAGGCCAAAGTTGGGCCGTCAGTACAGGATTCATTGCCTGCATTGGCACCAGTGTTTATGAGCTCGGTCGCCGGAGCGGCAGTCCTCTCAGTAAGTTGGGGTCTAGACATCGAGTTCGGCGGCGACTAAAGCTGCAAGCTTTGGGCAGCCCCTGGTTCACCCCGAACACGACGGAGGTCATCACGCATCCGGCCCAGCTTTTCTGGATGCTTGAGCAAATCCAAGACCATTTCTGCGATCGCCTGGGGTTGCAGTTGACCTACCAGCTCTGGCACAATTGCTTCCCCAGCCCAAATGTTAGGCCAAGCCAACAGGCCCAACCGCCGAAGCATGAACCAGTTGTAAGCGGTAGCGATTCCAGTCCCAACGATAGGTAAGTTGGCCAGTAAGCCAGGCAGGCCATCCCAGGCCCGCATGGCATCCAGTTGTTGCGTTGGCAGTAGCACTAGCATTGGCACCGCTAGAGAACCTAATTCCGCTGTGTTGGCTCCCACTGTGGTGAGGCAGAGGCGACAGGCTTGCAGCAGGGCATAGGCCGGAAACTGGGTCCAGAGATCGACTCGCAGCCCCCTGTAAGTCTGAAGATAGGGGGCCTCTGGGCTCATCAGTTTTGCAGTTGTCCCGCCAACACGTAGTAGCACTGGATTTGCTGGGGATCGGCAAACTTGCTCAACGTTTCCAGATCCTAGGGAGGGAGCAACAGGACTCACAAACCGGGTTTGATCTCGAACTTCATGAATCCGTTCCGCGATCGCCAGCATGATCCTGACACCTTGAGCCAACTTAGCGGCCTTAGAGCCGGTTAGGAGTCCAATCAGTTCAACCCCAGGTTGCAGTTTAACGGCCTGAGAAGGGGTTGGGGACGAATCAGTACTGGCAGCTGCTTCAACCATGAGATCTCCCACAACAGTCAACTTATGGGCATACTCCTGGGGCACTGACTGGATCTTTCGTGGCTGAACGACACCAAACTGGTTGATCCACCGCAGCCAGCGGGCTTCTTGTTCCGCATAGACAACCGTTCGGTAGCCTAACCGCCGACCAATCACCACCGGAAAAAACTGATCTCCGCCTAAAAACAGCACCACCCCCCAGCGGCGCCACTGCCAGTTGGCCACTGTTTTACCCCAAAGCAAAAACCGGGAAAAATGCTCTGGTGCCTGCACCCGGTCTACTTCTGGATAGCTACGGGCGATCGCCGCTTCTTGGCCACTAGCATTCGCACAAGGAGACAGAACCACCGAGATACGAACCTGATCGCGATCCTCACCTAACAGATTTCGTAAAGCTCTGACAGCAGGTCGCACCCAAGTCGTCACCTCTCCTGGTCCATTCGACAGGATGAGAATATCGACAGGTTGCTGCAAAATATTACCCTCCTTGTTGCTGGATGCCAGGACTACTGAAACGACAAGGTACTAACCTGTACCGGCGATAGGACTGACTTTAGCCCGATAGAGCAGTTTGGCAGCTTGGCGGTAACCGACATAGCGGATCTTGACCGAATTCCCTGGCTGAGCATTTCCCTCCATCAGCTGGTGAATTTGGGGATTGTAAGGGGTCACAGCCCCGACTGGACCAATAATTTCAATGCCCCACGCTAGCAGCAATTGTTCTACAGGGCGCACGAGCGGGAGCAATTTAACAGCGGGAGCTTGCAGATTGTTTTGGGCGGCATAGGCAGCCGTCGGCCACTGGAGTAAGAAAGATTCTAGTGCTTGTAGAGTAGTTTGTTGAAACTCCTGCCAGAGCACTTGCCGTTGTTGAAGAAGTTGTTGCTCAAGCCGCTGGTATTCCAGCCTTAATGCCAGGGAGTCACTCTGATCATTATCCGGCTTGTCCACCCTGGAAGGGTTCACTACTGTTGAATTCCCAAAAATTAACAGCAACTCCTCCAGAGACACCTGCAGTACCTGAGCCAGTTTGAGTAGTGGCTCAACTCGAACTTGTTTGATTCGGCCTGCACGCAGCTGAATGACTTGCCAACGTGACACTCCTGCCTGTTGACAAAGGGCTTGAAAGCTAGATATACCGGCCTGCTGCATCAAGTGCTGCAACTGCTGGGTGTAATTCTGAAGAGGTTGCTCCCCTTCCCTTGATTGGATATCAGTTAGTTGGGACACGTCAACTTGAGTCAAGTCCAGCTACAAGTAACCCGAGTCGAATTTCAGTTCATTCTCAGCTTACCAGGCTAGACTGGGATGCGTGAGTATCATCACACCCAACAGCACAGGACATGCAGCAAATTAGGGATAACTCAATCCCCAACACAGGCTACAACCGATAGGTTTTGCTAATTACTGCTGTCTCTCAGGTAAGATAACCTTTTTCATCAGATACTCGATGGTCTGTTGGTTAATCCAGCCTCGCTGCACTAAAACCTCACCTAGTCGCTTTCCGGTGACTTTCTGATCGGCTAAAGCAGCATCAACCTGGTCTTGAGTAATTAAACTTGCTTCAACCAAGTAGCTTCCTAAACGCTTAACCTCAGCATAATTCGTTGCAGGAGCAGAGGATTGGGCAGACGTCTCAAGAGTATCCTCCGAGTTATCTACCCAGCCGCATCGCGCACATTTCCAGGGGTGGAGAGATGAGTTGCCGTTGCGGTGGAGCCCTTCTAGGGAGGACTTTGTTTGTGAGGAGTACAGGTCGAGTTGAACTGGAATAAACTCCTGATGGCACTGAGGGCAATGACCTGTAAAGAATGGATGGGTCACGATGACTTGGAGCTGCTCAGCCCTAGTCAGTCGAGATAAAAACTGAGTCAGTGAGTCGTGCAGGAGATGCTGGGTCACAATCAACCTTAAGGATTTAGAGGTCCAGTATTATATTGCCCACTTAGGCTGGTGGTTTTAATCAACAAGACTTGAAAGGGTGATTGCAAATGAGCACTTCCTGTAGAATTACTACATCTTCCGCTCAGCGGCTGAATGGCATGGTACCCACGTTAGTATGAAGAAAGGTATCGCTAGTTTCAGACAACACGCTATGGACTTACCGATTCAAGCCGTTCAAAGCCCGTACTACGGAGATGCATACTCCCGCACACCTCCTCCTGACTTACCTTCTTTACTACTCAAGGAGCGGATTGTTTACTTAGGAATGCCGCTGGTTCCAGCCGTTACAGAGTTAATCGTCGCCGAGCTTCTGTTTCTACAGTACGAGGACCCGGAGAAGCCGATTAAGATCTACATCAACTCCACCGGCACTTCAAGTTACAACGGTGAACCGATTGGATTTGAGACTGAGGCGTTTGCTATTTGCGACACAATGAACTACCTCAAGCCCCCGATTCACACAATCTGTCTTGGCTCAGCCATGGGGATGGCAGCAATGCTGCTGTCTGCAGGTACAAGGGGCTGCCGTGCTAGTCTTCCCCATGCCACAATCCTCCTGCACCAGACCAAGAGTTACGCCCAAGGTCAGGCATCAGACATTCAAATCCGCGCCAAGGAAGTTCTCGCTAATAAAGCGACGATGATTGATATCCTGTCTCGCAACACCGGTCAGCTCCCAGAGAGGATTGAGAAGGATATGGATCGATCTTTCTATATGACTCCTCAGCAGGCCAAGGAATATGGGTTGATTGATCGGGTGCTTGAGACCGAGAAAGATTTAGCCAATCCCCTTCCTGCTGGTGTCATCTAGCTTTGCCCCGCAATCAGCTCTTCTGCCTGTCATTTCTTTGAATTAATACTTCTTCTCAGCTAATTTATAACGGAGTACATTATGCCGATTGGTGTTCCTAAAGTTCCCTACCGGATGCCAGGTGAACCCTATACCCAGTGGATTGATATTTACAATAGGCTTTACCGAGAGCGGATTATTTTTCTGGGTAAAGATGTCGATGATGAGATCTCGAATCAAATTGTTGCCGTCATGCTGTATCTCGATTCAGAGGATCCAGGTAAAGATATAGTCCTGTATATCAACTCTCCAGGTGGGTCTGTGACCGCTGGGATGGCTATTTACGACACAATGCAACATATTAAGTCTGATGTCGTCACGATTTGTGTAGTTCTAGCTGCCTCGATGGGTTAATTCTTGTTAGCTGCGGGGGCGAAAGGTAAACGACTAGCTCTTCCTCATTCACGCATCATGATTCACCAGCCCTCTGGCGGAACTCGGGGTCAAGTAACCGATATTGAGATTGAAGCAAAGAGATTCTTCGCATTCGTAAGCAACTTAATGAAATTTATGCTACTTCCACGGGTCAGCCTTTGGCAAGGATCGAGAAGGATATTGACCGTGATTTCTTCATGTCGTCCCAAGAAGCTAAAGAGTATGGTCTGATTGACCGCGTAATTGAGGAGCGGACGCTTTAGAGACTAGGGGAGCATAGGCTTGTTGATACCCAGGGTTTGTACTTCATACAACAATTCATCGACGGCAGAATTTTCAACAGTAGTGTTCTGTCATTTTTTTGAATGAAATGAACACTAGAGATTGCTACCGAACACTGGGGTTAAGGTCAGGCGCTAGTCTTACTGAGGTGAAAACTGCCTACCGTCGCTTGGCAATGCAGTTTCATCCTGATATCAATACTGGGGATCAGCAAGCTCAGATTAAGTTCATTGAAGTGACGGAAGCCTACAAGTTCTTATTGAGTACTAAGGAGTTATCTCCGGCTTCTGCACAGTCAAGCCACTTCTCACCTCCGCCCACTAGCAGTCAAACTCATTCGCCAAGCAGGGTAAAGCAGCCTGACATCTCTCGTTCTTCAAATGGCTATTCTGGTTCGGCTAAAGCTAAGGTAACTCGTAAAGAAGCACCATTTGACGCTGATCCTAACTTGTTGGAAGTTAAGCGGCAGCTCAAGCAGAATACTTACCGGCAATTGCAGCAACTACTCAAAGCTCAGCAGTTTCCCCAGGCAATTGCACTTGCAGAAGGTCTAGCTCAACGTCTCCCTGATGATCTAGAAGAAGTCCGTCAATGGCAAGATTACCTACCAGTGGTGGGGTCATTATCTGATTGAAAGCAAAAAATTGACCAAGCGCGGGTTTACCTAAAAGCTGCAGACTGATCCGCATAACAAAGCTCTTTGGGCGGCAGTGGAAAGGGACTTTCGGCGAATTGAGCAGGCTTTTTAGTGGGTTAGATCATTGGTCACTTAAACATGCTCTTGTTACTGCAGCCCTTGGGAACTCGTCTAACTACTTTGTATTAACGGCTCCTATAACCGATATAGTGATAGTGATATCTCAAAAACCACGATTGGGAATAATCATGAATGGCCTGATTGAAAAAACAACTACCTTTATCAAAAACTTGCTTGGCGGTATCTTCTCGTTTATTGGCAAATTGTTTCGCTTTGGTAAGAATGAAAAACCCCAGCTAGCTTCCGCCAGTAGTAATGCGGGGCAAGCTCAAAGCTCTCCTAAAAAAGCTGCAGCTCAAGTACAAGAAACAGCCTCTCAAGCTACAACCCAAGTTAAAGAGGCCGTAGATAAAGCTGCCTTTTTTCTAAGTGGTGATGATGCACGAGCTTCAAATCGTCGTCGAATGGAAAACAGCCCTCGGTAAACAAGGCAGAGAAGATAGAAAAGCCAAAATCTTTGGACGCCGATACAGCTAAAGCTTTCAATTTGGCTAAACCGAAAGTGACGACCTACAAGGATTTCTCTAACTACGGCGATCGCCGACGTCCAGGTGCAAACATGAGCAATTTCTTAGAGATGGCCCGCAATGTGAATACCTCTAAGGCAAAAGCTTCTAGTTAACGGCCAAGCGAATTAGTCCGGTCAAATCAAATCTATAGTTTGTCTGAGACCAAACAGCAATAGTTGGGGTAGCAAGACAGATGCTCGTTTGTCCTACTACCCTTTGTTTTATTGAAGCAACTCAACAGCTACCTCAGAGCTTTTCTGGAGAATCCCCTTATCGCTATAGCTAAAACTAGCAGGCTAACCTTTAACTTCGTTTTTGTGGTTAGACGCAGTAAGTAACTGGTCTGTAATCAGTTGATGAATAAGTTCAACCTGGGATTCTTGCAAATAACCATTGATTGACGTTGGTGCCTGGTCGTCACTAACAGGTAACATTTTACTCATACCAGTTTCTGCATGGACTTGTTCAATGAGTTGCTTGGTTAAGTATTCAATGACCACAGGTTGGTGTTTTAACTCGACTAGATTGCTTTCAATTAAAGATCGCCTTTGCAAAGATTCCAAGGCTTCTAGTAATTCCCAGTGAGAGACGGGTGAGCCATCGCCAGCTAGTTCCAGCAGCGAGGCCAGCCTGTGATTGGTTACTAGCCAGTAAATCACTTGTTTTTCTAGTTGAGATAAGCGATTAAACTGCTGAGCTAAAAGATCTCGAATATCTCCAAAAACAAGGGTGCCTTGCTCTAAAAATGAGTAATGTCGTCATTAAATGTCTTGAATTGTTCTAGAGACGATTCGCAAAGCTAACGGATTACCTGCATAACAATCAATTAAGGCTTGACCCCTTTCTATTGGGGGATTTAGGCCTGTTGCCTGTAGAACTTTCTGCCCCGCTGCTGAATCAAGGCCAGTTATCTGAAGGGAGCGAACGGGTAGTGTTCTCCCTTCTTTGGAAGCTAAACCGATCGGTTTTTCCCGGCTAGTCAGTATCAAGCAGCTTTGATGAAAAGCTTCGCTGATTCGTCTTAGGAGCTGACCATAACCCTCATATCCCTCACGGTAATGACCGGCACGGTAACTCTGGGAAGCGTTAATGTTGCCACCGCAAAGAATAGTCTCAAAGTTATCGAGAACAAGTAGACAGCGGTGTCGGCGCAAACACTCAACTAGTCGCGATATTGTACTATCCAGGGTCTCGGCTTCGGGCACTCCTTCACTAGACAAGAACCGGGCTAGGTCAGTTAAAACTTCAACAACGGATGGCGCATTCCGCAGCGATCGCCAGACCAAGTAGTCAAATTTGCCCTGAACTTTTGTGCTAGCTTCACGGCCAAAGCCGTTTTACCCATGCCACCCATCCCGAACAAAGCAATCACGCGGCAGCGATCGCTATCAACCCATTCCTCTAATGTTGCGAGTTCGACTGTACGACCATAGAAAAAAGAGGTGTCTAGGGCTTCACCCCAGTCTTGCCGGCTGTTGAGAATTACGTGCTCATCAGTTTTAAGCTGAGGCATTGTGCTGAGTGAATTTAGCTGAATAGTCTGGTCTCCAGCAGTTGGTTTAGCAACCTCTGGTAGTTCGTTAGGTGCTTGAAGCGGGGTGCGGCTCCTCCACAGATCCGGGTAATTGCTTCTGGTTAGCCTCTAGGCACCGTCGTCTTAAGACCGACTGAAAGTTGCTTTTAGTTACCTTCTCCTAAATGCCTCCGAGAGCAATTGCCATAATCTGGAACCGACATCTTTTACATAGTCAGCATCGTAGCCAAAATGTTGAGCAGTCTCTATATAGGTCTGTCCTTGCCACGCTTGGCGAAACACTAGTTCTTGAATATTACTTAAGCCTCCTGGCCGGAGGACTTTATCTAGAATCGCTAGTGCTTCTTCAACGTCCATCAATTATCCCTCTAACAGTCGTTTACCTGGAGAGCTTTGAGCTCAATCAAACTTTTCTAAATTGTGGCTTTGATAGTTCGGGGTGCTCAACCGAGTTATCACCTAAATACTGACTTTTTATGACTTTTTCCCACTGCCAGAATTAAGTAAATGATTTATCAATGGTTTGAGACAATTAAATTGTTTCTTCAGGACCAATGAAGGGGGTTATTGATGTGCCAACGAATACATTTACCCTGCAGCTATTGTAGATGCATTCGCTAAAGCTATTGTATGCATACTGACTTTTTATGGCTTTTCCCCACTGCCAAAATTAAGTAGGTGATTTATCAATGATTTGAGACAATTAGATTATTTCTTCAAGACCAATAAAAGGATTGTTGACGTGTCAACGAATACATTTATCATGCAGCTATTGTATATATATTCGCAAAAGCCAGTGTATTCCCTGGAGAGAATCAATGACTTTTAAGCTTATATTCAAGGGAATTGGACTATGTAAAGCTGCAAACTGAATGCCAAACTTTAGCTAATTATCAATTTGCATCATTACTTTTATTTGTCAAAGTAAGTTGAATTATGAACATTCAGTGTCTTCTTTTATCTCAAAAAAAACTTATCGTTTTTAACCTTCTTCAACAAACCGGGAGACAAATGGTTCGGGTTACATTAATGACAGTAATGATTGGTGGCTTTGTTCCACTCATGTCGCTGACTTCTACCGCTTGGGCAGCTGCGGACGAACTACTGGATTCTGCTCAGCAGAATCCTACTGTGGGCCAAGAACAGTTGGAATTGGACATTACTGAGAGCTTGCTGCTGTGTAGAGAGCTAGGCAATGTTGACGCTGCTCAAACTACTCTGCCCTGTGAAGTACTACAACTAGACATTACTCAGAGCTTACTGCCAGATGAATAGTCCTTTGACTGGCATCCCACAAGCATTGCCTGGATGGAGAGTAAACTGCTGTTGAGTCAAACTCCAAGACCTTTCCCAGGCGGCTGCAAATGCCTAAAGAACGTGCCATAATAATCCGGCTGTCAGCAAAGAGCTTGAATGGTTCAGGTACCCCAGCGTTTCACTGATCTTACCTCCGCCACTCTTAAAGATGATGAACTGCATTTCCAATTGCCGGATCCAGAGGATGAGCAGATTCCAGAGCTAGAGTTTCAGCGGCAGGTAGATACAGTTTGGCGAGTCTGCGATCGCTTTGACCTGCAAACCGATATCTGGCGCGGCCGTATTTTACGAGTCGTCCGCAATCGCGAAAAACGCGGCGGTGATCATCGCGGTAGTGGATTTTTGCACTGGCTGCAAGAGCGAGAGATTAGTAAAAGCCAAGCTTACTCTTTGATTGAGATTGCCAATAGCGCTGACACGCTTCTAGACAAAGAATATCTCGATCCGGCTACTGTAGAGCGCTTCAGTAAAGGCGCATTTATTGAAACCGCCCAGGCTGCCCCAGAAGTGCAGCAACTGATCAGTGAATCAGCCCGGAATGGCGATCGCATCACTCGGCGCGAAGTCCGCCAAATGGCCGACGAGTGGACGGCAATGACCTCGGACCTTCTACCTGTGGAAGTGAAAGAAAAGGCCACCACTCAAACCATTCCCACTCGTTACCTGGCACCATTGGTGCGAGAACTAGAGAAGCTTCCCGAATCTCATCAAAAGTTTTTGGGGCAGGAGCTAGTCCAGAATCCTGATACCGATACCTTAAAACAGGTAACGGCAGAGGCTCGCTACCTAGCAAAATATCTTGCAGCAGCAGCCCAAGTCCAGGCACTCGGTCAAGGCTCCTTTGACCTGGAACTGGCACTGGAAGAAGCGCTGCGGCTAGACTGCTTAAATTCAACTGCCGAGCTGGTCAACCAGGCAGCTCAGCTTGAACAGACAATGGTCAAGCTCTACACAACCTGGAAACGGCTTAACAGCCTAGCTGAGCAGCTCTACCTGGATAGTGGTAGCAGTACACCCCACCTGCGATCGCTCTTGAACAGCCTCAATGGTTTAGCGGGAGAAGTGATGGAAGTGCAGCTTGGCAACCCGGAAAACAACGGGACCTCGCGGACTATCCGGCTCAAAGTACTTTCTGATCTAGAGTAGGATAACAAGCCTGGCAGTAGCCATAAGTACCTGCGCCAAAGGTTTAGCTTGTTTCAGCAGCCAAAGTTGGTTGGGAGGGTTCTCGGCTCGAGCCGTATAGGTCAACAAATCTTCTAAAAAGCCACATTGTTTCGTGATCTGAAACCCTACTTAAGCTGAATGAACGGTGTATGTTTCTTTCAGATAATTTGCGTAAATAGGGCAAATCCTCAAAAGGGTTAAACAAGCGGCGATATGCAAAAGAATTTGCAGAAATAGCCTGGGCCAGCCCAGATCGCTGTAAATATCGATCAACAATCTATGCTCAGTATCATTTAGAGGAAGAGCATTAAAGATGACGGTTATTTTTTTGCTGTTGTAGAGTGGGATACAAGTTCAACAGTATAGGGAGTATGCAATATCAATCCCACTTCAACAATTGGTTGCCGCCAAATTCTCAAAGCATTAATTGGAGAATCTAAAATAGTTTTAAATTTAATCATGCCCCCTATGGGCGTGTGACGAAAATTGCTAACGTCACTGATTCTGAGGGTATTGAGACTAAAACCGTGAACTTTTTCCAGGTGCTTTAAGTTTAGTAAGTGAGAGATTTGGCAGAGATCAGGAACAGGCAAAATGTACTCTTGGCTGATTAGATGTTGCGTTTGCAACTCCAACATTCTCGCTTTAGCTGTGCATAGATAGACTTCGTCTTGGTAAGAACCCGAACTGGATCGGTAGTTTTGCAACACGCCTATATTACTGCTACTTGAGATTTCCTCTGGCTTCAAGCACAGCCAACCTACCAAGAAGAAAGAAGCTATACATAACCATAGAAGTTCTATGGCAGATAGGTGGCCGTCAGCAATTGCAGCAACGCTCCTATCAGTAATTCCAAATAACCAAGATGGAATACCGAAACTCCAAATACGATTTTTGAGCTTGGCTCCAGGAAGCAAAAACTCTTCGCGCTTCATAGCTTCATACTTGTTGTGCAAGATATCAGTAGGCATAGAAATTTAAGGAAGTAAAGATTTTTCTATTTGTTTTTGCGTATACAAACGTCTCTGAAAGGGCTGTCTGGAGGGGAATAATCTAAAGTGGCTAATATTCAGCAGGGAACGAGCTGGATGCTGCATTGACTAGTAGAGACTGCTGTGCAAACTGTATCTGAAGAACGAAGCGCTGCCTAAGCACATTAGGGGTTTTGATCAATAATCAACCCCTTAGCTTTGAAACCTGCGGAGATAGCACGGACCAGAACACCAGATTCTAGACAACTGTTGTAGGACCGTGCGCTCGATTCTGCTTGGTTCTGATGTATAAGCTCTTTTCCCCAGCTGCTCCTGCTATAGACATCCAGCAAACTTGCCTCAGCGTATGGAGCTCTATATTAAATTATTTTAAATATAATTGACAATCGGCCCCTTATATAGTTCATCTTGATTCTTATGATAGCTAGACTTCCTTAGCCTTTGGATAGAAATGGAGGTATCTAAAGGAGGAGATTCAGGTTAATCAAGATAGGCTCATGGAGCCTGCGCCTCTCTAGAAGCTACAGCTTCATAGTCTGGATGATTGACTTGCTGTAGCTCTAGCCCTTGTCTGCAAAGCAATAATTTGAACTCTGAACGGAGATTTTGTAGAATTTAGGCAGACTACTAGGACTATTGGTCTACTTCTGGAGCACCTTGCATTGAAGACTTTTGCGGTAATAGTCTGCGGCGATCGCCCGTACCTTAGCCCACCGCAAGCGCTAGTTGGAAAATCTTACAGCGCTCGTCAAAGCCCTTTATAGGGAGCAATAGTCGGCAAGCTTAGTAGGTAGAAAAAAGTTTGCAAGAAGGTATAGTCCAGTTATTTTCAGTTAATGAGGCTGCCGGAACGCACCATCAACATTAGGGAAGCCTATCTACACGAAGACACCCTAATTGCTAAGCACTTTTATCAATTGTGGCGAGATAACGATGTTCCTGAGCACTCTATCCGGTCCAATTGGCTTGAGGTCACAGTCCAGTTTATTAACCACGCTCGCCAGGAATTACACTACAAGGCTTTTATTGCAGAGGTCAGCGGTACCGTAGTTGGATCTGCAGGTTGCCAGCTCTTTAACGGCAGGAATTTAGCCAATGAAGCCAACCGGATCTCTCACTTCCACTTTTTCCAGGGCTTGCCAGACTAGCACAGGTTAACTAAAGTAGGTTCAACTAAGATGGTAGTCAGTCATGGCAATCCTTTCTTCTAAGCAACAGGCTACATCAGTACAACAGAAAGAGATTCTTTCTGGAGCGGCTGATTCCGATTGTGCGATTTCTGCCGATCAATCAGTTCGTCCTGGGTCGCTTTTAGAGTCCAAAGCGATGAGTGATGAGCGCAACGGCAAGCATGATGAGAAGCTGAGGCCCCAGCAGCTTACTGACTACGTAGGGCAAAAAGAGCTGAAAGAGGTGTTGCAGATTGCTATCCAAGCGGCTCAATCTCGGAAAGAACCTTTAGACCATCTACTGCTCTACGGACCGCCAGGCCTGGGTAAAACCACGATCGCATTAATCCTGGCAGGGGAAATGGGGGTGAACTGTAAAGTCAGCAGTGCCCCAGCCCTAGAGCGTCCCCGCGATATTGTCGGTTTATTGATGAACTTGCAGCCGGGAGATGTGCTGTTTATTGATGAAATCCACCGGCTAGCCCGGATGACGGAAGAACTGCTCTACCCGGCAATGGAAGACTTCCGTCTGGATATCACAATTGGTAAGGGGCAAAGTGCCCGGACGCGCAGTATCCCGTTGCCCCCTTTTACCCTGGTGGGGGCGACGACTCGTGTGGGAGCCTTATCTTCTCCTTTGCGCGATCGCTTTGGCTTTATCCAGCGGTTGCGGTTTTACGAAACGGATGAACTGGTTCAGGTTGTCCTGCGAACAGCAGGAATTCTCCAAACTGAGATCACCCCCGATGCTGCTGCTGAAGTGGCCTGCCGGGCCCGGGGAACGCCTCGAATCGCTAACCGACTGCTGAAGCGGGTGCGAGATTATGCAGAGGTGAATGCGGTCGCTCCTGTGACCCAGGCGATCGCCAATGAAGCGTTAGACTTATTTACCGTCGATCCCAGTGGGCTGGATTGGACCGATCGCCGTTTGCTGACGGTGATGATTGAACACTTCAACGGTGGACCTGTGGGTCTAGAGACAATGGCGGCAGCAACTGGCGAAGACGCCCAAACCATTGAGGAAGTCTACGAACCTTACCTACTGCAAATTGGCTACCTCAACCGAACTTCCCGCGGCAGGATTGCCACTGCTGCTGCCTGGAAGCATCTAGGTTACCAACCCCCTGACAGCCAGCTCTCTCTAATGGCTTAGAGTTAGGGAAAAAATGCTTTCTGGTGTCAACTGTTCTACATTCTCTAAGACCACGACGGCGCCAGATTGCTGCAGCCGGGCTGCATACCTCGCCCAGTCCTGAACGTGAGGCGGCACAACCCCTACCCCAATCCAAGCTCGAGAGTGGTGGATAGCCTTTACTTGTTGAACAGTGTACAGATCGGCTACCGTATCTCCAACATAAAGGACAGGTAAATTAGCCCCAACCTCATACTGGGCTTCCAGTTGGTTGACCGCCGCCACTAGACCTGTTGGATCAGGTTTGCTAGGAGCATCCTCCATGGCAACCAGAATTGGAGCCCGTAAACCTAGCCGCCGTTCTAACACATAGGTTGCTGATGCCCGAGTTGCACCACTGAAAAACCCCCAGAAAATGCCTGAGCAAGACAAAGCCTCTAAGTAACGGGAACTTATGAGTAGCGGTTCATTCTGAATATAGCCAGTCCAGCTTTGTGGTGTTGGCCCCCGGTATCGGGCTTGGAAAAAAGCCACTAGCGTCTCATAATTCAGGTTGACTGTAGCTCTGGAACATCCCTGGGTTTCAAAGTAGCGATAGACCATTTCTTGGGATGCTTCCCAATCGTTATTCCAGAGTCCTTCCAACTTTAGAGAATCTATTTCGGTCTGAGTAGGTCGGTAGGCACTACCCGTAAAATGCTCAACCGTGTCTGCTAAAGCACGACGGTAGGACCCCGATACATCTCGGATCACCCCATCGATATCAAAAATGACTATAGCAGCAACGGCTTGCGCTTGAAAGATGCTGATTTGTGGAGAAAATGGATCCAAGGCTTTCCTGCCAATCCTATCTTTACCTAGAATGTAGTACAATCTTCATCTCTTAGAATAAGATCAAAGACTACAAAGCTACTAGAAAGCGGGAAAATTAACCTGGAGGCGTGATTGACAAAGTTTATTTTGAAGGTGCTCTGGCTCGATGAGAACGTTGCACTTGCCGTTGATCAAGTTGTTGGTAAAGGGACTAGTCCCCTAACCTCTTACTTTTTTTGGCCCCGAGATGATGCTTGGGAACAGCTTAAAACAGAGTTAGAAAAGAAACGCTGGATTTCCGAAGTTGACCGAATTGAAATCCTCAACAGGGCTACTGAAGTCATCAACTACTGGCAGGAAGAAGGTAGAAAGCGCCCTGTAACTGAAGCGCAGGCTCGGTTTCCCGATATCACCTTTACCGGGACTGCTTAACTGAGCGGCTCTGTTATCCAAGATTGTCAGGTCACTCAGGTTCCTCAGGCGGCCTTTCTCCTAGACCTCAAAGCGGTCTAGGATAGGTCGGTAGTTTGGGTAAACCACAAACGTTTTATCAGGACTGTGCTGGATGACTGTTGTCTGTAGACATTTTGTTAGGAACCGTTGAATCAGCCATTTGCGGCCCGGTGGATGAGTGGGCCTCTAAGTGCCGAATCTGAATTTGGTTGAGCCGGGGCCCTTCAGCCGATAAGACTATAAACTCTAAATTTTCATAGTAGGAAACTTCCCCTGCAGCAGGGATTTTCTGTAGCTGGTAAAGGACAAACCCACCTAGGGTTTGGTACTCATCTACGAACGGTAAATTCAGGTGTAACTGCTCATTTACTTCTTCTAGGTCTGTTTGAGCTTGAACAACAAACGTATGCTCATCTAACATTTGAATTGAAGTTTCGTTCGCACCTGCAGGTTCATAGGCGCGGCCAATGATTTCGGCAACCAAGTCTTTGAGGGTGATAATCCCGGCAGTACCGCCAAACTCGTCAACAACAATCATCACACCACTACCGGAACGCTGCATCAGTGGTAATAGGTCGCTTAGCAAGACTGTTTCCGGGACAAATCTCGCCGGCTGAATCCAGGGTTGGATTAAAGTTTCTGAGGCTAGAATCCCTTGGTCTAGTGGTTTAGCCAATTCGTTGAAGTAGATCAGACCGCGGATATCGTCCAAGGATTCTCCAATCACTGGGTAGCAAGCATGCCCGGTGTTTGCCACCTCATTTAATAGTGTTTGGAACGTAGCAGTAATTGGAACTGCATCAATCTTAGTTCGAGGGACCATGACCTCTTCAGCCACCACTTCCCCAAACTCAAACACATTGCTCAGTAATTCTCGTTCTTCTGCCTCTAAACCACTAGACTCAGTGGAGGTAGCAATAATTAACTGAATCTCTTCTGGAGTAAGCTGGTTAGACCATCCCTGGCCCTGTGTACTGAACCCCTACCAAACGCAGCAGCCAGCGAGTAGATTGATTGAGAACCCAAATAAAGGGATTGAAGAAACGGCTGATGGCTAGGCTTGGCGGACCTAGGAAGCGTGCTAGTTGTTCGGGTACAGTAAGGCCACAGACTTAGGACAAAGCTCACCCAGAACAATTTGCAAGTAGGCAATGATTAAGAATGCAATGGGAATTGCTAAAGAATGAGCTAAGGGGGTACGCACTCCATTAAGTAAAGGCAAATACTGCATCCAGACCTCAACCACAGAAGCCATTGTGGTTTCTCCTATCCACCCTAAGGCTAGGCTGGAGAGGGTGATACCTAGCTGGGCCGTTGAAAGCAGCCGGTCAATACTTTTCTGCAACTCCTGAACATTCTTTGCTGGGGCATCTCCTGCCTCCGCCAGTTGATCAATTCGTGATCGCCGGACAGAAACAATAGAAAACTCAGCAGTCACGAAGAAGGCATTAATTGCAATTAATATCAGAACCAAAAATAGCCGCAGCAAAACGTCCGGCCCATCCAATCGAGTCATTGCCTCAGCCGGGACGGTATCCGCGACGACTAAATATCCAATTGGTGGAGTAATCATCCTCCTCGTAAGTAGGGCGATAGAGTACAGATTTGAACCATTGCCGCTATCACTGAGAAAAAGTTCGCCGTCGAAACTGGCTGAAGTTAAAGTGCTTTGAGCTACCTGTCTATCTGCTCTTCAGCGCTTAGTAATGCTGCTGGTACGAGCTTTAACCTGCTCTAAAATATCTTCTTCTTGAACAAAAGTTGCTTGCTGTGGCTTGCTTCTGTTGGCAGCCCCACCTAGAACAGGACTGATAGCAGGTTGAGTAACCCCTTTAAGTGCGGTGCGACCAAAGGAAAATCCCCAAACACCACTAATGGTGCCGACTACAAGCATAGAAGCCAGTAAGATTATTGTTAGCGCGATAGTTGAATTCAATCTCATCATGCTTACCCTACTACAGTTTATGCCACCAAGCCAAAATTGAGATTGGTAAATCTTGAGGCGCACTTGCCAGCGTTAGCATCCAGTCCTTAATATAGCGAGTAATGTTAGTTACAAAGACTCAATCGATGGGCTTTTAGCTGGATAACTACAGTTCACTAACGGCCATAAAAGTTAAGCTGTAGTGTCAAAATACAATAGGAACTTACCCAGGGTTGGCCGAGCGGTTTAGGCAGCGAACTCATAATTCGCCTCAGGCAGGTTCAACTCCTGCACCCTGGACTTTTTAAGGCTAAGCGGACTAGGGTCCGTAAAACAGACTGCTGCTAGAGCTGCTTACCTATTGCTAATTGGCTAGCTAGGACTCACGGTGCTGGATTTCTGCCATCTTGTTTGATTGAGTGGACTGAGGTACTGTAGGGGTTAGCTAAATCTGGCGTCCGTAGAATTGGCCCCCTGGAAGCCTGCTGCTCTAGCAGGTCTTGGTAAATAACTTCAATCCGTTGAGCATCTTTAGCAAGTCTGTTCTCGTCATAGCCAATACCAAAAAGAAAGCGGGCGTCAGCGCCAGTCGTGCGTTGTTCGAAAAAACCACCAGAAGATTGGATTGCAGCCCTGTCAACCACTTCAGGAATCGTTTCGCTGGCGCTTGAAATCTCCTCTTCTGCAAATACACTGGATCCATAGGGAACAGGACACATAGTCAGCACGACTATACCAATCAATTGTTCAAACCTCACCCGCATTGGTTGAATCCTCTATTTTCTTCAATTTAGCTTACCCACCCATGACTGATGGAATACAGACCATCTCTGCTGGAACACCAGCAAGACAAGCCAACCCGCCCACAGCAGGCGCGCTGACCGAAGATATCGGTGTTTTACGTCAAGAGTTACTCAAGTTATTCTGCAAGTTCGCCTACCGTAGGGGCGACTTTGTTTTATCATCAGGAGCACGGAGCTCCTACTACATTAATGGTAAACAGGTTACCCTTCATCCCCAGGGAGCTTTGGCTATCGCTCAACTGCTAGTATCTCTATTGCCAGGAGAAACTCAGGCCGTAGCAGGATTAACCTTAGGCGCTGATCCAATTGTAAGTACCGTTAGCGTCATTTCTGCGCTTAAAAATAGGCCTCAGCCAGGGGGCATCCCAGCCTTAATTGTCCGAAAAGAAGCCAAAGGGCACGGGACCCAAGCCTTTATTGAAGGCCCTACCCTCCTGGAAGGCAGCAGGGTGGTGGTACTAGAAGACGTGGTGACAACAGGCCAATCTGCCTTAAAGGCAGTGGAGCGTTTGCGCTCTTGCGGCTACACAGTCAACCACATCATTGCTTTAGTAGATCGGCAACAAGGGGGAGCTGATTTATATCGAGACGCAGGTCTAAAATTTGAAGCTATTTTCTCAATTCAAGAAATTCAAGCCTGTGCTCATGAGATAGAAGCAGGCTAATTCTTTTATTCAGTACTTGTGGCAAGCTAAAGCAATTTAGACATTGGGATTGACATCCTTAGCCATTGAACGGTAATCATCAGGCTCGCCTGTTGACTCAAACTCCGGTTTTGTTTTCTCGGCTCCGGGGATGTTTCGCGTAGCAGCTTCAGCTCCGCCACCACTCTTGTCAACCTCACTAACGCTATAGTTTTTAGATGCCTCGTAATCGGCTGAAACATCCACAGGTACTCGTACGTTATTTCGGTCTTCAGTAGCTGCTTCAGCTTGGCGTTGGGCATCTTCGGGTTGATAATCACCTTTGCTTGTAGATGATCCGCTCATAGATTGCTCCTAGGAGAACTTTTACTGGTATCTCAACATTCTATTGGAATGATCCCCACTATTTTTACTCCCCTGTAGGTAGATCCTTGTCACAAATGCTTGAAGAGGGGCAACCTTTCAAGACTGATTTGCATCTCTAATACCTCTTTTTCTGAGAGGCGCTCTCGGAAGATAAAGTGGTATTGTCTAAGTCAATTAAATCTCATTAGGAAATAAACTATGCCTCAAAATCCTAATACTAGCTCTGCTGAGTTTTTACCCGAGAAGACTCAGACAGTTCTGCAAATGTTTGAAAACCTAGATACTGATGCAAAATTGGCCTGGTTCTACCTGGTCTATAAAAAGATGGGGAGTTCAATCACATCAGCAGCCCCACAAGCAACAGATCCAGAACTTGCTCCTGTTTTGTTAGGAGACTACTTTAATCTCTCGGACGATGAGCAACTAACAGTCATGCGGGATGTTGTAGAAGGGAAAGATACAGAATACTCTCGCGACTACGGTGCTCTGAAAGAAAACAATCAATTGATGGTTTGGTACGCTTGGGCACAGGCGATGGGCGATACGGTAGTTGGTATGCCTAGTAACTATCAACCTACTGAATCAATCAATAATTTGCTGAGTCAGACGGAAGGACTCGAATTTGAGGAGCAAATCTCCTTATTTCGAGAGCTTGCTAGCAACATGGGCTACAGTGAGGTAGGCACCGCCCCTAGCCAAGCTGAAACTGGTAAAACGCCAAGTCTTTAGGTTGTAGAGCTCTCATTAGTTTTATTTTTTAAGTACTTACGGCTGAATCAATGTAGCGTAGGAGTGTTGTGTCTAGTACCATCAAGGGCCTGGGCAAGCACTCTTTTTTTGGCTCACCATGAATCAAAAAGCTAACGGCGTCATTGCTGCCGGTCATCAAAAAACGGTAGACGCAGGAATCGAAATGTTTCGACTAGGCGGTAATGCTTTTGACGCAGTATCAGCCGCAATGCTGGCTTCCTTCGTAGCGGAACCTACTCTAACCTCTGCAGGGGGGGGTGGTTTTCTTTTAGCCCACACTCAAGCGAATAAAAACGTTCTATTTGACTTTTTTACCCAAACACCGCTCCACAAAAAAGCCATAGACGACCTCGACTTTTACCCGATTGAAGTGAACTTTGGGGATGCAGTCCAAGATTTTCATATTGGTCTTGGCTCTATGGCTGTCCCTGGTAATTTGAGGGGAGTTTTTGTGATTCAGCAAAAACTGGGTAGGTTACCGCTTGCGGCTGTGGCTGAACCCGCAATTCACTACGCCGAAAATGGGGTAGAGCTAAGCAGCTTTCAATCTTTTTGCTTCAAGCTACTGGAACCAGTTCTGGTTGCCTCTAGAGCAGGAAGACAGATCTTCGCACCGCAGGGAAACTGCTACAAGCAGGCGATCGCCTGTTGATGAAAGATTTTGCCGCGACGTTAACCCCACTTAGTTCAGTCAGGACCAAGGGAGTTTTATGAGGGGGAAATTGCCCAGCAGTTAGTCAAGGATTGTCGCGATCGCGGTGGACATATCCTTAGAAGATCTAAAGAGCTATCGTGTGCTTGAGCGGGAACCACTGGTAATTAATTACCGTGGCAATACATTCTTGACCAATCCGCCACCCAGTTCGGGGGGTGCCTTGATCGCTTTTGCCCTAGAGCTGTTGTCTCGGATTAACTTAGCTGAGATTGGTTTTGGCACGCCCCTGCACCTAAAAATCTTGACGGAGGTCATGCGCTTAACCAACGAGGCTAGAAAGGATGGTTACGATGCCAACATATACCAAACGGACCTTGCCAGAACATTTTTAGCGGCAGAGCATTTGACTCAATACGAGCACAAGTTAACCGAATCGAGTAAATGGGGAAGCACGACGCACACATCAGTGTCATTGATAATGAGGGTAACGCAGCCAGCGCCACAACCACTAGCGGCGAAGGATCGTCCTACATCATTCCTGGCACCAGTATCATGGTTAATAACATTTTGGGCGAGGCAGACTTAAACCCGCAGGGGTTTCACCAATGGCAACCCAATCGACGGATTTCTTCAATGATGGCCCCAACCCTAGTGCTTAAGGACAGTCAACCAGAGATTGTCCTTGGTTCTGGAGGATCTAACCGGATTAGAACGGCAATTCTGCAAGTGATTTCCAATATTGTTGACTTTCAGATGCCAGTTGAGTCAGCGGTAAATAGTCCTCGCATTCACTGGGAAAACAACGTTTTGAGCATTGAACCCGGCTTTAATCAGCAGGCCGTTGCCAGTGCCGCTTACCCTGGCGATCAAGTCGTTCTCTGGAAACGTAAAAACATGTTTTTCGGCGGTGTTCACACGGTTAGAGAGCTCTCATCCAGATGCATTGAAGGAGCGGGGGATCAGCGCCGGGACGGAGCGGTTGGTTCCTGTTGACAGGAAACCCTTAGATGCTGCCTTCTAGCCAAGCGTTTTGAACCAGCACCATTAAGTTAATTGAAGGCAACTATTGACGATTCCAGTTTTCCCGGCGTAGGAGCGGATTAATAAATTCATTGAGTCCTTCTCCCAGAAGGGAGAGCCCTACGACCAGCAGCGTCATCGCCAAGCCAGGAAAAAAGGTGGTCCACCAAATGCCGGTAGCAAGACCATCAAGTGCTTGGCGCAAGTCGTATCCCCACTCTGGAACTTCTTCCGGTAGGCCAAGGCCCAAAAAACCGAGGCCCGCCAGAGTCAAAATTGCGTCTGCGGCGTTCAGGGTAAACAGCACCGGTACACTCTGGATCACGTTGAAAAACAGGTAGCGGGACAGCACTGCCCAAGTTGAAGCTCCTAGGGCCTGAGCCGCTTCAATAAACAGCTCAGTTTTGACACTGACAGTATGGTTGCGAACCACTCGGTAATACTGGGGAATGTAAGCAACACTGAGAGCGATCGCCGCATTCAATACTCCTCGCCCCACCACAAACGCCACAGTTACAGACAAAAGCAGCCCTGGCAGAGTATAAATAGTGTCCATTAAGAACAGTAGTACCCGGTCCAGTCTGCCCCCTAAGTAACCGCTGACTAGACCTAGAGGCACCCCAATCACCAAGCTCAGTATTGTGGCAACAATTACCACTTGTAGGGCTGCCTGAGAACCAAACAAGGTGCGGGAGAAAACATTGTATCCCTGCTGGTTAGTGCCAAACCAAAATTGAGCGGAAGGCGGCTCATGGATCGGATTACTTAAGAATTCTGTAGGATTTTGCAGCCAGCCCCAGGCTTGAAAAGCAGGAGCTAGCAATGCTGCCAGTACATAGACCAGTGTGATCACTAGCCCCAAAAGCATCAATTGGACAGGCAGGGCCGGGCGCTTGAGATTCAGATAGGGTAAGCGGAGTTTGGCAAAGCTCATATAGCAGATGCTTACTAAGCAGACGCAGCAGGCTCTTATTCTACAATGACTGTTTCACAACGCATCCGGGGACTGCAAACTGCATAGCTACTGCCAATGCAATTAGTACAAACATAGGTTTGAACTACAAATGTTTTGAGTTTCAATTGATTTTTAAGTTCAGCACCTGTACGATGAAACCTCAGTGCACCAGTGTACGTCACTACAGAGATGCTTTTGGTATCGCAGAGTGGCACAACTACCAGAGCACTTCACCGGGGGGGGAACTGTTCTATAAGCAATTTACCTAGCCTATGTCTATTGTTCTGACCCTTAGTGTTGTTCTACTGGCACTGGTTCTCTTTGTGGGTGAATGGCTGCCTGTGGATATCACGGCGATCGCCATTGCAGTCCTGTTAATGCTACTGGGACTTGTTAGTCCGGAGGAAGGCATCTCCGGTTTTGGCAACTCAGCCACAATCACCGTACTCGCCATGTTTATTCTCAGTGCCGGGATTGCCCGCACGGGTGCGATTCAAGTGCTCAGTGACCTGCTGCTGAAGTGGGGTGGCAAAAATCCAACGCAGCAGATTCTGGCGATGGGGGTAATTGTCGGTCCGATCAGTGCCTTTATCAACAACACTGCCGTCGTTGCTGTGTTTCTGCCAATTGTGGAGGACTGGTGTCGCAAGCAGGGAATCTCTGTCTCCAAGCTACTGCTGCCTTTATCCTTTGTGACTGTTTTGAGCGGCATGATTACAGTGATTGGCACCTCGACCAACATTCTGGCAAGTGGTTTGTCCGAGCAATTGGGCTACGGTGCCTTCGGTTTATTCCAGTTTACGACCTTGGGATTAACCACATTTGTGATTGGATTGATCTATCTTGCGTTTGCTGCCCCCCGACTGCTGCCAGCGCGCAAAGAACCCGCCATTGATGGGGTCGCTCAAGAGTACGGCATGAAAGATTACGTCAGTGAGGTGGTAATTACGCCCCGCTCCAACCTCGTGGGGCAAACCTTGCGCGGTAGCGGCCTGCAGCGGAAGTTTGATGTCGACGTGCTGGAGATTATTCGTAATGATATTCACTTTCCCCAACCTCTGGCTGACAAGAGACTAATCGCTGGAGATATTCTACTAGTGCGGGGTAGCCGGGGAGATCTACTCAAAATTAAAACGGAAAACGGAATTGACATCCTTCCAGATGTTCAGTTTGGGCAGCAGTCCTTAGAAGAAGATCTCAGTTCCGGAGAGGAAGGCGTTGCAGAGGTTCTGATTCTCTCCAACTCTGACTTGGTCGGCTCGACTCTGAAAGATCTGCGGTTCCGCCAACGCTACAACTCTACTGTGTTAGCAATCCGTCGTGGGCAGGAACTTGCCCGCGATCGCTTGGGTAAAATCCCCCTACGCTTCGGCGATCTCCTGCTGGTCCAGGGCCCCAAGCAAAGTTTTCTCGGCTTGCAGACCAACCCAGATCTACTCGTGATGGAGCAACAGGATGTAGAAACGCTACGCCGCGATAAAGCTGGGATTGCGGTAGCGATCGGCTTAGGCGTTGTGGTGCTGGCTGCCTTTGATTGGGTGCCGATCTTGGTGAGTGCCTTGGCTGGGGTTGTACTAATGATTCTAACGGGCTGTCTCAAGCCAGGAGAGCTATACGGTGCAGTGCGCTGGGATATTATTTTTCTCTTGGCCGGACTGATTCCCCTGGGCGTGGCAATGGAAAATTCAGGCGCAACCCAATGGCTAGCTAATAACTTGGTGGCTTTGGGCGGGAACCTTTCAGGATTTTGGCTCTTAATGCTTTTCTACATTGCGACTTCTGTACTGACAGAGATTCTATCGAACAATGCTGCGGTCGTTTTGATGATCCCGATCGCAGCTCAAGTCGCCAAAACTCTTAGTCTCAACCCGCTGGCCTTCATTTTTGCCGTCACCTTTGCGGCCTCCAATAGCTATATGACCCCTATCGGTTACCAGACCAACACAATGGTTTACGGGCCTGGTGGCTATAAGTTTTTGGACTTTACACGAGTTGGGGCACCCCTGAATCTAATCCTAACGGTGGTGACTCCTCTATTAATTACCTGGATGTACGGTCTATAAACTAATTGAGATTTGAAATTTCTTCCGGTTAGAAGGCAGTTCTAAGGTATTACCTCTGCTTTAGAACTGCCTTGTAGTCATCGTATGTAGGTAACATTCCTATTGTTATAACTAGATGGACTATCAGCAAATCACTGGCAAAGACACCAATCTTTGCACAGGATCTAGCAGTATCACCGCTATAGCCAATCGGCCACTGAATGACTGAACTTTTCAGGTTGTGCCCCAGAGAAGTGTGGGGTAAGTAACGAAATCTGCCCAAGACCAAGGCATATCAGTTAACCCAGCCCGTTGTGCTGCTGTTGTTTTTCAACTGGGAATGCTGCCAGATCCAGTTGAAATAGCTGACAACCAATCGCACCGTCCCCTCCGTCTGCTGCCACACTTTGCCAAACTTGTTCTGCCGTCGATGCCAGCGTCCACTCTGTTGCCGCAAAATTCCATTGGATCAAGTCGCTCAAACCTGTACTCCTCAGCTCACGACGCCCAACAAACTTGATGGAACGGAAATCCTCGCTCTGCTCGACTCCGCATTCGCTTCGCCCTTTGTCGCCTCGATGCTACCGCATCGGGCAAGTCGGGGTTCCGCTTATCTCGCGCCCCGTTATGCCGCAAGTCCTCGGCTGTGATATAGATTGAAAATTGAGTTGCTCACTACTAAAATAAGTTAACTACCTGTTCAGTACAAAAATCAACATACGTTTTTGCAAACAAGATAGCTGCTTGCGGGATGGATATAGCAGATTAAGTTCACGCATAGGCAGTGGATAATTTGTCAGTAAATGCTTCAAGTGATTGCTAGCGATATACTCTTGAGCTAGAAACGGTGGCAGTTCGGTAATATATATTCCTGCTAAAGCTAACTCCAAGAGATGAAGATAATCATTGACCTGAAAAAAAGGGGTTGATTTGTATTGCTTCATCACCCAACAACCAGATCTGTGAATCAGTTGGAACCCTCCAACTAGCACAAGGCGTTGTGAGAAGTTGTTCGGGTTGCAGGTTCGCTATATCTTTCAAGAAAAATTGGACTGGCGACAAGCAGATGACGGTATTCACCTAGTTTTTTAACTATCGCCCGATCATTCTTGCGATCACCTACTCTCAAAGCTACATCAATACCATCTTCAATTAAATCAACCCTGCGTTCAGTCACTAAAAGTTCTACTCTGACATTGGGATAGCGCGCTTGAAAGTCTTGTAATAATCTACGCCACGATACAAAACCTGGGGTTAAAGAAAGTCGAAACGTACCAGATAGATCTTGCTTGTAGCGATCAATGATGGATAGCCAAGTTTCAAATGATTCTACTCCTTGTTTGGCTTAGTCTTAAAAACTTGCTCCTGCATCTGTCAGGCGTAGATACCGAGTGGAGCGTTCTAGCAGGCAGAAACCCAAGTCTTTTTCCAAATCTTTGATGCGCCGGCTTACCGTCGCAACGGGAATACCAGTCCGCCGAGCCGTTTCCGAGAAGCTGCCGTACTGAACAACTTTGACGAACAGTGCCACTGCATTAAAGTCCATTGCATCTTTCCATATTTGAGAAGATGCTTTCCATTCTTGCCGACTACTCAACAAATTTGGAATTATTTAGACTGCTAATTAGCGCATTCATTATGTAACGCCTCGCAAATCAGCTTATTACCAAGGAGTGAGGTATGAAAGTCGCGGCTCTTCCCCTTCATAAGATTGGTGCAGTCCTATATGGACTCTGGGGGTTTTGGCATTTTCAAGTGGTTGCTCGGACATTTGAATTTGCTGCAACTCAAATGGAACCGGGTATTCTACAAGCGCGGATTTATCAGGGGGCATTTCACATTCTTTGGTTTGCGGTTGGGGCAATTGCAATCGCCGTCCTGTTTAACTGGCGAAATAGCCACATTGGATACTGGGCAAACCTGATCATGATCGGTTGGACTGAGCTGGGTTTGCTCTTGTTCTTCATTCTGCCGGGTTATTTCGCTTGGCTACCTACAGGGTTTATCGGTCCGCTCCTGTGGATTCTCGCTGTTCTATTCAGCACACTTGGTTATTGCCTTCGTCCAAAAACAGCGTAATCGGTATCTTGAACAGGACTTACGCAGTTAATAGGTCATTTACTTGATCTGGCCCCTCGACCCCCCAGAATTGGGGGGCAAGTGCGTAACTCCTGAAGATATTGCTGTAGGCTGGCAGCCCCTTTTGTGTAGGTAGCTGTGCTTCGTATTATGCAAACGTCAATAGGAGCTTTTAGGTATGCCGCAGAACAACTTCATTAATCAGCGAGCCCGGATGCCCTGGAAAAGGTTCAAACTTGCTTTTACTAAAGCAGCAATCTTAATAACGTCAATCTTTGTCATTTCAATATTGACGGTTTCTGCCTGGGACTCAGATCAAGTTTTAGCGCAGGTTCCGAGCAAGCCGCAGTTGTCCAAAATCTCTAGTGAGTTTCCCTACGAGTCGAAGTTCGTTAAGGTACTCGGTTCACACATGCACTACGTTGAGCGCGGCAATGGTGATCCGATTCTGTTCCTGCATGGGATTCCAACGTCGTCTTACCTCTGGCGGAATGTTATCCCTTGGGTTGAAAGCGATGGCCGCCGGGCGATCGCGGTTGATCTGATCGGCTTTGGTAAGTCGGACAAACCCGATATCAACTATGGCTTCTTCAATCAGGCCCGCTATTTAGAAGCCTTTATTGCAGCGCTCGATCTCAAAAACGTCACGCTAGTAGTACACGATTGGGGCGCAGGACTTGGTCAGTATTATGCCTGGCGTCACTTAGAGAATGTCAAGGCGATCGCCTATATGGAGGCAGCGCTCCCACCCGTTTATCCTCGTGAGAGTTATGCCAGCTTTGGACCCATTGAGGAGACTTTCCGAAGCTTTCGTGACCCTAAAAAGGGCCCAAAGTTGCTGATTGATCAGAACTTCTTTGTTGAGCGGATCATCCCATCCTCAATCCTGCGTGACCTTAACCTGACGGAGATGGAGGCTTACCGCAAACCTTTCGCCACCCGGCAGAGCAGGCAATCCATCTATGATTTGATTCAAACGATTCCGATTGAAGGGAAGCCAAATGATACCTGGAAGGTCTTTGAAGAAATGGCTGCATGGTGGCGAGGGGCTGAGATCCCTAAGCTTGTGATCTATGCCTCTCCTGGTAGGCTCACGCCCCCAAAGCTTGCCCAATGGGCGGTAGAAAACCTCAAGAATGTTGAAACAGCCTTTATTGGCTACAGCACCCACTTCCTCCAAGAGGATAACCCCGAAGCTATTGGTCGAGCGATCACCGAGTGGTATCGGCGTCTTCCATCTCCTAAGCATGCTCAAGCTGTTGCTCAGCTAGAGCCTAAAGCAGTTGTTCAGTCAATTATCGATAAAGTTAGATCCCCAGCTCAAGAAGCCCAACGCGCCCTTTGCTCTGATGGTGCAGCTCCAGGCCAAGCCGCAGTTCGTGGAGCAGGCTGCTGTTTATGCAGAACAAGTAAGGCTCTCACGCGGGAAGCGAGGCAATATCGCCTACGACTTCAACCTTGATGCCAGCAACCCGACCCGATTTGTACCTATGAGCGGTGGGGAAAACTTGATGTATTCATTGCTCACGAAACCGCCCCATATACACTCAAGCACTTTGAGAGAGTTGCCTTTATGCTGGAGGACTCTCGCCAGCTTTATATCCTAGAGCCAGGAGAAGAACTTACTTGCAAGGCATCGGTCAAACTAATGCTTCTAGCAGGGCCTGAAGTTTTAGCTTAATTTCTGCCAGTTCTGAAACTGTAATTTTCCATTGATGATGAAGTAAACGGTTGGTCGTTTCTATGATGAGTTGTAAGCAAGAGTAGAATCCTCTCACCAGAATTCAAGTAGTAGCCCAGGAAGGGTTGTGCCCTAGAGAAGTGTGGGGTAAGTAACGAAATCTGCCCAAGACCAAGGCATATCAGTTAACCCAGCCCGTTGTGCTGCTGTTGTTTTCAACTGAGAATGCTGCCAGATCCAGTTGAAATAGCTGACAACCAATCGCACCGTCCCCTCCGTCTGCTGCCACACTTTGCCAAACTTGTTCTGCCGTCGATGCCAGCGTCCACTCTGTTGCCGCAAAATTCCATTGGTACGCTCATTGCGTTGCGTCAATGTCTTGCCAATGTAGTGGTCAACCTCTGCACCTAAAACTCGTTCATAGCCACCCCAACCATCGGTATCCCACTCACAACAAGCGGTTTTGCCCTCGGTGCTGACAACCAACTCCTCATAGGGCTTCGCCCCGCCAAAGGCGTACAACTCATCGGTGTGCTTACCTACCCGAGCACTTAGAATCAAACCACTGTCCTTAGCAAGACTGATGCCAACCCAGCAGTCCCCTACGTTTAGTTCCTGGTCGTGGCAGTGTTTCTGCTTTTTTCAACAAACGACCAGAACTCATCTGCACCAATGGATTCTGTATCCACGTTTTGGAGTTCTTGATTGTGCACCATTTGTGCTTTTTGACTGGCTGCATCAATCACACTGACGACCGTTTCATAAGCCAGTCCAGTAATGCGGCTAATGCCACGTAAGCTGCTGCCTTCGCTGTGGGACTGTAAGACCAAGCGAACCTCTTCAGGTATGATTTGGTGACGCTAGTACAGCGTATCGAACGTCTCAGTGAAGCTCTGTTGGCAAGCAGGGCAGAAGTAACGTTGGCTGCCTTTGCTTGTCTTGCCGTGACGATGGGATTTGGGATGATTACAGAATGGACATTCCATCACTTGTTTAGAAACTCAAACGCTCCTTAAGTTTATCAATCCCACACTTCTATCTGGCATGACCCATTCGCTTTCTCTCTCAAAAGCGGAGTATTGTATGGGTGCTACTTCTCAGGAAAATCTGCATCCAGGGGTCATCAGGGTTACTGCTGGCCTTTGGAAAGTGCTTCCCATCCTAAAGGGACTTAGAACTGCGCCGATACGCTAGCAAAGTTCCTGCTGAGGCAGAATTCTCCCTGATTAAGGGTGAAGTACTTGCTGCCGGGATGATACAGGTTCAAAGGTTAAGGGACGGCCTCGAACTTCTGTATGCAGTTTGCCCCTGTCGTAGACGATCTGGCCTCCGACAATCGTCATTACCGGCCAACCCGTCAGGTCCCAGCCGTCAAAAGGGCTCCAGCCACATTTAGTCAGCAACTCCTGCCGCAGAACTGGATGGTAAGTATCCAGTTCTACCAGCACCAGATCCGCATCGTAGCCAGGGGCGATCGCCCCCTTATGAGGAATACCATAGGCTTGGGCCACTGCTGTAGACATCCAGTGCGCTACTTGAGCGATCGTGCAGTGTCCCTGCATTGCCTGGGTCAGCAGCAGCGGCAGGGAAGTTTCTACCCCCGGCATGCCGGAGGGTGTGTTCGGGTATCCTTTAGCCTTCTCCGCCAGGGTATGGGGGGCATGGTCTGTGGCAATAAAGTCAATCACCCCATCCAGCAGCGCTTGCCAGAGAACTTCGTTATCGTGGGGCGATCGCAGCGGCGGGTTCATCTGCGCTAGCGTGCCCAGCGTTTCGTAGGCGCTGGTATTGAGCAGTAGATGCTGAGGCGTCACCTCTGCCGTTACCCAAGCGGGTTTTTCATGCCGTAATAGCTCTGCTTCCTCTGCCGTTGACAGGTGCAGGATATGCAGTCGTCGTTGGTATTTTTGGGAAAGCTTCAGTGCCAGTTGGGTTGCAGCCAGTGCCGCTTGATTATCTTGAATTTGAGAGTGTACTGCCGGATCGGTGTTTCCAGCAAATTGCTGCCGCCGCTGATTAATCCGGGCTTGATCTTCCGCATGGACGGCAATCAGGCGATCGCCCTCAGCAAAGATTGGCTCTAGAGCTGCCTCCTGGTCAACCAGTAGCGCTCCATGGGCTGACCCCATAAAGATTTTGATAACGGGTGTCGGGTGAGCCTGCCGCAGGTCCGGCAAATTCTCGGCTGTGGCTCCAATAAAAAAGCCGTAGTTCAGCCGGCATTTCTCTGCAGCCCGC
>JAUJON010000277.1 GCA_030447595.1 Thermosynechococcaceae cyanobacterium YX3bin19
TGAGTACTGTACAGATTCACAGCGAACTCCTTAAATCACATGATGATGTCTTTATCTAAGCATAGAAGATGAAAACAGGTGGGACGGTGATTACACTACCAGGAGATCGTTCAACCAAAACTGCAGCGTTAAGACCCAGAACTCAAACGAGATTTTCTCAAATAGTTTCATCTCACTGCAAAAATGGTACTAGATTCAATAACAAGAACTGGAACCAACCGCTGACTCATGAAAACAGTTGATGATAAAACCATCGTCCAGAATTATTTCAACACCGTCGGATTCGAGCGCTGGAGACGAATCTACGGAGATGGCACCGTTAATAAGGTGCAGAGTGATATCCGTACAGGTCACCAGCGGACTATCGACACAGCTTTAGAATGGCTCGGGGCCAGTGGTGATTTAGTTGGGTTGTCCGTCTGCGATGCGGGTTGTGGAGTTGGCAGTTTAAGCATTCCGCTTGCTCAGGCAGGGGCACAAGTTTACGCTAGCGACATCTCCGAAAAGATGGTTACAGAGGCAAAGACACGTTCAAGGGGGCTCCCAAAAGCAGTACAGCCCACTTTCGTCGTTCAAGATTTAGAAAACCTGAGCGGCCACTATCACACAGTAATTTGTCTTGATGTATTGATTCACTACCCTCAAGCCAAAGCGGCTGAAATGATTGCTCATCTCAGCGAAGTTGCTGAGTCGCAATTAATCCTTAGCTTTGCCCCTAAAACTTTGGCCTACACTCTGTTGAAGAAGGTCGGCGACTTCTTTCCAGGTCCTAGTAAGGCAACGCGGGCCTATCTACACCGGGAAGCAGATGTGGTCAAAATCCTAGAAGGTAATGGCTGGCATATTCAGCGAACCGCCATGACCAAAACCCGTTTCTACTTTTCTCGATTATTGGAGGCGAAACGCTAATAAAAGCACTGTATGTTAGCTTGTTAAGCTGCAAACCTGGGAAACAGGTCTCAATGCCAGTGGAGCGGCTGAAGTCAGCTGCCTTTACTCTGAAGCAGCAATGGCACGCATTTTGTAGACTTCTGGTAGCTGCCACCAGGGAACGTGGGGATACTCGTGGTGTTCCTGGTGGTAGCCAAAGTGATAGCAGGTAATGAATGACCAAAAAGCTGGGTAGGCACTACTTTGAGCTCGGTGGGGTTCATCGTAACCCTCTTCTGGCTCTAGATGTGGCAAGAAGGTTCCAAAGTAAAACAACTGCACTGAGCTAAAAATCGATGGCAGCATCCAGAAGAGAGTCAGGTTATTTTCTGGAACCCGAAATATGAGATGAAGCCCATGAAAAAGCATAATTAATCCAATCAAGCGGGTCCAGCTCCAGTACCGCTTCATGAAGTAAAAATACCAGGCAAAGAAGTTTCTGTGTTTACCATCGTGAAAGTCGGGGTCATGCTCACTGGCAGGATAGTGATGATGTTCCCAATGCTTTTTGAGTAGATGCTTATAAGAGAAAAGGCCGTAGACCAGCAGAGCCAAGGAACCAATGAAATAATTAATTTTAGAGTTTTGCGGACATACCTGCCCATGCATAGCATCATGAGCCGTAATAAACAAACCCGTATATAAGAACATTTGCCAAAGTATGGCAAGCACAATTCCTATAGGGTGAAGCTTAGCCACATCAAGGGAGAGCAAAAGAACAAGACTACTGGCCCATAGGCAAAAAATAGTCCCAGCAATCAAAATTCCCTGTCGTGAACTTTCCCGGTTACCAGCAAATGTAAATTTCGCTGGTTGGGAGAGCGGCTGGTCGAGCTGGGTCACTCCTGATACTCCTTTCACCATCAATGAGTTCTTGCTTATCTTAAACTTTTGTAAAGTGATCTGCACTTAAACTTGGCTTCCTTCTCCAGACGCTAAGGATGCCAGCAGTGCTATAGCTCCAACACCAAAAGCGATCGCACCCCACTTGGCTGGTGGATGTCTGTCGAACCAATCAGAAATGCTGGGTATTACTAGGTTACCAAAGTCACCCTCTACCCTGTTGTAGCCCTGCATTGGCTCAAAGAGTCCATTTGGGGCATCCTCTGACTTCGGCTCATTTGTCCGCTGAAGCCGGAAGCCGATCAACAGCAGTAGGGCATCCATTAGTTGTGGCGACAGCCGTTGGAGTAGATCGACTATCTTGCCAATGTCTCCAACGATGAAGTCACGGGTTGGGTGCTCAGCAACGTAGAGAATAGCATCAGCAACTAAGCTGGGCTGGTAGTACGGAGGTACCCCTGTCGGCTTAACCCCTAATTTAGTCCGAGCCTTGTTGTAGTAGGGTGTGTTGATCACCGCAGGCATAATATTCGTCACACTAATTGGAATCCCCTCATGCTGCAGCTCAACGCGGAGGGATTCCAAAAAACCTTCAACTCCATGCTTTGCAGAGGAGTAAGGACTCTGGTACGGAATTGAGCGCCTGGCCTCAACTGAGGTGATGTGAATGAGTGCCCCACGTCCCTCACGCTTTAGATGGGGCAGTGCCGCCATTGCTCCATGAACCTGGCCCATCAGACTGACATCAATGACGCGCT